>CAYJHD010000040.1:0-18140 GCA_964370015.1 uncultured Desulfovibrionaceae bacterium | reverse complement strand
TTTTGCTTTTTAGCCCTAGAAAAACTCATGAAGGTATACATTATATCACGTTGCGACGAAACTTTACTCTCAAAGAGAAGGCTCTGTCGCAAATAAAGTTTTTTAGAAAGGCCTACCCAAAGGGCGCAAAGCGTTCCCGTTAGCGAGTGTTCGAGCTTTACGGGAATAGAGCGTAATACGGGTCTGGGGGAAGAACCTTTTCTTCAGAAAAGGTTTTCACCCAGTATATTTTGTCAACAATCTGCTTTACTATAACCAAGCTTTCCATAAAAGCATTTACATCAACATGTTACAGTTTTAAGATTTTACGTCCAAAGTAGGAAGGTTATGGAAAAGATTCGTAAAGTTATTATTCCTGTGGCTGGTTGGGGCACACGCTCCCTCCCTGCCAGCAAGAATATCCCCAAGGAAATGCTGCCCATTTATAACAAGCCCGTTATACAATGCGTGGTGGAAGAAGCCATTCAATCAAAAATTAAAGATGTTATCTTTGTGACCAACAGAGATAAAAACGTCATTGAAGATCACTTCGACTACAATTTACAATTGGAGCATGTGCTGGAACGCGCAGGCAAATTGGATAAATTGGAAATCGTTCGCAATGTGGCTGAAATGGTGAACATCATGTCTGTGCGCCAAAAGAAGCAGCTGGGCCTTGGTCACGCTGTGCTTTGCGCCAAAGAATTGGTGCGCGATAAGCCCTTTGCCATCATGGTGGGCGATGACCTCATGTTTGGCGGCACCCCCGGCGTACAACAGCTCATCGATGTGGCCATGGCTGAAAACATGCCCGTCATTGGTGTTATGGAAGTACCTCAGGATAAGGTTGACCGTTATGGTATCATTGACGGTACAGAAATTTCCCCCGGCGTGTACCGCATCAATGATATGGTGGAAAAGCCCCCCCGCGATGAAGCACCTTCGCGCCTTGCCATTGTGGGACGCTATGTGCTCACACCGGATATTTTTGATTATCTGAAAAAAGTAGAGCCAGGCCATGGCGGTGAAATTCAACTCACCGACGCCTTGCAAGCTTTGGCTAAAGACAAAGGCATGTTGGCAGTAAAGATGACCGGACGCCGTTTTGATGCTGGCGACTGGGCCGAGTATCTCACAGCCAACGTGTATTTTGCCATGCAAGATGAGAAATTGCGCCAAGAACTCAAGGGCATGTTGAAGAATATCCTCGACACCATGTAATTCCTTCTTTTTAGCCATGGCACACAGCCCTTGCTAAAAAGAAAGAAGCCCCCTATACTTCAGTATATCAAATCCTTGTTCCCATGTGGTCAAACTTTTCCACATGGGAACAATTGTATCTTTAACCCCACCTTACTTCATGTTCTATTCCGTCGCCTTACTTACTCCGCCCTACGCCACCTACACCTACGCCCTACCCTCATGGTGGCCCAAAGAACACGCCTCCTTTTTTTGTCCCGGCCTGCGTGTTGCCATTCCCCTTGGTAAAGGTTTACGCGTGGGCGTCATCATGCACCCCGGCCAAAGTGAAAGCGGCCTTGGAGAAGGTATAAACATAAAACCACTGGCGGCGCCGCTGGAAACAAGCCCTTTACTGAGTAAAGAATATTTAGCCCTCATACAACAATTGGCTTTACGTCAATGCCGCTCCGAAGGGGATATTTTACGCCACATCCTTCCCTCGGGTTTGCGCTCTGCTCAAGGCAAGATACGCACCTTTTATGATGGTAAGGCGCAATTACTCAGCCTTAAAAGCCTTGAAGAATTGCCCGCAGACCAAAGCCGCGCGCTGGCCCATGCCCTCATGCAAGGCCAAGCCCATATTTTAGCTCCCAAGGTGGACAGTGCCGTTTCGGAGCTGTGTGTCTTACAAATAGATCCCCCCTGGCCCGTGCGCCCCATGGCTGTGAAGCAAGTGGCCGTATTAGAATATTTACAAGATCACGGCAGCGTCAATAGACGTCTGCTCTTACGCACACTGGGCACAGGAGCCGCTCCGGCTCTAGCAGCCTTGCTTAAGCAAGGCCATGTGCGCTTGCAAGCCAGCGAAGTGGAAGAAGAATCTGAGGCTCTTTTGCCCCCGGTGGAGCCAAGTTTTACGCTCTCTGAACCGCAAAGCGAAGCATTGCATGCTTTTACACAAGCATTGGACACAGCCCAAAGCACAGGAAAAGCCCAAAGCCATCTGCTCTATGGCATCACAGGCAGCGGAAAAACCGCCGTATACATCGAGTTGGCTAGGCTATGCCTTGAACGCGGCCTTTCCATGGTCTTACTGGCCCCAGAAGTGGCTTTAGCACTTAAATTGCGTCGCGATGTATCCAATGCTTTACCGGATAAACCGCTCTTCCTTTATCATGGTTATCAAAGCTCCATGAGCCGCGAAAAGCTGTTTCGACACATGGCTGAACGCCAAGAACCTTGCATTATCGTAGGCACGCGCTCGGCCCTTTTTTTACCGTGGCATGACGTGGGCGCCATTGTATTGGATGAAGAGCATGACGGATCTTTTAAGCAAGATGAAAAGTTGCACTATCAAGCCAAGGAAGTGGCGTGGTTTCGCATTGCCCAACAAAAGGGCCTCTTGGTATTGGGTTCTGCCACGCCGGACTTAAAAACCTTTTACGCCGCCAAACAAGGCAAATTGCAGATGCAAAGCCTGCCAGCTCGCGTGGGCGGAGGCACCTTACCCGAAATCACCCTAGTGAATATTAGTGGACAAAAAGGAAGCCAAGCCACCTTGGCACCGGAAAGTGAATTTGCCCTTAAAGAAACCATCAGCCGCGGCGAGCAAGCTGTCATTTTACTCAACAGGCGCGGCTATGCCCCCCTCATGTATTGCCTTGATTGCAATAAAGTGGCTCGTTGCCCCCATTGTGAAATTGGCCTCACCTACCATAAAGGACGTGAACGCCTCATTTGCCATTATTGCGGTTATGCCGTGCCTTTTCCAGCCTTATGCACTCATTGCAAAGGTATGCATTTTCTCCCCATGGGTGAAGGAACAGAAAAGCTCAGTGAATATTTGCAAACGCTGGCCCCAGGCCAAGTGTTACGTTTAGATAAAGACAGCACACGGCGTGAAGGGCGCATGGAAGAAATTCTTGAAGCCTTTGGACGCCAAGAAGCGCAAATCCTTGTGGGCACGCAAATGCTTTCCAAAGGGCATCACTTTCCCCATGTGACACTGGCTTTGGTGGCCGATGGCGACCTTGGGCTCAATACCCCCGACTATCGCGCTGCCGAGCGTACTTTTCAGCTACTGGTACAATCTGCCGGACGCGCAGGACGCGGGCAAAAGCCCGGAAAGGTACTTATCCAAACCCGTGACGTGAACCACTATTGTTGGAAATACATCCAAAATGCCGACTTTGAAGGTTTTTACACCGAAGAAATGTCCCGCAGAGAAAAAAGACGCTATCCTCCCTTTGTGCATTTGGCTCTTATTCGCATAAGCTTTGCCTTTGATTTCACCGAAGGGCCAAAGCTCCTTTTGCAATTGGGAAAAGAATTACGGCAACTAAGCCAAGAATGTGGTATTTCCGTGCTTGGCCCTGCGCCGGCGCCTTTAGCCATTTTACGCGGACAAAAGCGTTTTCACTGCTTGCTCAAAGGGCATGACTGGCAAGCCATGCGTCATCTTTATTCTAAAGCTCTAGAATTGTCGGACAAAAAACACATGAAGCTTTCCCTTGACCTTGACCCGTTAAATATGTATTAGGGAGCACCTAAGTGTCACCACAAATTTTAACAGCGGCACTATATTTGCGCCTTGGAGGCATTATGTTACAACTTCGCTCTCTCGCTCTTGCAACCTTACTTACCCTTACCATGGCAGGTTCTGCCCTGGCTGAAGGTTTCGCCATGACCGAATGGTCTGCTCGCGGCCTTAGCCTTGCCGGCGGCATGGTTGGCCGTGCTGACGACGTTTCTGCCCTTGCTTATAACGCAGCCGGCATTACACAACTTCCCGGCATTCACATCATGGGCGGTATGTCCTTTGTGGCTCCCTATGGTGGCATTCATTTTGAAAACACAGGCCACACAACCAAAACCAAATCCACCATTTGGACCCCCGGCCACGGCTATGCCAGCTATCAACTCAACGACAAAGTGTGGCTTGGCCTTGGTGTTTTCACTCGCTTTGGCCTCGGTAATAACTATGCCGACGAATGGCAAGGCCGCTACAATGTACATGGCGTTGGTGTAACCACGCTATCTGCCGTGCCTACCATTGCCTACAAATTCAATGACATGTTCTCCGCCTCTTTCGGTGTGGAAATCATGTACATGAGCATGTTCCTTAATAATGCCGTAGACTTTCGCCGCATGGGGCAAGCCGATGGATCTGCGGCACTTGAAGGTGACGGCGTAGGCATTGGCTTTCATCTTGGCTTACACGCTAAATTCAACGAACAATGGTCCGCAGGCTTAGCCTACAAAAGCCAAGTAACACAAAACATTCGCGGTGAAGCTAAATTCCACCACAGCCTTCCCGCTCCTTTTGCTGGGCTGGCTAACATCCCCAATAAATCCGACATTCATGGCACCATACAGTTACCCGACTCCCTGGCCCTTGGTATCATGTACAAGCCATTGGAAAATTTAAGTTTTGAAGTGGGTGCCATATATACACGTTGGTCCACTTTCAATCATTTGAATATTTATATGGATGGCAATCCTCATTTGAACTCTTTCAACGAGAAAAACTGGCGCGACGGTTGGAACATCAACGCCAGCGTGGAATATGCTCCATTAGATTGGTTAACCTTACGTGCCGGTTACTGGCATGAAACTGACGTTACCGATGACAAGCATGCCGATTATCTCATGCCCACCAATGGTCGTGACGTCATCAGCTTGGGTGTAGGTTTCAAGTATGAAAACTGGACCTTCGACCTTGCCTACGCACACTTATGGCTTTACGATGTGGACTACACCAAGAGCAACACATCCACAGTGTCTCCTGGTAAATCCTCCAACGTGGGTGCGGACATTTACTCTTTCTCCATCGGGTATACCTTCTAAAAAAAGTAAAATTCATCTGTTAAAAGAGTGCTGCAAAGCACTCTTTTTTTTTCACATATAAAGTTTTGCAACAATTTACCGATGATGTTAGTATTAAGCTATATACCAAAAGAGTCATGTACAATGATAAGGCATAGACAAGGCAATCTATGCTCTCGCAATATCAAGATACTTCTGTGACTACTCGCCACTATCTACATTGCTCGTTATTCATTGTGCAAGTCTCCTAAAAGGGAGTTTGTATGAAGTTGCTACAAAGAGTTTTGCTACCCATCACCGTGGTATTGGTGCTTTCCATGAGCATCCTCAGTTATTTAACCTACAAAGAAACCGCCTCATCGCTCACTGAATCCTCTCTTAATACCATGCAAGTAACCTCAGAATCCATGCAACGCATGCTGGATTATACACTTGCATCCACCAAAACCTTTATCAAAATCACCACGGTGAACAGCCACGTCATTTCCTTCTTGGAAGAAAGTTTCCATGACAGCTCGCAAATCAGCACCATGAATTCTTGGCTGCAAGGTCGCACCCAAGAGCTCTCCATGTTGCATGGTTTTAACCTCTTGGATACCACGGGTAAAGTGGTTGCCTCTTCCACCCCTTCTGCCGTGGGTACCGACCTTTCCTTCCGCGACTATTTCAAAGAAGCCATGCAAGGCTCCATGGCCAGAACTGAACCGCGCATGTCCACCATTAGCAATGAAGTATTGTTGGCAGTGGTGTACCCGGTAAGGGGAAGCAGTGGCGACATCGTGGGCGTGCTCAGCGGTGACATATCCTTTGCCAAAGTGTACGACACGGTTTTTAAAGGAATCACCGTGGGTAAGCATGGATTTGCCTTTGCCATTGACGGTCAAGGGCGCGTGGTGCTTGATTCCAACAAAGATTCTCTCATGAAGACCAATCTTTCCATCACACCGGATATGAAAAAAATTGCCCAAAACGGCAATGGCATAAGTACCTATACCAATTTGGCCGGTTATCCCGTAACAGCCTATCACACCAAACTAAAAAGTGCTGATATTATCGTCATAGCCAGAGCTGAAGAACGCGATATTTTCTCAGACCTCATTGATTTGCGTAATCTTTCCATCATGGCTACCATCATGGCCGTGCTTTTAAGTGCTGGCGTGGCTTTTGGTATTTTACGTCCTGTGGTGAAAGCTGTGGCCAAGGGCTCACAATTTGCCACCGACATTGCCCAAGGTAACCTTGACGGCACGCTGGACGTGAAACGCACCGACGAAATTGGCGCCCTTGCCGATGCCTTGCGCTCCATTCCCACTTCTCTAAAGCTCGTCATTGAAGAATACGCCCGCGTTAAAGAAACAATCAGCGCAGGTAGCATTGAAATTCAGGGCGACAGTTCTAAAGTTCAAGGCGCCTTTGCCAATCTCATTGAAGGCACAAACCACTCCCTTAAGCAATATCAAGACATTCTCAACGCCCTCACAGCTCCTGTGGTTGTCTTAGATAAAAGCTTACACGTGGTGTATATTAACAAAACAGCCCAATCCGTTGTGGGCAGTGATTACTTAAACAAAACGTGTAAAGAAATCATGAATCGTGACGATTCCGGCACCCCTGGCGATGCGCTGAACATTGCCGTGTCCACTTTACGCCCTGCCACGGGAGAAACGGTGGCAAGACCACAAGGCAAAATGCTGGACATTACCTATACAGCCATTCCCTTTGTGGATGAAAAAGGTAAACTGGCCTGCGTATTACAGCTTGTCACTGACTTAACTTCCATCAAGAGCACACAGCGAACCATTGTTCAAGTGGCCACTGAAGCTCAAGATATTTCCGAACGCATGGCCACAGCCTCAAGACAGCTTTCTGCACAGGCAGAAGAAGTGGCTGAGGGAGCTTCCATACAGCGCGACCGCATCACCTCCACCGCCGCCGCCATGGAAGAGATGAACACCGCCGTTCTGGAAGTGGCCAATAATGCCGGCGAAGCCAATACGCAATCTGACAATGTGCGCAGTAAGGCCACAGAAGGATCGGAATTGGTACATCAAGTGGTCATGGCCATTAAGAGCGTTAATGATGTGGCCAAGGAATTGGAAGTCAATATGCAACAGCTTGGTAAGCAAGCAGAAAGCATTGGCAGCGTTATGGATGTTATTTCTGACATTGCAGATCAGACCAACTTGCTTGCGCTCAATGCCGCCATTGAAGCTGCGCGCGCAGGTGAAGCCGGACGTGGATTTGCCGTGGTAGCCGACGAAGTACGTAAGTTGGCAGAAAAAACCATGACCGCCACCACGGAGGTGGGCAACAGCATTCGCGGTATTCAAACCACCACATCCATGAACATTGAACGTGTGAGCGAAAGCGCCAACTTTGCCGCCAAGGCCACAGAGCTGGCCGCCGTGTCTGGGGCATCCTTAGAAGAAATCCTCACCTTGGCCAATGCCAATACGGGACTCATTTCAGGCATTGCCACCGCCGCGGAAGAGCAATCGGCAACTTCAGAAGAAATTAATCGCTCCATCGACGAAATCAATCACATTGCCAACGCCAATGCCACAGGCATGGTGGACGCATCACAAGCCATACGCGAACTCACTGACATGGCCGCAGATTTGCAAATGCTTTTAAAGAAGCTACAAAGCTAATACTCAATCAAATACCTAAAACAAAAGCCATGGTTTTCACATAAGACCATGGCTTTTTTATGTTGCTACCCTTGTCTTCTTTTGCTAGCCTTTACAAGCAGAAACTACTTCCATGCAGGTATTTTCTTATACGAAAAAAGCTCACATCTTCACATACCTTGCGAATTTCACAAACAGTTATGACAAATGTGATTCACGCCCCACGCCTGATTCCCTTTTTTAGGAGTGAACATGACACAGATTTCGTACTTCAAAGAACATCATAGAGTAATGAACCTTTCCATGTTCTTATTGGTTCTTTTTTTTCTTAATATGGATATAGTGCTCAGCCAAAATTGGGATCCTTTACGCCACACCAAAGCGCACGCCGCATCCTTTTCACTAAGCCCCTACCACCAAGCGTATATTTACGGCATAAGTTGTCTTTTTTTTCTGCTGCCAAGCCTCTACAGCACCATTACAAATTGCCTGCAAAACATATTGCAAGAAAAGCTTACACTCCGCAAAGAATTTGATCATTACAAAGGGCAACTGTTACACTACTTCCTAAACGCACTCTCTGTTGGTAGTTTGGCTTTTTTAGCGGTCTTTTTTTATGACAAAGCCCTTTTTGCACATTCTTCCCATGAGTGGACGCAATTGCTTATAAAACTCTTTCGTTTCTTCTCATTTTTACTGATAGGTTATATGGCCTGCGTACTTATTTCCACTTTTATACTGCAAAGGAGCTGGGCTCAAATACAAAAAAAAGCTCCAAAGCCTACAACCTCAGAACTTCTACCGCAAAATAAAACCGCACATGGAGAAAAAACGCCACAAATCCCTGACGCCTTTCCATTCAAGAAAATTCCTCAAAAATGGCAAAAAGCTTCACGCCCTTCATTTTTGGACACTTTAGCCATTTTTGCCACCATCCTTATTGCATTGCATCTAGTTTTACAATTCGTACAAAAATATTATTAAAAAATTAAAACTTACCAATATGCCCCACCAACTTGTGCCACACACCGCGCGAACCCGAATGGTTTAAGCAAATATACTCACAACCATCGTGAATGCCTTCCTCGTACACATGGTAATGTCCATGAATCCATTTTTGCGGTGTATATTTTTGACGAATCTCTTCTAAATAAACCTGCGATTGTTCCCTTCCATGATGACTTTGTGCTGTGAGCGGCACTGCCAAGGGGCGTGCATGGCTCACCACCCACTGAATTTGCGTCAGTGGCAAGCGTTGCATATCTTTGGAATCAATACCTTCTTGCTGCCACCAAGCCCTATGCCCCGTGTGCCTTTCATGAGTAATTCTGCGTTCTTTATCGCGTTTTTCACTTTCCCCGCCGCCACAGAACAGCACTTTGGTTCCATCTAAAAGCTCTAGTACAGAACCAAAAGTGGCAAAATGCACTTGTGGTGCCACTTCAATAAAAGGGCTACCAGCGTACTTTTCCTGTAGCATATCCAACACATCATGATTTTCATGATTGCCAGCACACCAATAAATTTTCACATAGCCATCCTTAAGAAAATTAACCTTATTTTTGATGGCATGACTATAATCACAACGTGGCCAAAAAAAACTAAAATCACCGCATTGCAATAAAATGATTTCCAACTCATCATCTTTAGCTAAGCTCTGTATACCTCGATTATGGCGAATTTTTTTATTTATAAAAACATTCAATCGGGTAAAATCGGCATGAATATCACCTATGGCATAGATAATTTGCTGCATACATTCCTCACAAAACATGTAGCCTATTACAAAATGTTCTGGCTTTCAAAAAATAGCATATAAAAAAAGCCTAAAGCTGAAAAGTAACTTTTCAATCTTTAGGCTTTAAATCGTATTTATTTTCACTTATGGCGGAGAGGAAGAGATTCGAACTCTTGGTACGCGATTAACGTACACACGATTTCCAATCGTGCTCCTTCGACCAACTCGGACACCTCTCCGCACAAGCGAAGATATATCTATGCCAAACATCGACTCTTGGCAAGTCTTTTTTTGTATTTTTTTAATATTTTTTTACAACACAATATAACTAGTTAATATCATACATATAATTTTACCCTAGCACAGTACCTTATTCATCTTTCAAATTACGACACATGAGCTCTGCCACGCATTGCTCTGGCGCAAGACCACAATAGAGTATTTTATACACCATGGAAGTGATGGGCGCATTTAATCCAAATTTCTCCACCATGGTATGCACAGCTTGCGTGGTTTTTACCCCTTCAGCCACCATACCTAGTGATGCTTCAATATCGGTAAGCTGCTCACCTTGGCCAAGACGCAAGCCCACCTGTCTATTGCGCGAAAGATTCCCATTGGCCGTGAGCGTTAAATCTCCAAGTCCGGAAAGCCCCATAAAAGTACTGGTATCCCCGCCACACGCCAAACCCAAACGGCTCATTTCTGCCAAGCTACGCGTTATCAGAGCCGCACGGCTATTATGCCCAAGGCCCATCCCATCACATAACCCCACAGCTATGGCCATGATATTTTTCAGCGCACCACCAAGCTCTATGCCAATTATGTCCTTTCCGGAGTAACAGCGAAAATACGGTGTGGAAAATACCGCGCGCAAATGCTGCCCAAGACTGGTGCATTCTGTGCCAAGCACCACGGCTGTGGGTTGCTTTTCCAGCACCTCTTCGGCAAAGGAAGGCCCAGACAACACTGCGTATTGCGGTGTTTTATGCTCAAGCACTTCCATAACCACTTCGCGCATGGTCATAAAGGTATCGCTTTCAAGCCCTTTGGCCGTATTCACGAGCACGCAATTTTGCGGTAAATGGGGTTCAATATTTTGCAAATATCCGCGCAAAGATTGGGCAGGTATGGCTAAAACATATATATCTTGTGACTCGAGCTCTTGCACATTCGTGACGGCCTGTAGAGAATCATGCAAGGTGAAGCGCGTCACATAGCGTGGATTTTTATGCTCTTCATTGATGCTTTGCGCCATGGCAGCATCGCGCACCACAAGGCGCACCTCATGCCTATTTTCTGCCAGCACATGAGCCAAGGCCGTGCCCCAAGATCCGCCACCAAGAACAGCTATACGCAACTTTCCCATACTTCCTCCAAATTTTCTGCACCATACATGAGGAAAGTACACAAGGCAACCAAGAGCGCATAAAGCTCAAAAACTCACACAAAAAACTTGCTTTTTTTTTAATAAGGCCCTATGGTCTCCTCTCGAGTTATTCAAGAGGGGGTGATTTCTTTGCCAGGTGTATTCCTTAACGAAGACGATTATAACTTCGATATCGCATTACGTCGCTTTAAAAAGCAAGTAGAAAAGGCTGGTGTTCTTTCTGAAATGAAAAAACGTCAACACTACGAAAAGCCTAGCGTCATGCGCAAAAAGAAGAAAGCCGCTGCTAGAAAGCGTCTTATGAAAAAGATCAGAAAGATGAACATGGGCTAACCCCCTTGTAAAATGAGTGCTCAAGCACTTTGCAGTCAGAGATCCTGCGGGGAATTCGCACACCGAATTCCCCGCCTTTACTATTTGTTTAGCGTAAAAAGGCCTTCCCCATGACTTTGAATGAGCGCATTGAAAAAGACTACATTTCTGCCTATAAAGCCAAAGAACAGCTCAAGTTAGATGTATTACGCCTCTTAAAAACTGCCGCCAAGAACCTCCTTGTGGAACTTAAGCGCAGCTCCGGCACCCTTGATGATGCTGAAATGATGGACGTGCTTTTACGTCAAGCCAAACAGCGTCAAGATTCCATTGTGCAATTCACCGAAGCAAACCGTCCAGATCTTGCCGAAAGAGAAGCCGCTGAACTGGCCATTTTGCAAGAATATTTACCAAAGCCCCTCACCGCTGAAGAGCTTGCCGCCGCCATTGAAGCTGCCATTGCAGACACAGGCGCCAAAAGCCCTCAAGAGATGGGTAAGGTTATGAATGCCATCATGGCACAATATAAGGGTCGTGTGGACGGCAAAAGCCTTTCTGCCACAATCAGAGAACGCTTAAGCGCATAATACATGATACCTGCACGCACTTTCACAGCCCTTGAATTTGACAAGGTGCTGGAACATCTTGCCAATTTTTGTTTGTCTGCCTCTGCCAAGGCAGCTGCTCTTTCTTGGCGCCCTTACGACTCTGCCCAAGAAGCCATGGAAGCCGCTCGTCTGCATGATGAATGCCGCACATGGGCCGCTTTGGCTGAATGCGCCGGACAAGGCTCCGACAAAAAAGGCTTTCGCCTCTCTTCCTTCCCCGATATTTCGGCCATTGAGCCCTTTTTGCGCGCACCGCATGCTTTGCTTGACCTGGACGCCCTTTGGACATTGCGCGAAGTATTGCGCCTTGCTCAGCAAGCCAGCGTCTCGGTAAAAAGCCTTGCCGCCTCTTCCGGTGAAAGTTCTTGGCCTCGCCTTGTGGCTTTGGTGGAGGCTTCTCCCCTACCCGAAGCATTGACGCAAGCTTTACGCCGTTGCCTTGGGGATGATGGCAATATTCGCGATGAAAGCTCCCCAGAATTGCTCTTAGTGCGTACAGAACTGCGTCGTTTACATCAAAGTTGCCTGCGCCGTGTAAAAGATTTTGCCAATGAGTATAATATTTTGCACTATATGCAAGATAATTATATGACCCTTGCCTCCGATCGCTATGTATTACCCTTAAAGGCCAATTTCAAAGGTCGTTTGCAAGGTATCATTCACGATTGGTCACAAACCGGCGAAACGTGCTATTTCGAACCCATGTTCTTGGTGGAAGTAAATAATAATTTACAAGACTTAAAACGCCAAGAGCGCGAAGAAGAGCGCAAAATTTTAGAATACCTCACAGCCTTGGTACGTGAGGCATTACCCCTTGTGCACAATGCCACGCACTTGCTCACGCGCATGGACTTATTGCTGGCTTTGGAAAAGCTTTCTTTGGCCATGGCTCAAGGTGGTAAGAGTGCTTCTCAAGGTAAATTTACCGGTAAAAAAGCCGCAGCAACTTCTGCAGCTCCCACGCCATGTCATTATTTAGAGCTTACCCATAGCGATGGAGATGTCTTCCTTCCCGAAGCACGCCATCCTCTCTTGGCTTTAAACAGCAATGCGCAACCCATTGATATTATCCTTGGCAAAGGAGAACGCGGCCTCGTTATTTCCGGTGGTAATGCCGGCGGTAAAACCGTGTGCCTCAAAACTTTTGGGCTCTTGGCTCTCATGGGCATGTGTGGTTTCCCCGTGCCTGTGGCCGCTGGTGCACGTTTGCCGGCCTTTACCCATATCCACGCTTTCATTGGCGATTCACAAAGCCTCGAAGACCATGTGTCCACCTTTACAGGACAAATTCGCCAGCTCACCACCGCATGGGAAGAAGCACATACGGGAAGCCTTATTTTACTGGATGAATTTGGCGCAGGCACAGACCCCGCCCAAGGTGCGGCCTTGGCTCAAGCGGTGTTGGATGGCCTTTTGGATAAAGACGCCACCGTCATGGCTGCCACGCACTTTCCCGCTTTAAAAACCTACGCCCTCACCCGCGAAAAAGCTCGCGCCGCCTCGGTGCTTTTTGATCCCAGCACCAAGCGTCCCCTTTTCCGCTTGGCCTATGACCAAGTGGGCGCCAGCCAAGCTTTGGATGTGGCTCGTGAGCACGGCCTACCCGAAAGCATTTTACGCCGCGCCGAGCATTATTTGCTCATGGACGGCGAAGATACCAGTGCCCTCATTGAGCGCCTCAACGTGCTGGCAGTGAAACGCGAAGAAGAAATTGATACTCTTAAGCGCGAACAAAACGAGCAAAAGCATAAGCACCATAAATTACAAGAACGCTTTGAGCGTGAACGCACCAAGCTGTATGATGAAGTGCGCGTAAAAGCGCAAGAGCTCATGCAAGCATGGAAGGCCGGTAAGGTTACGCATAAACAGGCACTCAAAAATATGTCTGCTCTACGTGCTGATTTGGCGCAAGAAAATACAGAAAATGCTTCTAGCCTTTCGCTTAAAGCGGCTCCGGTTAATGCCGAATCTTTACGCGTGGGCGCATTGGTTTTGCATAAAGCTTTTGGAAAAAAAGGTAAAATTTGTGAAATTGATACTCGTAAAAAAAGAGTACAATTGGACATGGGCGGCGTCACCCTTTGGGCAGACATAAAAGACCTTGGCGATGGCCTTACAGAAGGTCGTGCTCATGTGGATAAACTTCCCAAAAGCCGCGGTGTGCTCACACGCACCGAGCCCACCGGTCCCCTGCTAAGTCTTGATATGCGCGGACAAAGAGCCGATGTGGCCCTTGGGCAATTGGGCACTTTTTTAGATAAAGCCATCCTTGCTGGGCGCGAAAGTGTGGAAATTGTACACGGACGCGGCACAGGGGTTTTACGCAAAGAAGTACATAATTTTTTACGAACTTTTCCCGGCATCGAAAGCTTTGCTTTGGCCCCAGAAGATAGGGGCGGTGACGGAATGACTATTGTGCATCTGAGATAAGGACTTATATATACACCAGAGAAGATATTTCGTGTTTTTTGGAAGTGACGTTAAAGCCTTAAAAAGCGTCACATAAGGACAAAAAGGGATACCATGCAAGGTAGAGAAGCTGTTAGACACATAAAAGAGCGTATTAGTCTTGTGGACATGGTACGACGCTATGTGGATTTACAACGCAATGGCCCGCGCTGGGCTGCCCCTTGTCCTTTTCACCAAGAAACCAAGCCCTCTTTTTCCGTTAGTGAAGAGGAAGGCTTTTTTTACTGCTTTGGGTGCCAAGCCAGCGGCGATTTGTTTGACTTTTATGGTCGCATCAATGGCTTGGATTTTAAGGAAACCTTGGAACAGCTGGCTCTTGAGGCCGGTATCACACTGGATACCTATAAGAGCAATGCACCGGGGCAAAAGGGCCCCAGCCCACAGGCCAAGCAATCGGCACGGCAAAATATGTTGCGCATGTATGCCTTGGCCGAAGCTCATTTTAGAGCCAACCTTAAGGGCGAAGACGGCGAAGAATGCCGCACGTATATGCAAGGGCGACAGTTAAGCCCCGAGATTATAGAAAATTTTGGCCTAGGCTGGGCTAAGCGAGATTGGCAGTCTCTGGCAAACACCTTGAAACAAGCAGGTTTTGCCGAAAAAGATGCCATGGAAGCCGGCCTTTTGGGCAAAAGTGCCAAGAGCGGTCGCGGGTATGACCGATTTCGCGGAAGGCTTATCTTTCCCATTCATTCTTTGGGAAAGCAAGTTATAGCCTTTGGCGGAAGAATTATTGGCACTGAGGATGAAGCAAAGTACATAAATAGTTCAGATTCTCTTATTTATAAAAAGGGAGATCAACTGTATGGCCTTGCGCAATCCAGAAGCAGTATTAGTATTAAAGGCCATGTGCTGCTCACCGAGGGCTACATGGACGTGCTCACGCTGCACCAATTTGGCTACACGCATGCCGTGGGCGTGCTGGGCACGGCGCTCACTCCGGAGCAAATTAAGCGCATATCGGGATTTACCTCCCATGTGATCTTACTTTTTGACGGAGACAGAGCAGGACGAAAGGCCGCCCTGCGCTCTTGTGAAATGCTGCTTACCCGAGGGCTTAAATGCACTGTGGTGCTTTTGCCGGAAGGGGAAGATATAGACAGCCTTTTGCATAGCCAAGGCAAGGATGCCTTTGAGCATCTAGTGAGTATAGCTCCCGACGGGATGACATTTTGCATGCAGATATTGCGGCAAATGGCTCCCAAGGATGCGGTGGATTTTGCAAAATCCTTTTTAAAAAAGGTGGAAATCCCCGAGTTAGTAAGTATTTATACCAGCAAATTTGCAACGTCGTTGCAATTGGCTGAAGACACATTACGTGAAAATATAAGTAAAACGCGCCAAGGGATACACAGGGAAGGGCATCCGGCGGCAACACAAAGAGCACAAGGGGCATGGACGGGAACAAGCTCTGGTGCACAAAGAAACGCAAACTCTGGAGCGCAGCCTAAACAGCTCACCGCAACAGCCATGCGTGACAAACAGATTATGATGTACGCTGTGCGCTATCCGCATCGCTTGCAAGATTTGCAGAATATCAGCGCAGACCTTGCCTTGCAAACGGATGTGGCCAAACAGCTCTGGCAGAAAATTGAAGATTTTGATCCGGATGATGTTTTTCATCACTTAACTGAGCGAGAGAAAACCTTTTGGATTCAAAGCCGCACCGGCGAAGCACCCCCGAGGGATAACGGTGACAAAGAACTTATCAGCCTTGAAAAAGAATTGGAAAGCATGCATAAGGATATGCAAAAAAATTCTCTTTTCAATGCGTTACGCCAAAATGCCGGCCTTGGTGACTTTGAAACAGATTTAGATTACCTACGGGTGTTGCAGGAAACTTTGAGGAGGATTGATGAATAATCTTAAAGACATACAGCAGATAAAATCCCTTATCGACAAAGGGAAAGCCATGGGCTTTCTCACCTTTGATGAGGTGGCAAAAGCTTTACCTGCTGAAATGAGTAACTCTGAGCAACAGTTTGAAGAGGTTATTACCATCTTTGAACAGCATGACATTGCCATTGTTGACTCAGAAAAAGAAGGTAAGAAGATTACCATCAATGCCGCAGACGGAGAAGACGATGTTGCCGGAGAAGGCAACCTTGACCTTGCCGATGAGGAAGAAACCATTGATTATTCCTCACGAAATACGGACCCTGTGCGCATGTACTTGCGCGAGATGGGCGCTGTTCCCTTGCTTGATCGTGACGGCGAAGTGGTTATTGCCAAAAAAATTGAATTGGGTGAGCAGGACGTACTCTACGCATTGGTAGAAGTGCCTGTGGCCGTGGAAGAGCTTATCAATGTGGGCGAAGATTTACGCTTAAACCGCATTAAGCTTAAAGACGTGGTAAAAACCATCGAAGAAGATGACCCCAGCGAAGATGAAATGAATCAACGCACTCGCGTTATCCTTCTTCTTGATGAAATTAAAGCCACTTTCCGCAAAAAGAAAAAAATATACGCCAAGCTTGATGAATGTTGCACCTTAGACCGCCGCGTGGCCGGTGTGCAAAAGGAAATTCTCAGCTATAAGGAAGAAGTTGTCATTCGCCTGCGCGATATCAAACTTGAAAAAACCCTTATAGACCGCATCATTGAAACTGTAGAAGACTATGTACGCCAAATGCACAACTGCCAGCGCGATTTGTCGGCTTACATTCTTTCCACAGGGCGCACACAAGTGGAAATTCAAGACCTATTCTACCGTCTTGAACACCGCGAAGTGAGCCCCACCGATGCTGCCAAGGAGCTTGGCTTAAGCGTAGATGAACTTTTCTCCTTTAAAGAAATGATCATCGGTAAAATAGAAATCTTGCGCCGCCTTCAAGAAAAATGCTGTCACAACGTGCACGACCTTGAAGAAGTACTTTGGCGTATCAAGCGCGGCAACACCGTGGCCATGCGCGCAAAACAAGAGCTTATCCGCTCCAACTTGCGCCTAGTGGTCTCCATTGCCAAAAAGTACACCAACAGAGGCCTGCAATTCCTTGATCTTATTCAGGAAGGCAATATCGGACTCATGAAGGCTGTGGATAAATTTGAATACCAGCGCGGTTACAAATTCTCCACCTATGCCACATGGTGGATTCGCCAAGCCATCACGCGCGCCATTGCCGACCAAGCTCGTACCATTCGTATTCCTGTGCACATGATTGAGACCATCAATAAGCTCATCCGCACATCGCGTTATCTCGTGCAAGAGCTCGGGCGCGATCCCACACCCGAAGAAATTGCCGAACGCATGGAATGCCCCGTGGATAAGGTAAAGAAGGTGCTCAAAATTGCCAAAGAGCCCATTTCTTTAGAAACACCCATTGGTGACGAAGAAGATTCCAGCCTTGGCGATTTCATTGAGGATAAAAAAGCGGTGGCTCCTGCCGAAGAAGTTATTAACACCAAGCTCTCTGAGCAATTGGCCTCAGTATTGGCAGACCTCACCCCGCGCGAAGAACAAGTGCTGCGCAAACGCTTTGGTATAGCCGAAAAGAGTGACCACACCCTTGAGGAAGTGGGCAAGCTCTTCAACGTAACACGCGAACGTATTCGCCAAATCGAAGCCAAGGCGCTTCGTAAGTTACGCCACCCCATAAGAAGCCAAGCTCTGCGCTCTTATTACGAAAATTAAGATGAACTCTTTATGAGTTTTATGGGGAGGAAAAACCTTATGGGTTCTTTCCTCCCCTTTTTTAATATTTTTTATGGGGGAGGGAAAAACCTTTTTGAAAAAAAGTTCTTTCCCTCCCCCATACCGCTTTGCTCTCTATTCCCGTAAAGTTCGAAGACTCACTAACGGGAACGCTTTGCGCCCTTCGGGTAGGCCCTCCCTTTTCCAAAAAACTTTCATGGCGATACTATCCTAGCTTTGAAAGTAAGACTTTGCCGCAATAAAGATTCAAATGAAACTACTCATATGGTGCAATTATATTAATAAAAAAGCACGTCACTGGACAAAAAAAGTATTCCATTCTATATTTAGAAAAATAAGTAACTCTACCTTCCAT
>CAYJHD010000039.1:0-18163 GCA_964370015.1 uncultured Desulfovibrionaceae bacterium | reverse complement strand
AGGTTATTATGCAAAAGTACACATGCAATCTTTGTGGTTATGAGTATGATCCCGATGCCGAAGGTAAAGCCTTTGAAGATTTACCAGAAGATTGGGTATGTCCTGTCTGTGGCGTAGATAAAAGCAATTTTAGCCCCAGCGAATAAAAAGTAAAATTGTATAAAGGCAGTACTTGGTGCTGCCTTTATTTTCATTCCCCACCTCCAAAGTGAGTAAATATGCAACCCGTAGAAATTAAAAAAGATATTTATTGGATTGGCGCCGTTGACTACGATAACCGTGACTTTCACGGTTACTCTCTTTCTCCTCGTGGATCCACGTACAATGCGTACATGATCAATGATACCAAAAAAGTGGTGATAGATACCGTGTCTCATCACATGGCCGGCACCATGCTCTGCCGTTTGGCAAAAATTTGCCCTCTGGAAGAAATTGACTACCTCATTTGCAATCACTTGGAGTTAGACCACGCCGGTGCTTTGGCTGAAGTTGTGGAGCGTTGCAAGCCAGAAAAGATTTTCGTATCCACCATGGGTGCCAAATCTCTTGAGGGCTACTTTCCTGCCAAAGATTGGCCCGTTCAGGTGCTTAAAACCGGTGACACCATCAACATTGGCCAAAGAAATTTGCACTTTGTGGAAACACGCATGCTACACTGGCCCGACAGCATGGTCACCTATGTGGCAGAAGACAAAGTGCTCTTTAGTAATGATGCCTTTGGACAAAACATTGCCTCCACCCAACGCTATGGCGACGAATTTTGCCAAGAGCAAATCATGCAGGCCGTTAAAGAGTATTATTACAACATAGTACTGCCCTTCTCCACGCAAGTTATTAAGGCCATCGACACCTTGAGCACCCTTGAAATTGACATGATTGCCCCAGACCATGGTCTCATCCATCGCGGCCCTGAGTCGGTGAACTTCATCGTCAATGCCTACAAAGAAATGGCATTACAAAAACCGCAAAAGCGCGCCCTCATTGTGTATGATACCATGTGGCACACCACAGAAAAAATGGCGCAAGCCATTGGTTCTGGCTTGGAAGAAATGGGCGTGCCCATTCGCCTCATGTCGCTGAAGAGCAATCACCACAGCGCGGTCATGACAGAATTGGCCGACTGCGGCGCGGTTATTGTGGGTAGCCCCACGCATAACAATAACATATTGCCACATGTGGCCTCCATGCTCACTTATATGAAGGGTCTGCGCCCGCAAAATCGTGTGGCTGCGGCCTTTGGCTCCTATGGCTGGTCCGGGGAAAGCCCCAAGATAGTGCATGAATGGCTTGCCTCCATGGGTATGGAAATGGTGAGCGATCCGATAAAGCATCAATGGGGTCCCAACCACGATATGCTCAAAGCTTGCCATGAGCTTGGCAAAAACGTGGGCGAGGCTCTTATCAAAAAAATTGCCTAAACAAACACTTTACGATAGGCTGATAAAAACGTGCTTTTTATCAGCCTTTTTTTAGGCCCACAAGGCGCGCATCTCAATCATAAAGGTAACAGCGCTCTATGCCCCTAAATATTGCCATTTTAGCTTCCGGTAGCGGAAGCAATGCCCAAGCCATTTTCGATAAAATCCAAAGCGGCGCCCTTGATGC
Organism: uncultured Desulfovibrionaceae bacterium; assembly: GCA_964370015.1. Classification (GTDB taxonomy): domain Bacteria; phylum Desulfobacterota; class Desulfovibrionia; order Desulfovibrionales; family Desulfovibrionaceae; genus CAYJAD01. The sequence continues at coordinate 16,558 of CAYJHD010000039.1, read as the reverse complement.
CAAGGTAAGCCTTGTGATCACCAATCGCCCCGGTGCCAAAGTTTTGGAAAGAGCCCAAAAGCTCTCCATCCCCACCCTAGAGTTGGATCACAAGGCCTTTGCCGACCGCGAAAGCTTTGACGCGCGCTTGGTTGAGGCCCTGCAAGCATGCGGTGCGGACATCATTGTACTTGCCGGCTACATGCGCATTCTAACGCCGGTGTTCCTCAATGCCTTCAAAGACAAAGTCATCAATGTACACCCTGCCATTTTGCCCAGTTTTGTGGGAGCCCATGGAGCCGCCGATGCCTGCGCTTATGGCGTAAAAATGTCCGGCTGTACGGTGCATTTTGTCAATGAAGAAGTGGACGGCGGTGCCATCATTGCCCAAGCGGCGGTGCCTGTGCTGGATGAAGATCAAGCCGACACTTTACAAAAACGCATTCAAGGCTTGGAGCACAGACTTTTTCCGCAAGTTATACAATGGCTTGCGCAAAACCGCATTGCGGTTAATGGCAGACATGTGCGCCTCTTACCAGGCACAAACAAAGCCGCCCCCACGCCGGATTTTCCTTGCCTCATTTGGCCGGCATTGGAAGAAGATTTTTAAAAACCTTTAAGGAGAATATATGCGCACTCTTTTACGCTCATCCCTTCTATGTTTTGCCTTAAGCCTCACAGGCATTGTCGCCCTCGGCGCCACAGCCATGGCCGCAGAAGCCCCCAAGGCCGGAAAGGCCAAGGCCAATACCCCTGCCAAATTGGAAATGCGCAGCACGCAAGTGAGCGTCAGCCATGAAGGTGTGGACACCATAGGTATTCAACTGGCCACGCGCCTGAAAGAGCTGTTTAATGTGAGCAATCTTTTTCAACTCAATGAAGAAAATGCGCCCAAAATCCGCCTTGTGGTCACCTCCAAGGCAGAATTTAGCGATCGTCCCCATGTGGGCTCGGTGTATTCCATATTGTGGGTCTTTAGCCAAAGCGATAGCCATCTTGGCTACTTATTGGCACAAGATGTGGACGTGCTTAGCGGTGAAGATGTGGACGATGTGGCCACGAAAATTGTGAACCGCACCGACGGGCTTGCTGTAAAGTACGGCTATTTATTGAAGTAGAAAAATATCGATGATTTTTTAGCCATGAAAGCATGGCGTAAAGGCCGCATCAGATTTTCTGGGCGGCTTTTTTATAACCAAGGGCAAAAGCTCAAAGCCGCTCGGCTCATGGCATCGCCTTTTTTACGCGCATAAAGGCACAGACCGGGTTCCATCTGCACATCATGGGCCGCCCCTTTACGAGCCGCCACCAACACCCAACGTGCCGCCTTGGACGGGCGCGTATGCACAGGAAGGATGTTTCGCACCCCAAAGCCCTGTGCGCTCAAAGCCTGTAATAAATCCAGCATATTTTGCGCCGCATAAATGGTGAAAAACCATCCATGATGCTCCAATAAGCCCTTGGCGGCAGTGCAAAATACGTCCAAAATACGCCCATCGTCTTGATGCAGAGCCGTGGCTCTGGCTTCATGGGGGCTCACCCTGCCCTGCGTATAATACGGAGGATTGGCCAGCACACAAGACACAGAAGTAAATCCAGCCTGCGCACACGCCGCGCGAAAGGCTTTTTTTTGCGCCATATCTGCCGCTAGCCAGTGTACTTCATGGCCCACAAGTTCGCCCTGTCGTGCTCTTGCTTGCGCAATCACCTGCTCCTGCACATCAACGCCCAAGGCTCGTATGACAGCCCCTCTTTGCCCTAGCGCCTTGGCAAGCACCGCCGTGGCTAAACCATCTCCACAGCCCAGCTCCACAAAGGACTGTTCCTGCGGTCTATGCTTCAAGGCATAAGCCGCCAAAAGTAAGGCATCTGTACCGGAGCGAAAAGTGGTGGGAGTTTGTGATGATAAAGGCATGATTCCTCTTCTTGAAGGTAGTGTTATGGTGCATAATAGTCCTTTTTCATATGAAAAACTATATCAGGCAACCATTGACAAAAAAGCGTTGCATATATAATACTATAAAAATATCGATTTTACTTTATGGAGATAGAAATGTCTTTTACTACACATACAAAGCACATGAAGAATTTTTGTGACACGCTTAAAAAACTTTCTCAAAAAAGCCCCACAGAACAACATCTTCACGACCTTTTGGAGTACTTATGTGCCAATGAGGCTTTATTCGAAGCTTCAGTGAGCGACAGCTCTCCCTTTTATCAAGAATTTTTCAGCAAAATCTGTGGTCACACCGATGACGCGGACGTGTACTTTGATCTGCTGGAATGTCTCATTGTTTTTTGCCGCGAAAGACAATTACGCCACAACGCACAAGAAGAACTCTCCGCAGTGGAAAAACAGCTCTTGGATTTTTTTGAGCAAAGCCACCATTGGCATAAGGAAGATCGTAGCCTCATTCAACAGTGGTATTGGCACACCTTGCCCGGCATGTATGCCAAAGCCTAGATGGCTTGCTTGTGGCGCATGACCCACAGGCTTTGCAGTATCACCGATAAAATAATGCAGCTAAGCCCTAGATAAAATGAAAAGTTCACCTGATGCGCTTCGCCCATGAAGGCCATGGCCAGAACAATGCTATACACCGGCTCTAAGTTATAGCTTAAATTCACGGTGAAAGCCGATATGTAGCGTAAGCATTCAATGAGCAAGAATGACATGAAGATGGTGCAACATATTGCCAAAATAAGCAGCATGAACACATCTGACCATGTGGGAATAATGTAGGTTATTTCAAAATAGTCCAAATACCAGGGCAAAAGTAAAGTCAAAAAGCCTACGCCGCCGCCCATTTGATATAGGAGCGTGGTGCTGGGGCTATAGCTCTGACAGTATTTACGGATACTTATGGTATACAAAGCCGAAAGCAATGCCGCAATAATACCCACAATAATGCCCATGCGATAGCGCACATCAAAAGAAAATATGAGCATGACGCCCACCACCGTGAGTACGCTATAGGCAAACTCGCGCCATGAAAAACGCGTCTTCATGAAAACAGGCTCAAGCAAAGCCGTGAAAAAGCCCACCAAAGAAAAACACACCACGCCAATGGACACATTGGAAAGCTTAATACTGCCGTAAAAAAAGAGCCAATGCAGACAAATAAGCACACCGGTGAAGCCGATTTTGAGCACATCCCTCACGCTTACTTTTTCAAGCTTTCCGCGAAAGAGCAAAAAAAGCCCAAATATGGCAAAGGTGAAAAACATGCGGTACCACACAAGCATGCCCTCGCTCATGGTGATAAGCTTACCCAATATGCCTGTGAAACCGGCGAGCAAAATAGATACGTGTAATTGGGCAAAAGCTTTGCCGGTGGTGGAAAGCATGAAGGCCTCTCTTTATGGCTTGGATGCGGGTTTATTGGAGCTGGGCTGCTCTTTTGGCTTATTATCCAAGTAAGGATGTACGCGCGATGTTATGGGCACCACAATGCCATTTTCATCCAAAATAAGCAAAGATTCAAAAACATGCTCGTAAGGCTTGCATTGCCCCACGGCAGTGATGGCACTAAAATAGCCTTCGTTGGAGGCAAGACGCACAAAACCGGGCACTTCATTTTCTGTTTTCATGGCAAAGGACATGCCACCATCATCGCCGGAAGGTGCATAGCCTTGCAAGTTTTGAAAAAAAGAAATGCCAAGCTCGCGAAATTCTATTTCCATTTGCGGAAGCACCATGACGGTGACAGAACATTTTTTTTGCGGTTCTGTGAAAGTCATCACTTCTTTATCTTCGTGCACATACCAACCCTTTGGCACATCCACGCTAAAATAATGAAAGCCCTTATGCTCCACAGCCTCTTGAGCAAAAGTTGCCAAAGGTAGACCCAAGCACCATAAAAAAAACCCAAGAACGCCCCAGCCCGTGGCTAAGACGCTCTTGGAAGAAAAACATATCCCCTTCATGAGGGTACATTGTTTAACGTGAAACAAAATCATTGCCTGCTTTTTTTCTCTTGCATGGCTTCGGGCCAAAGCTCAGAAGCCATCTCACGCAATTTGAATTTTTGTATTTTTCCACTGCCCGTGAGCGGATAGGACTCCACCGTGGTGATATAGCGCGGCACCTTATGCCAAGCAATTTTTCCGCGGCAATAGTCACGCACATCTTCTGGCAAAACTTCATGGTCGGGCTTTGTGATGATAAAAGCACCCACTTCTTCGCCATATTTATAGCTGGGCACGCCCACCACTTGCACATCGGACACGCCTTCCATGCCCAAAAGATACTCTTCTATTTCACGCGGATATACATTTTCTCCGCCGCGAATAATCATATCTTTGATGCGCCCTGTGACTACCACATAACCATTGTCATCCATGGTGCCAAGGTCGCCAGAATGCAACCAACCATCGGCGGTGATGGCCTTGGCTGTTTCTTCGGGCATATTGTAATAGCCCTTCATGACATTATAACCGCGGCACAAGATTTCCCCTTGTTCACCGCGTGGCACTTCTTCACCCGTTTCAGGATCCACCACCATAACTTCAATGCCCGGCATGGCACAGCCCACGGTGGAACAGCGCGATGCCAAAGAGTCCGTCACGTCAGATTGCGTTATGACAGGAGAAGCTTCGGTAAGACCATAACAAATGGTGATATCTTTCAGATACATCTCTTCCGTCACTCTGCGCATGAGCGGCTCAGGGCACACAGAACCGGCCATGATGCCCGTGCGCAAGGATGACATGTCAAAACGCTTAAACATTTTATGCTCAAGGGCGGCAATGAACATGGTGGGCACGCCATACACCGCCGTACAGCGTTCGGTTTCGATGGCTTCAAGCATGTATAAAGGATTAAAATTCTCTAAAATAACCATGGCGGTGCCGTGGTTCACACAAGCTGCAACCCCAAGCACACAACCAAAACAGTGAAAGAGCGGCACAGGCAGGCACAATCTATCTTTTTCCGTGAAACCTTGGTGCGCGCCAATCCAATAGCCATTGAGGCCAATGCCCACATGAGTAAGCATAACGCCCTTGGGAAAACCCGTGGTGCCCGAAGTGTACTGCATATTAATGACATCCCAAGGATCAAGCTGCGCTTGGCGAGCTTTATACTCAGCATCCACAGTCATGACGGACATGGCTCGTAACTCGGGAATGGAATACATGCCACGATGTTTCTCGTGACCCAAAAAGAACACGCGACGCAAATGGGGGAAGGTGTCAGACTTTAAATGTCCGCGGCTTTGCGTGCGCAATTCAGGCGCAATTTTGTATAGGGTTTGCACAAAGTCATGATCTCTTTGACCATCAACAATGAAAAGATTTTCGCACTCAGAATGCTTCAGCAAATATTCCAACTCATGTTCGCGATAATTGGTATTAACCGTAATAAGAATGGCGCCAATTTTCGCCGTGGCAAATTGCAAAGCCACCCAATAAGGCACATTATTGGCCCAAACGGCCACCTTTTCGCCTTTTTTAACGCCCAAAGCCATGAGCCCTTTGGCCATGTCATCCACAGTTTTTGCAAACTCTGCATAGGTTTGGCGGTATTCGCGGTCCACATACACCACAGCGTCATTATCAGGAAAGCGTGCCACGGCCTCGTCCAAAAGTTGGCCCAAGGTTTTTTCACGCAATACAAAAAGCTTTTGTCTTTCTTCTACTTTATTCATGTATTTTAGCTCCCTACTCTATTAAGGATGATAGGTGACGGCTAAAATTTGCGCTGGCTCTTGCCCATGAGCACCCACATAATGAGGCACTATGGAATTATAATAAATGCTTTGACCTTCTTCTAAAATATAGGTTTCGGGCCCGTACACAACTTTGAGCTTGCCTTTGAGCACCAACATGAACTCTTCACCTTGATGGGATGAAGTCTTTTGTTCTTTGGCTTGTTCTTCCTCAGAAAGAGGCGCAATGGTGATATGAAAAGGCTCCATATTGCGATCGCTTTTCCCCTTACCCAAGGATACATAGCCATAGCTTACGTTTTGTGTGCGGCAATTTTGCATGTGCACATCGGGGCTAGTGCCATCTAATGCAGAAATGATAGGATCGCGAGAAACCTCATCATCAATGAAAGTCCCAAGGCGCATGCCCAAGGCTCCGGCAATTTTTTGCATGGGTCCAATGCTGGGGTACACATTATTATCTTCTAAACCATGGAGAAATTCTAAGCTGAGCCCTGTGTCAGAAGCCAACTTCTCTAAACTAATTTCACGCGCTTGGCGAAAAGCTTTTATTCTTTTGCCCAACTTATTTTCCTGTGCCATATAATCCTCCCACGGTCTGAAATAGCGAGTTTGGGCTTTTGGCCCGTGCTGATTTTTTTAACAAGTGCGCCTAGAATTAGCAAGTGCTAGCCCATAAAATAAGGTGCAAAATCAAATATTTTTTGCTATAATTACTGAATGAGCATTCAAAGAAATTCCTCTTCTGCGCCCATGGCAAGACATCATATTTTGGCTCAAGGACAAGTCCAAGGGGTGGGTTTTCGCCCTTTTATTTATCGTTTGGCCCATAAATATACACTAACAGGGCATGTGAATAATACGGCCCAAGGCGTGCATATTGAAGTTCAAGGCCCTTTGGATATTTTGCATGCCTTTAGTCATGAGCTGCAAAATGACTTGCCCCCCTTGGCAAAGCTCACACATTTTGCCGTGAACACCATGGACGTTCAGCCTCAAGAAGAAGTTTTTAGCATCATCCACAGTGAAAGTAGCCCAGATGGTACGCACAGTGTGCTCATAAGCCCAGACATGGGGCTGTGTCCTCAATGCCAAGAAGATATGCAAAATCTGCACAGTGCACGCTTCATGTATGCCTTCACCAATTGCACCAATTGCGGGCCACGCTACACCATCACCCACAGTATTCCTTATGACAGACCACACACCTCCATGGCCTGTTTTCCTTTATGTCCCTCTTGCCAAGCTGAATATGACAATCCCATGGATAGGCGATTTCATGCCCAGCCCAATGCATGCCCTCAGTGTGGCCCCAAGGTTTGGCTGGTGGAAGCAAAGCAATGCGCAGATGCTCACGCCACGCAAATTGCGCACTGCCCGCAAGACCAAGAAGCATTGCAAAATTTAGCGCACAGACTTTTACAAGGACAGCTGGCCGCCATGAAGGGCTTGGGGGGATTTCATCTCACCTGCCATGCTTGTGATGTGTCGGCCATTGAACGCTTACGCCTGCAAAAAAATCGTCCGCATAAACCCTTGGCTGTCATGGTGGCGGACATGACCACAGCGCACATGGTGGCCCATATTTCCCCTCAAGAAGAAGCCCTACTCGCAAGCCAAGAAAAGCCCATCGTCTTATGTCAGCGCAAAGCTTTGTTACCAGATATCTTGGCACCGGACACGGACACCATTGGCCTTGTGCTACCCTATACACCTTTACATACAGCACTTTTTCAGCACTTACAAAGCGCAACAACACCGCAACAACATCCACCAGCCTTGGTCATGACCTCGGGCAATGCCGCCGGTGAGCCTTTATGCCTTGGCAATAGAGAAGCTTTGCAAAGACTGGCTCCCATGGCTGATGTTTTTTTATTGCACAATAGGGACATTCTCATTCGCAATGATGACTCTGTTTGTGCTGTGCATAATCTCACCGATGATGCTTCACAAACCGTCTTTTTGCGTCGTGCTCGAGGATACGTGCCGCGCCCAACGCCCCTCCCCCATTGGGCAAAGGAGGCCCCCACCATCATGGGCATGGGTGCAGAGCTAAAAAACACCCTTTGCCTCACGCGCCAAGATGCGGCTTTTGTGTCGCAACACATGGGCGACATGCAAAATCTGTCCACGGGAAATTTTTATAGGCAAGTGCATGAGCACATGGAAATGCTCCTTCAGGTGAAAGCCACCTGTGTGGTGCACGATGCCCATCCGGATTTTTTCACCACGCACGTGGCGCAAGAGCTAGCTTCGCAAAGAAGCATCCCCTGCCACGCCCTGCAACATCACTTTGCTCACGCCTATGCCGTGCTTGCTGAGCACGGGCATGAAGGGCCAGCTTTGGCTCTTAGCCTCGATGGTACAGGGTATGGGCTTGATGGCACCATTTGGGGCGGTGAATTGCTACATATACAAGGCAGCACGCACGCAAGACTTGGTCGTTTGAGCCCCTTTGCCTTGGTGGGCGGAGAGCGTGCCATACGAGAACCTTGGCGCATGGCTGTGACCTTGGCCCAAGGCACAAAACATGAAGCGCACTTTTGCCAAGCTGAACCCATGGCGGCGGCGGTATTGGAAATGCTGGCAAAAAACATACACTGCCCTCAAACTTCCAGTGTAGGTCGTTTATTTGATGCCGTATCCGCAGGGCTTGGACTGTGTCAGCGCACCACCTATGAAGGACAAGCCGCCATCCGTCTTGAGCATGTACAAAAAGCTTTGTGGCAAAAAAACACTTCCCCCCTTTCCGAGACGCAGCTCATGAGCTACGCACCTCAAAGACAAAACCAACTGTGGGAGGTTGATGGCAAAGCTCTTTTCACGCAAGTCATGGATTATGCAGAAATGCATGGCACAGCCGCCGCCGCGCAGCTTTTTCATGGGTTGGTGGCGCAAGGCTTTAGCCACATGGCACAGCTTGCCGCCAAGGAGCATGACATTTACACCATAGTCCTTTGTGGTGGCGTCATGCAAAATGCCACTTTGCACCGCCTGCTCTACTCGCAATTGACCCGCATGGGCTTCACCGTGCTCACGGCGCAAGACATTCCCGCCAACGATGGCGGCATTGCTTTGGGTCAAGCGTATTATGGTCTCCTGCGCTGGCACGAAACATGCTAACTATAAGGCTAGCAAGATAAAATAGGGAAGCTTTTTCCCTATATACGCTCTTTTCGAGGCAAGCCACAAGGCAGAAAGCTCCACACGGCGTATGTATACTTGCCAAAAGACCATGCGGGGAAAAATTTTCCGTGGTCTAAGCATATGGGGATAGCCTATGAATAGTTCGCTCTACATCGGTGCCACTGGCATGAAAAGCCTTGCTGAAGGTATGAATGTTGTGTCCAACAATATGGCCAACATCAGTACCATCGGCTATAAGCAACAAAATATACAATTTTCGGATCTTATGTACGAATCCCAAGGTGCCACAGGTAATTCTTGGGGCGCACAGGAAGGTTCGTATGTGGCCTTGGGCCAAGTGGGTATGGGCGTGCGCGTGGACGATGTGCGTACCATCTTTACCCAAGGTACCATGGAGCTGAGCAATTCCGTCACCGACATGGCTCTCAATGGTAAAGGCTTTTTTGAAGTGAGCACCATTGATGGCGAAACCATGTATACGCGCGCTGGTAACTTTAACTTCAATGAAGATGGCTACCTTGCTCTACCCGATGATTCCATTCTCAATGGCTATCCTGTGGATTTTGAGGGCAACAAAGGGGCATTACAGCCCATTCAAGTGGATATTTTTGATACCATGCCTCCCAAAGCCACTTCCGAAGTGACCATGGGCTTTAATCTTGGTAAAATCAGCGACAATTCCCCCAGCACCACTGATCCCTATTTCACATTGGCTCAAAGCTATGACGGCACTGCCACACCTCCCCTTGGCGAGTCCCAATACAGCTACAGCCAGCCCATCCGCATTTACGATGCAGAAGGCAAAGCCCAAGAATTGACCCTCTATGTGGACGGTGCTCCCAGCTCTGACCCAGATAGCGTCATGGAATTCATAGTGGCGGCCAATGCCAGCGTGGATAATCCCGAGGGACAAGCCCTGCTGGCAGGCACCATGACCTTTGACGCCGCAGGTCAAATGGTAGGCGTCACGTATTTCACTCCCAATGGCGACACCACCGATTTGAATAATTGGACGCCGGCCGCCATGGCCGATGGTTCCGCCGTCATGGATTATAATGGACAAAGCATTTCTTTTAACCTTGGACTCAAGGGCGAAATGCAAAATGCCCCAGCCACTGCAGCGGCCGTGGGCACCGACAGAGCCCTTTTGGGCGCCACAGCCCATGCCGATTTAGCCCCCGATGCCACCACAGCTTATGATGGCAGCAACCTCATGCACACCAACGAGCAAGATGGCTATGTGGAAGGATTTTTAAGTAATATTACCATCTCCACCAATGGCGACATCGTGGGTTCTTTCAGCAATGGACAAGATTCTGTGCTGTATGAAATCCCCGTGGCGCGCTTTGTCAGTGAAGATGGCCTGCGCCGCGAAGGTGGTAACCTTTACTCCGCCACCCAAGATTCTGGCCCTGCAGAACTTGGTAAAGCCGGCACAGAAAACTATGCCACCGTGCACGCCAACTACACCGAAGGCTCCAATGTGGACATGTCTGCTGAAATGGTGAACATGATTATTACACAACGCGGCTTCCAAAGTAATAGTAAGGTGGTGACCACCGCCGACGCCATGTTGCAAAAAGCCATGGAGCTTAAGCGCAATTAAAATTTTACCCCAATAGTTCAATAAAAAAGGGAAATTCCACGGCGGAATTTCCCTTTTTTCATATCAAACTTTCGCAAACTATTTTTTACGCAATTTTTCCACAAAGGCTTCGGCGGCCGATTGTTCTGCGGCGGCGCCCACGGCGGCAGGCACAATGGTCTTCCCTATGGGGCATAGGGTAAGCGCGGCCAGCTTCACGTGTTGCCAGGCAAAAGGGATGCCTATGATGGTGATGGCACAAGCCAAAGCCGAGGCCAAGTGCACCAATGCAATCCAAAAACCTGCAAAGATAAACCATATGACATTGCCCACAAAACCCATGGCACCGGTGCCAATGTCTTCTTTGCCGGTAAGAGTATCGCGAGAAATGGCCACCTTACCAAAGGGCAAGAAGGCAAAGGAACCAATGACAAAGCAAGCCCTACCAAAGGGAATACCTATGATGGAAATGAAGGCAAGCGCGCCAAAAAACCACCATAAAAGCCCCGTGATAACACCACCTAAAATGAACCAAAGTACATTTCCCAAACAGCTCATAGCGACTCCTATAAAAGTTCTCCGTCCCAGTTAAATAAACCGTCACGACGTAGTACAGGTAAATTATGCGGCGTATGTTCCACAATGCGCACAAACATATTGTAGCCGGCATTTTCCAATGCGGAACGCTTTTCTCCAAAATTCAAAGGCCATGCGGGGTATAACCACACATTGGAGCCATAATTGCGCGCCCAGAAAATTTCACCCTTGGGACTCATGAAGGGCTCTCCGGCTTTCACACCCAAGAGGCCAAAACGAGCTATGCCCACGGGCCAGAAGCCTTCCAGCACAAAGCCCAGCGGTAAGGGGCTCACTTCCGGCAAGGCAAGCAAGTCTTCGCCGGGCAATTCGGGACTGGCAAAGGCCAAGGAAAAGCCCATTTCCTTTAAAACACTGATATGCGCTGCGTTGGCCACGTTACAGAAGGGACCGGCCATGAGATCTAGCCCTTCTCTGCGGTCAAAGAGCTCTATTTGCCACGGCGCATTACACACAAATTGTGTGGCGCCATTGCGGCACATTTGATCAATGAGGCGCTTCATGCCCTTTTCTTCTTCGGGCCAAATGACCGGCGGCAACCACCAGCACACGCGCGGCACAATGGTGCGCGACAATTCCGCCGCTTTGGGCGAAAGCCACAATGCCATATGTCCGCCCTTGGCTCCGCGAGTTTCGCGCCCTTGGGGCAAGGCAGAACGCAAGGTTAAATCTGGGCGTCTTTTCACGCGCAAAGCCGGCTCAAAAGCAGGACGCGAACGCACGGCGGCGCTGGGTCTACCCTTATGCTTATCCAGCTTTTTCTGCCAAGCTTGTAAAATTTGCACCAACTCAGGCTCACGGCGGTCGATGAGGAACACCGAAGTGCCGGCCTTGGGTGTTTTATGCTTGGGCACGCGTATGGAAAGGCTACCGGCCTTGGGCACGCGACGCGTCACCGATAAGGTGCTGTGGAAGCTTTGATCTTCCACGCCAATGCGTAAATAATCCTGCGGTAAAAGCTCGCGATAGGGCTTTACAATGGCTTGTCCGTCTTCTTCGATGGCCACCTTACCAATGAGCAAGCCGGAAGATGTGGAAGAATTGGGATCGGTGGGAATATTGTTTTTTTGTGGCAAGAAGCGCGCCTTGGTGGAAGGTCTGCCCAAAGCCAATTCCAAATAATCCACGGCCATTTTCTTGGCCTTGGAGTCCCCTGGGTTATCGCGCAAAAGCTTATACGCCGACACCACATGATACACATAATGGGGGCCTTTTTTGCGGCCTTCAATTTTCCAAGAACGCAAATTGGGCACGTCTAGCAAAGTTTTTGCCAACACGTCCACAGATAAATCCAAGCAAGAGAAATAACGTCCGCTATGCTCTTTACCCACGCGATTGGGACGCTGACCGCGCCCTTGAGCGGCCATGCCACGCTGCACAGAACGCCCTTGTGCCAGAGGTTTACCTCTGTTTTCCTTCACCTTACTGCGGCTGGCTTCTTCTTCCAATTTGCTAAATTGCTTGGCTAAATTCTGTCCGCCCTGCTTATAAATACGGCGACATGGCTGCACACAGCGGCCGCGCAGGCCACTTTTGCCACCCATGTAGGACGACCAATAACAGCGGCCGGATACGCAATAGCAAAGTGCACCGTGCACAAAGGTTTCCAGCTCAAGACCCTCGGGGCAGGCTTCACCCATGACGCGGATTTCATCAATGCTGAGCTCACGCGGTAAAATAACACGGCTGGCACCCAGCTTTTGCGCCGCAATGAGGCCAGATGGATGCGTAATATTGGCCAAGGTGGATAAGTGTACCTCACCGGAAAAACCGGCCTGACGCGCAATATTCACAAAGCCTGTGTCTTGCACGATGATGGCATCGGCGCCCACTTGCTTATCCAAGCGTGACACCAAGTTATAGGCGCTGTCCATGTCTTCGGGTTTGAGCAAAGTGTTCATGGCCACATACACGCGGCTCCCTTGATCATGGGCTAAATCCACCAAACGCGAAAGTTCACCGGCGCCAAAATTTTCGGCCTGCATACGCGCAGAAAAGTGCTTAAGGCCCACATAAATGGCATCAGCTCCGGCGGCAAGGGCCGCAAGAAAACATTGGCTGTCACCAGCAGGGGCAAGAATTTCGGCTTTTACTGTCATAGTCTTACTCGAAGGAGCCTAGCGGCCCCTTAATTGATTAAATTTTGTAATAGTCCTTGTACCAAGCCACGAAGCGCGCAATGCCTTCTTCCAGCGGCGTACAAGGGGAAAAGCCCGTGAGGGCAGAAAGTTTGTCCACGCTGGCATGGGTGGAGACCACATCTCCATCCTGCATGGGCATGTAATTTTTAATGGCTGTCATGCCAAGGCTTTTTTCCAAAATGGCAATGAAATCGCCCAAGGCCACCGTATTGTTATTACCAATATTATAGATGCGATACGGCGCGGGGCTGGTGTCCGGCGCAGGATTTTGCGCATCCCATGCGGCATCGGGGGCGGCAGGAATTTGCAAAGTGCGCACAATGCCTTCCACAATGTCATCTATATAGGTGAAATCCCTTTGCATTTGCCCATTGTTAAAAACATTGATGGGCTTGCCATTCACAATGGCCGTGGCAAAAAGATGCAAAGCCATGTCCGGTCTGTTCCAAGGGCCATACACGGTGAAAAAGCGCAAACCAGTGCAAGGTAAGTTATACAAATGACTGTACGAATGCGCCATGAGCTCATTGCTCTTTTTGGAAGCGGCGTACAAGCTTACGGGGTGATTTACCGGATGTTCCTCAGCATAGGGGCGTTTGCCATTTAAGCCATACACCGAGCTTGAAGAGGCAAAAACCAAGTGCTCCACCTTATTATGGCGGCACCCTTCCAAAATATTTCCAAAGCCCACCAAATTGGACTGTATGTAGGAACGGGGGTTTTCTATGCTATAACGCACGCCGGCTTGGGCCGCCAAATGCGCCACGTGAGTGAACTTTTCTTTGGCAAAAAGCGTGTCCATGAAGGTTGTGTCGGCAAGGTCTCCAAATTCAAAACGGAAATTTGCCACAGGCTCAAGTTCTGCCAGACGTGCTTTTTTTAGATTTACATCATAGTAATCATTAAGATTATCAATGCCCACCACGCTATGCCCCAAGGACAAAAGACGCAAAGCAAGTTGATGCCCGATGAAACCGGCCACACCCGTAACTAAAACATGCATAAGGACTCCTTCACAAATATAAAACAACTGCCCATTGCCCATACATAGTGTCTCTGGGCAAAAAGTCAAAAAAAAGTTTCGCTGTGCACCATACTGTTTTCTTTACCATTTATCCAGCACTCTTTTTAGCACGAAAATTTTGCTTTTCTTATCTTGCCTAGGCCATTACAAATGATTATAGTAAAGAGTTAGACAAAGACAAGTATACTACGCATTATGAGCCGTAAAAGCAGGAATATATGGAACAAAAAACTTCTACTTCGCACACCAGTCAAGATGCATCTTCCCAAGAAAATACCGAAAAAAAAACCACCCACAAGGCCCACATGGCCGATATTTTACAAGATAAACAGCATAAAGAATTGCTTTTCTATTTATCCGTGGCCATTTTCTTTTTGGAGCTCATCGTGGGCGGTGTGGCCTTTTTCTATGGCATCATTCATGCCACCCCCGGTGCCAATGGCGGCCCTCCGCAATTTCAATTCCCTTGGTTAAGCTATGCCATCGCTGCCGTGGTGGCACCGGCGGCTCTGCTGCTCATTGTGCACATGGCCGGCGTGGGGCTTTTTCGCTCCATGCACAAAAGAACACCGGAAGAAGAAGCCGCTTGGCGCGAAAGCTTGCCCCAGCGTTTGCAAAAGGTCTATACCATCATGCAAGGCGCGCCCACCATTGTGCTCTTTTTGGGCGTCATTTTGCTGGGAGTTGCGCTCTTCTATGTGGACGGGGCCATCACCGCCGTCATGCGCATGGGAGAAGCCCTTGCCCCCTATTGGCCTTGGATCATCGGTGGCGGCCTTGGCGCAGTGTGTATTATTTATGTGGGCAAAGCCTATTTTGGCTATCGCACACGCCGCATGGAGCAAGAATACGCCTTTAGACGCGAAATTTTTGAGCGCACAGGACAAATCTTAGTGGATAAAGGCACGGTGCAATTGCCCCCTGCCTATGACGTGGGTCACGCGGCGCAAGCAACAGCCCTTGGCGCAGGAACCACCATGGACGTGACGGCGGTGCATGCCCTGCCCGAAGTGGAAAATATTGAAGATGCGCCTGTGCAGGATATGTCCGTCGAGAAAGACGGCATCGTCAATGAAGATGCCATTGTGGATGTTGTTGTTGCGGATGCGGATGGCAAGAAATAGATTATTAATAGTATTTTCTGGAGGAAAACCTTTTCTGAAGAAAAGTTTTTCCCCCAGACCCCCTTTCCAAAAAACTTTCATGGCGACAACATCCTTGCATTAAAAAAAACATATTGCCGCAATGATGTTTATATAAA
Organism: uncultured Desulfovibrionaceae bacterium; assembly: GCA_964370015.1. Taxonomy (GTDB): domain Bacteria; phylum Desulfobacterota; class Desulfovibrionia; order Desulfovibrionales; family Desulfovibrionaceae; genus CAYJAD01. The sequence continues at coordinate 1,155 of CAYJHD010000039.1, read as the reverse complement.
CTTCCTACAGTTTCTGCAAAGCTCTATTCTGTATACATAGACTTTCTTCTTACTCAGATTTATGGAAATAAAGGCTATTGGTAGCAAGTGAAGCTGTTAAAACTTTTAGCCAAGAGTATCTCAAATTACGAATTTTCGTGTTTTAGCAAGGAAGATAAGCAAGCTTTGAGGGAGTGTATACAGACATACATGACCGAAAAAGCTTGCGAAATCTGACGCAGATAAAACCGAAAAGGCGTATTTGAGAAAATGCCCTATAGCTTTTGCAAAAACTTACGCATATTCATATGACATAGAGCCACACCGAGGGCGTCGCTGGTGTCCAGCAACCATTCTTCCTTGGTATTAAGCAATACGCGTACCATATAAGCCACTTGCTCTTTTTCTGCACGTCCCACGCCCACCAAGGATTTTTTCACCACGGTGGGTTCATAATCATACACCGCCAAGTCATGGGCCGCACAAGCCGCCACAGCCACGCCGCGCGCTTGCCCAAGCTTCAGAGCTGTCAGGGGATTTTTAGCCGTGAACACCTGCTCTATGGCCGATTCTTGCGGCTTATGATGAGCAATGACCGCGTGTAATTCTTTATATATGGTGGCGAGCCGCTGTGAAAAAGGCGTATTGCCCTTGCTTTGGGTGCGAATGGCACCACAATCCACAAGCTGCAATACGCCAGATTTTTCTTCCACAATGCCCCATCCGGTCACGCGCGAGCCGGGGTCAATACCAAGGACACGTATGGACATTAGGCCATTTCTGCGAGAATTTCTTCGGGTAAGTCAAAGTTTGCGTACACGTTTTGCACGTCATCATTGTCGTCCAAAGCGTCCATGAGCTTCAACACCTTGCGAGCCGTATCGGCATCGAGCATGATGGTGTTTTGCGGAATCATGGCAAGCTCTGCAGAGAGCATTTCCACTTCTGCGCTTTCCAAAGCGTCGCGCACAGCGGCAAAATCAGCCATGGCTGTGTGAATGGTCCAAGTGTCGCCATCGTCGATGACATCGTCGGCACCGGCTTCCAAAGCCACTTCCATCATGGCATCTTCATCATATTTGGCTCTGTCGATGCTGATGACACCCTTGCGATCAAACATGAAGGTAACGCAACCGGTTTCACCCATGGAGCCGCCATGCTTGGTCAAGAGGTGAC
>CAYJHD010000038.1:0-18222 GCA_964370015.1 uncultured Desulfovibrionaceae bacterium | reverse complement strand
CAAAGCATAAGATACACATACCATTGTTGCATGGTTTTTTATGGGCCGCAGGCTCTCATTTGTCAAGGTTCGTCGCGTCAAAAAAAAATCCCCCCATGTTTCCATGAGGGGATGCATGCAATTTTAGTAAGGCTGTTCAAATTGTGTCTGACGCCGCAGCTTGCTATTTTTCAACAGCCTTTAGGCAAAATCAGGATCCAAAGCGGCTCTACCATTGCCCAGCATTATGTAAATATAATGCAAGCCCCTCTCATCGATGGGAATGATGGGAAAGGAAGCACGACAATTGTCGCAACGCACCATGGCTGGCTGTGTGGGCGCGGCCAAGGAGGCATGGCGTCCGCATTCTGGACAAGGATAGAAGAAAAGTACCTCCATACCCTCGGGGGATACGGGCTGTACTGGTTTAGCGTTTTTCATGACAAGGCTCCATAAGGGCACTTCCGCTCATGCTGGCGGGGATGTCCTTGTTCCAAAGTTTAATAAGCGTGGGAGCAACATCGGCCAGCTTGCCGTGTTGTAGAGTGCCCGGGCTTTTTTCTTCTGTTCCCTCAAAGAGAATACAAGGGACAGGGTTGGTGGTATGCGAAGTTTGTGGCTGACCTTGTTCATCTTGCATGCATTCGCAATTGCCATGGTCGGCAATGATGAGCATGCGCCCTTGGATTTCACAAATGGCTTGCATAAATTGTCCAAGGCAAGCGTCCACAGCTTCGCAAGCTTTCACGGCGGCGTCCATTTTTCCCGTGTGACCCACCATGTCTCCATTGGCTAAATTGCACACGATGAGCGTATATTTACCGCTTTTCATGGCTTCAATGCAGCGTTCGGTCACTTCTTGACAGCTCATGGCCGGAGCTAGGTCATAGGTGTCCACATCACGTGGAGAGGGCACCAATATTCTGTCTTCATTTGGGAAAGGCGTTTCGCGTCCGCCATTGAAGAAATATGTTACGTGGGCATACTTTTCTGTTTCCGCAATGCGCAATTGCGAACAGCCCCACGAAGAGACCACTTCGCCAAGACCCATGGTGAGATTTTCCTTGGGGAAAGCCACAGGCAGGGTGAAGGTGGCGTCATAGCTGGTCATGGTGGCTATGCCGGCAAAGGCAGGGGCCACGCCGCGCTCAAAGCCGTCAAAGGCTGGCAAGGTGAGGGCTTGCACCAGCTCACGCATGCGGTCGGCGCGGAAATTCCATAAAAAGAGCCCATCGCCACTTTGCCACGTCCCTTCATCAACGAGCAGGGTGGGCTCAATAAATTCGTCGTACACTTCGGCTGCATAGGAGGCAAGCATGGTATAGGTGGCACTGGCTGTGGGGGCTTCGTGCTCAGGATTTTTTTCCTTGGCGCCTTTACCGTGCACCAGCATGTTCCAAGCTTGCTCCACGCGTTCCCAGCGGGTGTCTCTATCCATGACAAAAAAACGTCCGCACAGAGAAGCAATGCGCGCTTTGCCATCATAAGGAGCGAGGAATTTTTCTAAAATACGCACATACTCAAGGCCACCTTGGGGCTTGGTGTCGCGACCATCCATGAAGCAGTGAATGAAAACCTCAAGGCCGGCGTCCACAGCGGCGCTGACCAAGGTTTGCATATGCTTGTAATGACTGTGCACACCGCCATCGGATAAAAGCCCTGCCAGATGTAAACGTTTACTGCCGGCAAGGGTTTTTTGGATAAGATCTGTGAAGGCGGCATTGCTGCCAAGCTCACCCTGCTCCATGGCCAAATCAATGCGCGTCATGTCTTGATACACCACAGATCCCGCACCTATATTGAGGTGGCCCACTTCGGAATTGCCAATGTATCCTTGTGGTAAGCCCACAGCGCGACCGGAAGCTTCAAGGCTGGCATTGGGTGCAAAGGCTTTGAGGGTATCCATATTAATGGTCTTGGCCACCGAGGCGGCATTGTGGGGGCCGGCGGGCGCAATACCCCAGCCATCAAGGATAAGCAATAAAGTGGGGGTAAGTGTGGTACAATCCATGGTGATGTATACGTCCTATTCTTCTTCTTCGGTGGTAGTACGTTCAATGTGCTTGGGGATTTCTTCCCAAAGCTTTTCCATTTTATAAAGGTCGCGCACGGAGCTTTGGAAAACGTTCACGATGATATCATTGCAGTCAATGAGAATCCACTGACCCGTTTGTTTACCTTCGGTGCGAAGCCATTCAAAATTTTCTTTTTTGCAAAAGACCACCACGCCTTCTGCCAAGCTTTGCGCATGGCGCATGGAGGTGCCGGTGACCACTATCATGGCTTCAGCAAAGCTGTTTTGGTGCGTAAGGTTAAGGGTTACAATGTCTTGTCCCTTGTGTTCTTCTAAAAATGCGGTGATTGCTTGCACTTTTTCAGCGGTGGGTAATGTCGAATATTTCTTTTTCATAGTTCATCCTTCGTAATGTTCTCAGCCTGTAGCCCAAAGGTTGCACAATGTAAATAGATAAAATGAACAATGGGCAAATTTTGGCGTTATTACAGCATGTGGAGCGGAGTGAGGGGGCTTAACCCTGCATCATGCCATGGGGGAGTTGTGAAGTTTTAGCCCTTGTGCGTGAACACAAGGGCTGTTGTTTGTACGAATGACGCTTACTTGTATGTCTTATACGGCCCAACGTCGTCGGTTATATCCTGTAGCAAGTTTTTCTTTTTTACACTTGTTTAAAAAGGCTGTTCAAAAAGGGCTGAATGCGAGGCAAGCGAAGCTTTTTGCGGATGGAGTGTATAAATAATACTCGACTGGAGCAAAAAGCAAGCTTAACGAAGCAGACAGTCCTTTTTCAACGGCCTTTAGCTGGCTCGCAAGGCATTGCGCTGTTTAATGCAATGCGCCTTATACGCCGCGGCATACACAAGGAATGAACACACAAGGCCAATGACAAAAGGAGGCATGTGGGCCAAGGTGCTGGGAAGCATGGCCGCATGGGCTTTGAAAAGAGATGTGGAAGGATAGGCCACAAGATACCAACCCACACAGCCCACAAAGCCGGCGACACTGCCCCACCATGCGGATTTGGCATGGCTAATTTTGAATTTCACCGCCGCCACATAGGCCACCATGGCTGTGGCAGCAATGACGCTCCAAGCGGTGGTGCACAGCAATGCGATGATTTGTCCGTCCAAGGTGGCGGCAAAGGCACTTACCAAAACACAAAGCGTAATGCCCACAAGCCATGCAGGGCGGGTGGATTTTTTGCCCGTGAGATCTTCGGTGAAGGAAGAAGCGGCAATGTGATAAAGGGCCGTGGTGGTGGACAAAGAAGCAGAAATGACGGCCAAGGTGAAGATTTGTTGACCCACATGCGGCAGTAAGCTTTGTGTGAGCATGGTCACCACTTGGTCTGGGTGTGCGGCTTCGGGCAAGAATACGCGGGATAAAGCGGCAATGAAGAACATGCCGGCCACCAAGGTGAAGATGATGATGGTGGCGATGATGGCGGTTTTATGCACATCTTTTTTGCTTTGTAAGGCAAAGTGACGTTGAATCATTTGTGGCTGTGCCCATGTGGCCACGGACATGACCAATACCAAGGAGAAGATGAACATGCCCTGACTGCCGGAGGACAAAGAGGTGAAGCCATTGTTGGCGCGGTCGGTGGGGGGAAGCTGTGATAAAGCTTCAAGGCCGTCAATGGGTCCGCCCACTTTTTGGAGTACAGCATACATGAGCAATAAAATACCTATGAGCATGACACCGCCTTGCATGGCTTCGGTGTAGAGCACGCCGCGCAAGCCGCCCCACCATACAAGGCCACCCACGAAGATGGCGAGGCCCCAAATGAGACTTTCCACACTGAAGGGCACAATGGTGGCCAGCATGACAGCGGCACCTTTGAGCACGGCAGAAGCATACACAGAGAGGAATATAGCAAAGATAATGCCAAGGAATACACGCAATTTTGGACAGTTATGGCTCAAACTTAAGAGGTGCGCAGGGGTTCTGGCTTGGAGCTTCACTTGTAACTCTTTGGTGTCCCAAGCAAAGACCATGTAGGCAAAATAGGTGCCCAGTAAGGCCACGCCCACACCCACCAAGGAGATTTGTACACCATATAAATAGGCAAGGCCGGCAAAACCAATGAGGGCCACGGCGGATACATAGGTGGCCACATAGGCAAAGGCTTGCACCACAAAGCCCACAGCTCCTGTGGTGGTCACATCATAGCCGCTGCCTTTACGCGCCAGCCAAACAAAAAGCCCAATATAGCCAATCCAAATTGCAATGTCTAAAACCATGTCCATGTCCTCTTGTGTTTTGAGTTACAAAAAAAAGCCGTCTCCTTGCGGAAACGGCTTGCTTGTGTTTTCTTTACTACTTTTTAAAGAATACTACAAAACTTCCCCCCGCAAAGCTACAGGCTGGATAAAAAAGCTAAAAAAGCTAAAAAAGAAGTTTTGTAAATTATGCATGTGCATTCCTTATTTGTAGTTCGGTCACTTTTCCCCAAACGGAAGAAATTGTCAAGAGTTTTTTTGTTGGGCAAGGGCAATGGAGCGTTGACAGTGTAGGCGTGCTTGCCATGAGTCGGTCAAAAGATATGTAAATGGATGTTAATTTCTCCGACAAAAGTGTCGAGTTCCTTTACACAGTTTTCGATGTGTAGAGAAATAAAAATATAAAATTCAAATAATTATCAGTGGAATATTTTTTGCTAAATTAATACTCGTGAGGCCTGTGGGGATTTTCATATCTCGCATTTTTAGTAACTATCATAAAAAGGGATGAAGTATGATGAAGAAAATTTTATCTTTTGGATTGTTAGCACTTGTTTTAAGCATGGCACCCGTTGCGCAATCTGCAACCATTTACGATTGGACGTACACCTTTTCTCAAGATATTTTGACGCATGATGCACCGGGTTCTCAGGGGACAGGTGGTTTTTTTGAGAATGTAAATGTGGAATCTAGAACACTCACGGCCAATGAATATGGGGGCTATGATACTTTCGAAATTCATACTAAACATAGCACGTTTAACCAATCTGCTCAAGTCACAAGTTATATGACTTTTACTAATGCAATTGGAGATTTTGTTATGTTTGAATATGATACAGGGATTACGGCCTTTTTGGAATCTAATATGATCACAGTGGGCCCCATATTTGATGTGCCTGACACACAAACATTTATCTTCGATGGTAATTATTATCAATTTGGCTTTAGAGCCATGTACGAGCCTGAATATTATTCTTACATAGGGCTTGAGGGGTATGAAGTTTATGAAGCCATTACTGATGATATGCCCATAAAATTTGATGTTTTCATTGAATCATGGCCAGCCGAAGGCCCACAGCCCACACCGGAGCCAGCAACCATGTTGCTCATGGGTGCCGGACTTGCCGGCCTAGGTGCCATTAAGCGTCGCCGCAATAAGCATGCGCAACAATAGGGCAGAGTGAATAATTATTTTGTATAGTGTGTTCCACTGAGGTGAATACCATACGTGTTACGCTGGGTGCACGCCCATGGATGTATGTGCATCAAAATAGCAAAATATTTTAGAAGAAGAGTCGTTTTTCCTTGCGAAGAGCGGCTCTTTTTCTGTGTATATTTTATTTTTATAAATAAAATTGTGAGATATGAGAGAATGCCTTTGGGTGAGTGCTACTTGCATATGTGAGAATAATTTGATACCAGATGCAAATTGTGGCTTAGGATGTTCTTTTGTTATGATTTTAGGTTTTTGTGACAGTTTTTCTGCCCGGCCCCGTGAAATCAGCGAAGAAGAGTTACTTTAGTGGAGTTATTCTGCCAAAAGGCAGAAAATGCAGGGAGAAAAAATGTCAGGAGCAATGTTATTTTTGGGCAGTGTGGCCCTTCTCATTGGTGGGTATGTCCTTTATGGCGCCTTTGTGGAAAAAGTTTTCAATACGGATAATTCGCGTAGCACTCCGGTGCAAAGCCGTGCGGACAATGTGGACTATATGCCACTGCCCAACAAAAAGATTTTCCTTATTCAGTTGTTGAATATTGCCGGTCTTGGGCCGGTGCTTGGTCCCATTTTGGGTGCTGTGTACGGCCCTGCGGCATTGCTTTGGGTGGTTTTCGGCTGTATTTTTGCCGGTGCTGTGCATGATTATTGCGCCGGTATGATTAGCTTGCGTTATGGCGGTGCTTCCTATCATGAAGTCATTGGTCGTAACCTTGGTGGTGGAGTGCGTCGCTTCATGCAAGCCTTTGCCATTGGCTTCTTGGTGCTGGTGGGTGCGGTGTTTGTGCTAGGACCTGCGGCTCTCCTTGCCAATATGACCAGCGTCAACGTGCTCTTTTGGTCTTGCCTTATTTTTGCCTATTATTTCCTTGCCACGGTGCTTCCCATCAATGCTATCATCGGCCGTATTTATCCTTTCTTTGCCATCTTGCTCTTGGTCATGGCTTTTGGCCTCATGGGCGCGTTGGTATTCCAAGGGTATACCATCATCCCCAATGCCGATGTGACCGTTAATATGAACCCCAGCGGCCTTTCCACTTGGCCTTTGCTCTTTATCACCATTGCTTGCGGTGCCATTAGTGGTTTCCATGCCACGCAATCGCCCATGATGGCTCGTTGCGTGAAGGATGAAAAGAGCGGTCGTAAAATTTTCTATGGTGCCATGATTGCCGAGGGCATATTGGCGCTTGTGTGGGTGACATTGGGTCTTTCTTTCTACGACAGCCCACAATCTTTGCAAGATGTCATCACCGCCGGCACACCCAACCTTGTGGTGAAAGAAATCTCCATGGCTCTCTTGGGTCCTGTGGGTGGTATCTTGGCTGTGCTTGGTGTTATCATATTGCCCATTTCCACAGGGGATACGGCTTTCCGCAGTGCTCGTCTCATGCTTGCGGAAATCTGCCATGTGGATCAACAACCCGTTAAGAACCGCCTCTTCATGGCTGTACCGCTTTTTGCCGGTGGCATTGCTTTAACTTTCGTGGATTTTAGCGTCATTTGGCGTTATTTTGGCTGGGCCAACCAAACCATGGCTGGCATCACCTTGTGGGCCGTAGCTGTGTATCTCATCCGTCGTGATCGTTTCCATTGGATTGCCTCCTTGCCGGCCACCTTCATGACTGTGGTGTGCATCACCTACTTGTGCAATAATAAGATAGGCTTTAGCTTGGACATTACCCTTTCCACATGGATTGGAGCCGCCGCGGGTGCCGTGGTGCTGGTGGCTTTCCTTTTGCTTGGTAAGAAAATGCCCAGCAATGCTTCTGCTCAAGAGTTGGAATGCTAAAAGCATAAGTAATCAGTAGATATAATAAAACCCCGTGAGCATTGCTTACGGGGTTTTTCTTTACTGGAAAAGTTTGTTGGGTGAAAACCTTTTGTGAAACAAAAGCCCCCATCTAAATTGGCCCCAAACCCGTTTTACGCTCTATTCCCGTAAAGCATGTAGACTCGCTAACGGGAACGCTTCGCGCCCTTTGGGTAGGCCTTTCCAAAAAACTTTAATTGCGGCAATACACCATCTTTGAAAGCGAGATTTTCCGCAATATAGAATTATAAAATGTATGTTTCAGATGAGATAAAATACAAAAAAAGATAGCTATCTTACAATCTCCACAAATTAAATCCGGCCTTGGTCATGGCATCTCTATCCCAAAAGCTTTTAATATCAAGCAAAGTGACAGTATTGTCGCCAAACATATTTTGGATTTTTGCCACGCCAAAGTTTTTAAACTCTTCGTGAGGCACAGCCAAAATAAGGGCGTCTAGCTTGCTCATGTGCTCCAGCGGGGTAAGGTCAAATTGATACTCGTCCTTCACTTCATCGGCATGGGCCACAGGGTCATAAACCAAGGCTTCTATGCCAAATTCCTTGAGCTCCTGCACAATATCAATGACGCGGGTGTTGCGAATGTCGGGCACGTTTTCTTTAAAGGTAAACCCTAAAATGCCCACGCGCGCGTTTTTCACACCATGGTCGGCTTCAATGAGTTTTTTCACGCAGGTGCTGGCAATGTATTTACCCATGCCGGAATTGATGCGACGCCCTGCCAAGATGATTTCGGGGTGGTAACCAATTTCTTGGGCTTTATAGGTGAGATAATATGGGTCCACACCAATGCAATGTCCGCCCACAAGGCCGGGACGGAAGGGCAAGAAATTCCATTTGGTGCCGGAAGCTTGCAACACATCCAAGGTGTCTATGTCCATCTTGTTGAAGATAAGAGCCAGTTCATTGATGAGGGCTATATTAATGTCGCGCTGGGTGTTTTCGATGACCTTGCACGCTTCAGCCACTTTAATGGTGGGGGCTTTATGAATGCCCGCGGTTATGATGGCACCGTAGAGCTTCACTAAAATATCTGCCGTGGCATCGTCGGATCCGGCCACCACTTTGCAAATGCTTTCCAAGCGATTGACCTTATCGCCTGGGTTGATACGTTCAGGAGAATAGCCCACGGTGAAATCTTGCCCAAAGGTTAATCCGGATTCACGCTCCAGCACAGGAATGCACTCTTCTTCGGTGACGCCGGGATAGACCGTGGATTCGTAGCACACAATGCAATGCTTGGGCATGTTTTGCCCCACAGATTTACTAGCTCCCAAAACAGGGCGCAAGTCCGGCGTGCAGTGATCGTCCACAGGGGTGGGCACAGCCACAATGATGACATGGGCTTGCTTGAGCAACGTGGCATCGCAGGTGAATTGTGCCGTGGTGCTGCATAATTCGCTTTCTTCCACTTCCAGGGTGATGTCTTGGCCTTTATTGAGCATGGCAACGCGTTCTGCATTGATGTCAAAGCCAATGACGTCAAATTTTTTGGCTAAAGATATTGTGAGGGGTAAGCCCACATAGCCAAGCCCCACCACAGCGACTTTTGTTTCTTTATTTTCAAGCATTTCGTATGTGAGCATGGAATTCTCCTAAAACCAAGGTCAAAAATATTTGCATGAGCTCAGTGTGGGCTCAAGAATGGGGACGCAAAAAGAGTGTTGACTTCATTTGTGCGCTATTATTTTTATATAAGACATTACTTGGGGGCTTTGCAAGTTAAATTGCTTCCCAAAGGCATGGGGTTAGATATGGGGAAAATTGCTAATAATATTCATTCGTTTAGGCGTGCACATGGTATGAACTTTTAAAGGGACGGATAGAAGATAAGAAGTGCTTTGCCCATGTGGGGCTTTGCAAAGTATGTCTTTTCGATTACTCTGGGTGATAGGGGTTACACGGTATCAACTTCATAATAGTTTTCAGCCTTAGTCTCAAAGCATATTTTGAAGATGCAAGTAACACAAATTTACTTTATGGACGATTATTATGCACACTGCCATGCGCCGGAAAAATCTTGAAAGAAGAGAGCCAGAATTTATTACTGATGTTTTACAGCGCGCCGATGATATATATGTGGCCTTTTCAGCACAAGAGGCTCCGTATATAGTTCCGCTTAACTTTGTGTACCTTAATGAAAAAATCTATTTTCATAGTGCTTTGGAAGGGCGTAAATTAGCCTGTATTAAAGCCAATCCCAAGGTGGGCTTTAGCACTGCTGTGGACGTGGTCATTGTGCGCGAGGATGCTTCCACTGTATATAGATCCATCATCGGCACGGGCTTAGCCCATGTGGTGGAAGATACAGCCGAAAAAGGCCTAGTGCTGGATGCTCTTGCCAAACGCTATGATGCCGCATGTGAGCAACCCGCAACACACCATATGATTGCCAAAACATGCGTTGTTTGCATCACCGTGGAAAGCATTTGCGGTAAGGGTAAGGATGCATCCGTGAAATTGAGTGAAGTGCTATAGACATATGATGCTACCGTGCACAATGGGGCAGAATATAAAATAAAAATCCCATCTAAGGTTTATACTTAGGTGGGCTTTTTATGAAAGTTTTCAGCTTAATCTTTTATGTCTATGTGTTCGAAGGCTTTGTATTTGCTTGCTGAATTCTTTCTTCATAATCAGTGTATACTTCAGGCTTTATTTTTTGCTCATAACTGTTGCCTAAAGTATCAGTAAAATTTGCTACAAAATTCGTGCAACGTAATGTTTCCATGATTTTTCCATGAAAATGTTTTTTATTTTCATACTTCAGTAATATTATTTGTTCTTTTTCTGCTAATGACACTGGGTAGGATTCGTTTATACTTTGAGTTACTTTTTTAAGGTGCTCTAGTGATTCTGCGCTGCATCCATAGGAGATGTGTGGGCTAGATTTTATATTAGTTAAGACTAGCGGGCCTTTCCCTATATTTTCTGCATACATTATCGTGTTGTTGCCTTCCTTTTTGGCAATGACACGAAGAGTAGGCGCAATGGATACTCTAGCTCCCACCAGAGCTAATCCTATGCTTGAAAATGTAAGTAAAGAAGTCACTAAGGTTAGTAATGTTGGTATAAGATCGTCCATGACATCAATGACGTACCTGATTGTCTTATTGTTCTCGACCTTAGTCTCTATATTATTTTTCTTTATGGTTTTAGTGTCTGTCATACTGTTTTCTTCTGTTGGCAGATAGGTAAGTGAAAAGTATGTATGCAAGGCTGTAAGTGATATCGATATGATGAGTAAGAAGACTATGGCTATGTACAGCGAAAAAATCCCTGCCCCTAGTTTTTTTATATTTCGGATAAACGGAACGAAAAAGTTTTTCATACTAGAAATCCCATTATTCTTATATTGATTCACTACTTAAAATATTTTTGCAGAGATGACCTAAAGCGACATAAAAGAAAAGGCTAGTTATTGCTAACTAGCCAAAGTTCTTAATGGTGCGAGAAAAGAGATTTGAACTCTTACGCCGTACGGCGCTGGATTCTAAGTCCAGTGCGTCTACCAATTCCGCCATTCTCGCGTGGATTGGAGATTTAGCACAAGGGCATATGGCTGTCAACAAAATTGTGTATATTATGCCAAGAGAAAATCCATGGTGTATTTGCATGCTGTGAGCAGCATGGCGCCGGCCAGTATTTTTTTGATGAGCTTTGCCGGCATATGTTTTTGGCAGCGCGCGCCAAGGTACATGCCCAAGGTGCCACCAATGCCAAAGGATAGGCCCAGCATCCAATCGGGAGCTATGGAAAATTCCGGATAAAAGGGTGCCATGAGTTCAAAAAAAGCCACGCCGGCTATGGAGGTCACAAAGGTTCCCATGAGGGTGGCGCCGGCAACTATATATATGGGCAATTTGAAATAGGTTACAAAAAAAGGCGCAATGATGGCTCCGCCGCCAATGCCATAAATGCCGCCCACAATGCCCACCAAAAAGCTTAAGGAAAATACGCCCCACAAAGGAATGTCGTATTGTGTATCGTAAAAGCGAAAACTTAATGTCTTAAAATTAATGTGAATATCTTGTTTTCCTTGACTGCTACTGGAAGCTAGTTTTTTTTGCAGTTCTTCATCTTGTTGTGGCGTTGCGGATGCGTTGCGCATGTCACGAAACATTTTCAAGCTAAGATAAAAGAGCACGCCGGCGGCGAAGAGCTTAAAATGCGTGGGGTCCGGTAAATGCAATATGCGCACATAGGCGCCAATGAAAACACCGGGCAAGGTGCCAAGCACCACAATCCACACCAAGGGCCACACAAGGCGCCCTTCTTTCCAATAGCGATACACCCCGCTGGGAATGGCCACAATATTAAACAATTGATTGGTGGCACTCACCGAAGGGTGCGTATAGCCAAGTACAGACATTTGGAAGGGAAGTAAGAGAAAAGCACCAGAAATGCCGCCCATGGAGGCCACAAAGGATATACAAAAGGCCACTAAAGGGGGAACGAGAGGGTTTACTTCTATGCCGGCAACAGGAAAAAACATGGCGCCTCCACTTTTGATAATAAAATTAGCAAGCGGGATAATTTTCGTCAAGGGGGAGCATGCTTAAGGAGGACTTCAGAAAGAAGCTTCTTCACAATGTTGATAAGCTTTGCATATGACTTTTACACTAAAGGCTATACACTTCTTCTTTCTTTTAATTACCATTGCGGCAAAATTTTCTTTTCAAAGCTGACGTGCTGTCGCCGTTAAAGTTTTTTGGATGGGGGTCTGGGGGAAACCTTTTCTACAGAAAAGGTTTCCCCCAGCAGATTTTACCCACAAAAAAAGCCGGGTTTCCCCGGCTTAAAACTCTTGTGTACATGGGCTTAGCCATAGGTATGGTAGAGCACTTCAAAGTGCGCCACAGGGTGCGCACACGCGCCGCAAAGATGGGCGGGCTCTTGGCCTTCGTGCAACCAACCACAGTTCAAACAGCGCCAAATGACAGGCTGAGCTTGTTTAAACATGGAAGCTTCGCGAATTTCTTTGGCCAGCATGAGGAAGCGTCTTTCGTGGAATTCTTCCGCAATGGCGATGTTGCGCATGACGCAAGCAATTTCGCTGAAGCCTTCTTTGTCTGCAATGGCGGCCATTTCTGGATACATTTCTTCGTATTCATGCTTTTCGCCGGCGGCAGAAGCAATGAGGTTCTTTTCGGTACAGTCAATGATACCGGCTGGGAAAGCGCTCACAATTTCCACATCTCCGCCTTCAAGGAATTTAAAAAGACGCTTGGCATGTTCTTTTTCTTGTGCAGATGTTTCGGCAAATACTTCTTGAACCAAGCGGAAACCGTCTTTTTTCGCTTGGGAAGAGAAAAAGTCGTAACGGTTGCGGGCTTGGGATTCGCCGGCAAAGGCAGTGAGGATATTTTTTTCGGTTTGTGTGCCTTTCAAAGATTTCATTATATGCTCCTAATATAGGTTAAGGTTGGGAAGTGCGCATGTGTTCGCGCTCAGTAAGACACCTTGTAGCAAAAAACTTTTCTTAATGCAAGTGATTCCTAATAAGAAAAAAATGCCAATGTCACTCAGCACATCTCCATACAAGATAAGTCCACATGGGGGGCGTGTAAAGGGTTTGCTTTGCGTGAGTGTGGCCACTTGGTTCATTTACTTCATATTATTATGTGCGAGGGAAAAGCATTCACACTGTCATGAAAAAAGAAAAAGCTAGAGAACAAAAAAATGTTTTTAAGACATCATGCATAAATGCTCTTCAAAAAGGTGAACAAAGCATGCCACAAAAGGGCGTAAATCAAAAGAATTTGCGTGCCATGGGAACAAAAAATCATTGCGTCTTGGCGTAAATTATTGTACTTGCCTCAAGGGCACACATGCAACCTTTAATAAATTCGTAAAAATTACCCTTGCTTCTCTTGACAGAGCAGGGGGGCTGCATGTAAAAGGCACAGTTCACGAGGTTATTTATGGCTAAATTATTTGTATCAATTCACGACATTCCCCCCACCGGACGCCACATAGTGGTGGACGATGCTAGCATATGGGCTGACCCCATGAAAGAATTACATGTGGATTGTCAGGTAGTTACGCCACTTCGTGCGGAATTTAACTTGCTTCCTGTGCAGGGCGGTTGCCTTGTGCGCGGAAAGCTCACTGGGCATGTGACACAAAATTGCGATTTATGCGCCGAACAAGCTGCAACGCTCATTGATCACGACATTGATAATTTTGAAGCCATTCCCGGAGAAGCCATCCCCTTCGAAAACGAAGATGATGACAAAAATGAAGATTTTGCTGACGCCCTCATGGACAGCGACAGCCGCATAGTTGTGGAAAATTCCATGCCCATGCTGGACTTAGCTTTGCTTTGCTGGGAAGAATTTATGCTTTCTTTGCCCATGCGTCCGCTGTGCCAAGAAAAATGCAAGGGTCTTTGCCCTTCATGTGGCGTCAACTTAAATGAAAATTCCTGTACGTGTACCCAAGAAGAGGGCGACCCCAGACTTGCGGCATTACGTGCATTGAAAATTACCAAATCGAAATAGGTTTCGATTGCTAAGGAGAATACAATGGCAGTTCAACAAAACAAAAAATCCCGTTCCAGAAAAGGTATGCGTCGTTCTCATGACCGTGTAGCTATCCCTACCGTTATTTACTGCAACTGCGGTGAGCCTACTGTGCCACACGCTGTGTGCGCAAGCTGCGGTACCTACAAAGGCCGCAAGGTTATTTCCACTTCTGACGACCAGAATTAATGGAAAAATGCCCCATCATTGCCGTGGACGCCATGGGGGGGGACTTTGGCCCCTCCATTGTGGTACCGGGCGCCATAGATGCAGCCAAATTGCATGACTTAACCGTGCTCTTGGTGGGTGATACCCCCAAGATCGAGGCAGAGCTTGCTCTTTTGGATACAACTGGCGTGCGATATGAGATTGTCCAAGCCGATGATGTGGTCCATATGAACGAAAAGCCCTCGGAGGTGTTGCGTCGTAAAAAGAACGCATCCATCCAGGTGGCTTGTCGTCTTGTGCGCGATAAAGCAGCTCACGCTGTGGTCAGTGCCGGACATTCCGGTGCCACCGTGGCGTGCGGTATGTTTATTGTAGGACGTATCCAGGGTGTGGAACGTCCCGCTTTAACTGCGCTTTTGCCCACAGAAAAAAAACCTCTTGTGCTTTTGGATTGCGGCGCCAATGTGGATTGCCGCCCCTATCACCTTTTCCAATTTGGACTCATGGGTGATGCTTTTGCGCGCGATATCTTAGAGTATGACGCTCCAAGCATTTCCTTGCTCAGCATTGGCGAAGAAGAAGGCAAAGGGAATATACAGGTAAAAGAAGCCTATGACCTGTTGAAAATGGCACAAAACCTCAACTTTTCCGGAAACTGCGAAGGGCGAGACCTTTTCACCGGAGAGGTAAATGTGGTGGTGTGCGACGGCTTTTTGGGCAATGTGGTGCTGAAAATGAGCGAGGGTTTATCCATGTCGCTCATTCGCATTTTAAAAAGACAATTGCGCTCTGGCATTTTACCAACCCTTGGAGCATTGCTAGCCAAGGGAGCCTTTAAGAAATTTCGAGAAATCGTGGACTATGCCGAATACGGTGGTGCTCCTGTGCTGGGCCTGCAAGGCTTAGTCTTGGTTTGTCACGGTAAATCCAATTCCAAGGCCATTTGTAACGCCATCAAGATGGGCGGAACCTTTATCCGTAAAGGAACCAATACGCGCCTTGCGCAGACCATCATGGCCAATGATGAGCTCACGCGCTTTAGTCGTGCCCTATAATATCTTCTGTAGTATAGCCTTTTCCATTATCCCCATGCTTGCTGCATAAAGTAAGCGCAAACCTAAAGAGTACCAGTACGATGACGACGACATGCCATATTCACGGCTTGGGAACCCATGTACCCGAACGTATTTTGACCAATGAAGACTTAAGTCGCATGGTGGACACCAATGATGAATGGATTACCACGCGCACAGGTATCAAGCAAAGGCATATCTTGGCAGAAGGGGAAAATGCTTCCGATTTAGGCACAAAGGCTGCCCAAAAGGCCTTGGCAGAAGCCGGCCTTGAGGCCAAAGACGTGACCCATGTCTTGGTGGCCACCTGTACTCCCGAATATGTTTGCCCCTCCACCGCCAGTCTTGTGGCACACAAGCTTGGTTGTGGCACCGTCATGGCGCTGGATTTCAACGCCGCATGCTCTGGCTTTCTCTATGGTTTATCCATTGGCGATGCTCTTTTAAAAGCGCATGAAGACGCCGTTATCTTACTTGTTTGTGTTGAAGCCTTAACTCGCAAACTCAACTGGAACGATCGCGCCTCTTGTGTGCTCTTTGGTGACGGCGCCGGCGCTTTGGTATTACGCTCCAGTAAGGCAAAAGCCAATGGCGAAAAGGCCGTGGCCAAGGTAAGCAACATCATTTGCCACACCGACGGTAAGCTTTGGGATCTCATCACCATTGGTGGTGGCTCCGCTTGGGCTTGTAAAATTGGCGACCCTGTGGGCGAAGATTTCTTTTTGCAAATGCAAGGGCGCGATGTGTTTAAACATGCCGTGCGTAACCTTGTGTCCGTGGCCCATGAAGTGCTTGAGCAAAGCGGTCTTACTCTGGATGATATTGACTTGTATGTGCCGCATCAGGCCAATTTACGCATCATCGAATCGGTGGTCTCGCGTCTGAAGCTTCGTGAAGAGCAAGTTTTTGCCAATGTGCATAAGTTTGGCAACACCTCTTCAGCTTCTGTGCCCTTGGCTTTACAAGATGCTCGCGAGCAAGGATTAGTGGGACAAGGCAAAAGAACCATGGTGGCTTCGGTGGGTGCCGGCTTCACTTGGGGTTGTGCTTTAGTGCATTTTGATGTGTAAAGCATAATTTTTTGACCATATTGTATCTTGAAAGTTACGCTCATTTAAGATATGAAACGTAAGATTTCAAAGTAGCCTTAAGAAGACCACTTGATAGGATAGAATAATGAGTGAAAAAATACCAACTGCTCTTGTCACTGGCGGATCTCGCGGTATAGGAAGGGCCATTGCCGAAACCTTGGCCGCCGATGGATTTCAAGTATACCTTACCTATGTAAGTAAGCCAGAAGAAGCACAAAAAGTGGCTGATGGCATAAAAGAGCGTGGTGGAAAAGCAGAAGCTTTTTGCCTAAACGTAAGCGATGGCGAAGCCATAAGCACCTTTTTTGCCGAACATATTAAAGATAAAGTGGAGCTTTCCGTGCTGGTTAATAATGCCGGCATCACCAAGGACGGTTTCCTCATTCGCATGAAAGATGCCGATTTTGACAGCGTTGTGGGCACCAACCTACGTGGTTCCTTCATTTGCTTACGCGAAGCCGGTAAAATCATGAGCAAACAACGCCACGGAAGCATTATCAATATTTCCTCTGTGGTGGGTCAAGAAGGCAATGCGGGGCAGGTGAACTATGCCGCCTCCAAAGCCGGTATGCATGGCATGACCATGGCAGCTGCCAAGGAATTGGCCAGCCGCAACATTACGGTAAACACAGTGGCTCCTGGTTTCATCGAAACCGACATGACTGCCGCTTTACCAGAAGAAATTCGCAAAGGGTATGAAAACGATATACCTTTAAAGCGTATGGGAACAGTGGAAGATATAGCCCATGCCGTGGCTTTTCTTGCCTCTCCCAAGGCTAAATATATCACGGGACAAATTCTTGCCGTCAACGGCGGCATGTATTGTTAATAAAAACACGACAAAATGCGTATGGAGGCTATTATGTCTGATGTAGCACAAAAAGTAACTAACATCATTGTAGAACAACTCGGCGTTTCCGCTGAAGAAGTAAAGCCAGGCGCTTCCTTTGTGGAAGACCTTGGTGCAGATTCCCTTGACCTCACCGAGCTCATCATGGCCATGGAAGAAGAATTCGACATCGAAATCGCCGATGACGACGCTCAAAAAATCTTAAAAGTTCAAGACGCCATTTCCTACATCGAAGGCAAATAAGCGTTTTAGGGGGAGGTTTGCGCCTCCCTCTTGCTCGCAATGTGCGAGGGTAAATAGCTGATAATATTATTGAAACGGCAAGCTTTTTAAGTTGTGCCGTATTGCATTTTATAAGTACTTACATTGAAGGAGTTCTCATGAACCGCAGGCGTATTGTGGTAACTGGAGTTTCGGCCATCACACCTCTTGGCAACGATGTGCAAAGCACGTGGAAAGCCTTAATTGCTGGCGAGTCCGGCATTGGCCCCATCACTCATTTTGACGCCAGTGCGTACGACTCACGCATTGCTGGTGAAGTTAAAGACTTTAAGCCTGAGGATCATATCCCTTTCAAACAAGTAAAGCGCATGGATCGCTTTACACAATTTGCCGTCGTCGCCGGTAAAGCTCTTGTGCAAGATGCCAAGCTTACCATTGACGAGAGCAATGCCGAACGCACCGACGTTATTTTGGGCGTAGGTCTTGGTGGTTTACAAACCCTTGAAACCTACCACGAAAAGCTCTTAAAGTCCGGCCCCAACAAAATTTCTCCCTTCATGATTCCCATGCTCATTTCCAATATGGCTCCTGGTCAAGTGGCTATTTTTGAAGGAGCAAAAGGGAATAACGTCACCGTAACCACCGCTTGCGCTTCTGCCTTGCACGCCATTGGCACCGCCTTTAGCGAAATGTTACTGGGACGTAGCGACGCTGTCATCACCGGCGGCGTAGAAGCCACCGTAACGCCCCTTGGCGTGGCCGGCTTCACGGCTTTAAAAGCTCTTTCCACACAAAATAACGACAACCCCACCAAGGCTTCACGTCCTTTCGATAAAGAAAGAGACGGCTTTGTCATCGGTGAAGGCGCAGGTCTCATTTTGTTGGAAGATATGGACGCAGCCCTTGAGCGCGGCGCCACCATTTATGCTGAACTCATCGGTTA
Organism: uncultured Desulfovibrionaceae bacterium; assembly: GCA_964370015.1. Taxonomy (GTDB): domain Bacteria; phylum Desulfobacterota; class Desulfovibrionia; order Desulfovibrionales; family Desulfovibrionaceae; genus CAYJAD01. Next base: position 86 of record CAYJHD010000038.1, on the reverse strand, counting down.
TGGCTCTTCTTGCGATGCCTATCACATGACTGCTCCTCACGAATCCGGTGAAGGCATGGCCAGAGCCATGAAAAACGCGCTTCGCG
>CAYJHD010000037.1:0-18382 GCA_964370015.1 uncultured Desulfovibrionaceae bacterium | reverse complement strand
AAGGCTCCATCTTTGATAAGCTGTAATATTATGTAGAAGAAAGTTTGGATCTTTGCTTTTTACAACGATTTTCTGGGGGAAAACCTTTTCTGAAGAAAAGGTTCTTCCCCCAGACCCCCTTTCCAAAAAACTTTAATCATTACCAATGAATAGCTTCAGAACAAAACATTCTTTTCACATCGGCAAATCCTTGTCCACACTTGCAAAGAAAAGACTCCTTCTCTAATAGAAAGTGCAATCACACATAAAAAAAGGAGAGAGCCTAAGCTCTCTCCTCATGAAAACACAATATGGCAATGCATTCACTGCCATGTGCGCAACACTTAGTTTAAAGGTTGCAACTTGAAGGCACCGGCGTCGTCTACAATGTAAGTACGATAGAATTCACCCACGCGGTCACCCTTTTCATTGAAACCAACTTCACCGGAAAATCCGGGAACGCCTTTCAATGTGGGTAAGAAGTTCATGATGCTTTCAGATGTTTTATGACCGGCTTCAAAAGCAGCCACAAGAGCCTTGAAGGCATCACCGGCAAGGATGGAATACACAGACAAAGGAATGGCATTGTACTTGGCTTTGTAGTCAGCTAAGAACTGTGCAGCTTCTTTGGAATCCAAATCTTGGGGCAATGGAGGGCTGATGAAGGTAAAGCCTTTAGCAGCTGCGTTGCCGGAAATTTTTACCAAGTCTTGGTGATTGGAAGCGTCGCCGCCAAGGAAAGGAACATTCCAGCCCATTTCGCTTTTTTGGCGTAAGAGCATGCCGGCTTCTGGATAGTAACCGGTGAAGAATACAGCTTCAGGCTTGGCAGAACGTAATTTTGTTAGAATGGCGTTGTAGTCGCGCTCACCTGGGCTTAAGGCATCATAAAATACTACTTTTACGCCCTTATCGTCTAAGATGGCTTTGATTTCTTCAGCAAAGCCTTTGGCATAGGAGGAGTTGTCGTGCAAAATGGCCACAGACTTATAACCATTTTTCATGAGTGTATTGGCAGCGGCCACGCCTTGCGCGTCGTCACGAGGACAGGTACGGAAGAAGTTTTTCAAACCTTTTTCTGTCAAACGCACAGAGGTTGCACCGGTGGCCACTTGTACGATTTCTGATTCATTCAAAATATTTTGAGAAGCTTCAGTAACAGCAGAACCATAAGTACCAATAACGGCCACCACACCTGCAGAAGCAAGTTTTTGGGCAGCAAGAGCAGCAGAGCGTGGATCGCCGGCGTCATCTTCAATGATAAGCTCAATGGTATCACCCTTGATACCGCCCTTAGCATTGATTTCATCCACCATCATGCTCACCACGTTTTTCATGTCCTGACCTTCAGAGGCCCATTTACCAGTAAGAGGGCACATAAGACCCACTTTAATTTCTCCGGCAAAGGCCATGGCTGCGCCAGCAAAAGAGAGCATCAAGACACAAAGAAGCGTTAAAAACTTTTTCATCTGTCCTCCCAAAAGGATTAGTTAATGTGAGAAAAACTGAACCTAGCAAAGAAATTAGCACAGTATTTAGAAAAATAAAAACATTTTTTTCCAAATACTGCGTGCCTCTTTTCACAATAGTTTTTTGTATACATTATTTCAACAAAATAATGCCTCATTTATAGTTAGTTGAAGGTGTTTTTTTAATAGACTTGAGGCACTAAAAATAAACATCTAGGTTTTGCTCTAAGATTTGTCCACAGTCTGTGCCCATACAAGGACACATCACTACAAAGCCACCAACTCCATCTGTCCCCAAATACCCATGCTATCATCGCATTGCACAAAAAGCCCCTCAACGCCGGCTATGCTTTGTCCAAAGTCCAAAGCTTGCTGCACCGATGCCGCGCCGCGTAATCTATTGCCAAGAGCCGTGGCCACAGCATCGGCCGTGGCACCATCTTTGGCGCGCACCACGGCCAGCTCGCCATTTCCAAGACTTAGAGAGTGCCCAATGGTGGCAGAGGAAGCACAAAGAGCTAGGGGAAAGTCTTTGGCCTCGAAGCGTAGTCCCAGCAGCGTGGGAGATTCCGCATTTTCTGCTTGTCCTTCTGTTTGTCCTGATTGCGCATGCGCTTGTGGTTCTGCCAATAGAGCCACCACCCTCTCCTTGGTGGAAAACATATACACATCACCACCATTTTCCACCATGAGGTCGGAAGCCGTATCCACATGCGCCTCAGCCAGCATATGCGCCACGGTACCTGCCACGGCGGCAAAAGGCCCCACACCGCCAAGCTGCGCTCCGGCGTACATGCGTTGAATAATTTCTGGTGCTTTTACAGGCATGGGAAGAGGTGCCAAGGAGCTTTGAAATTCTGGATACAAACGTGCCCAAGATTGAATATCTGCGCGCAATTGTTCCAAGGTTTTCAACATGCCTTTGGATAAATCTTGTGCGGTGCATCCTGAAGCTATACTGGCAATAATACGTAAATCACTTTCGCCCAGTACCAGCTGAAAGGCTTCTTCACCGTCACGCGCCTTGCAGCAATCTCTATATTGCCTTTGCCAATGACTGTGTACTTTTTTATTTCCTACGTTCATACTCTTCCTTCGAACTAATTCTCGTTTTTCTTCTCAAGGCTCTTGCGCCAAGGGGGCATCATGGGGTAACAAGACGAAATTCATTTTGGATACCACAAGGAGCATACATGCAAAAACAATTCTTACGCCTTCTTCACCTAGGTCAAAACACGTTTTGGCAACTTTTACAAGAGACCAATGCCGCCGGTGAAGAACAGCTTCAAACATGGCAGCAGGCCCTACAAAAAGTCCCCCTGCATGTATGGCTAGGCGATAAAAATCCTCAAGAGGAAGCTGCGTTTCTTGCCTTACTTGAAGCTGAAAATCTCAGCTACACCCTGCATGATGTGAAGGGCGTTGACGCTGAAGAACTAGAAACCCTCTCCTATGAGGGAGAAGGCACCTTAAATATCGCTTGTGGTTTCAACGAAACGGAACTTTTTCTTTTGTGTAGAGAAAAAGCCGGCGCATGGTTCAATGGCATGTCAGAAAGTGCTTGCCCTTGGGGAGCCTTGGCAGAGGCAGCTTTTAACGTAGAGCTCACCGAAACCATTGACAGCTGGCGCATTTGCTGGCTTGGACCCATCACGCCTGTGTCGCAATCCCTCATGGAAGCCGGCGTATACACCCCTTATGAATTTTTCATGGGCATCCCCAGTTGGAGCGACCCGCACCATAGCACCACCGACATGGCACTAAAAGCTGGTGCCAAGGTTTTCATGACTCGCGAACCACGCTTGGCCCTCGACGATGCTCATATCATCTACATGGACCCAGCCCTTGAATCCATGACCACCAGCAAAACACCCAGTAAGCCCATACCCATCTTCTCAGCCAACGACGACTTTGTTTGGGAAAAAGGCTTAAGTCTTAATGAACAAAATATATCCTATGCCATGGAAGGCGTGCGCATTGTCACCACAGAACCCAACGCCACCTACAAGCTGGCCGAAGTTCCCTTACAGCAACGCCGTCAGCATTTGCAACGTACCGCCCTCTTATGCACCTTGCACTTCATGCTTAGCGAATAATACAATAAAACAAAGCCTCTGCTCATAAAAAAATCAGAGGCTTTGTACTATGACTTCACCAAAATTGCGGTCTTTTTGCCAGCGTGAGTGACTTTGTGAAAAGCACGTTTTGGTGTAAAAGCATCACTTCAATCGTTTTTTTCTACAAAAAACTCGTGAAAAAAGTCTTTTTTTTAAATATTAAAAAAATATTTCTTTTTTTTGAAAAATAGCATATTGTATACACTAGTGGTAGAAGTTCTTTTGCAAGCATACTGCTTACAACAAAAAAATCATGTGAGGAAGATGTATGGATGGTTTTTTACAGTTAATTACGGACATATTAAGCCCCATCAACTCTGTGGTGTGGGGCCCACTGATGCTTATTTTGCTCTTAGGCACAGGTCTTTTCTTAACCTTTAGTTTGCGTTTCTTAACTTTTATGCGCATTCCCCATAGTTTTAAAAAACTTTGGACGCATAGAAAAACAGACGATTCCGCCGAAGGCGAGCTTTCCCCTTTCAACGCTTTAATGACAGCCCTTTCTGCCACCGTTGGTACCGGTAACATTGCCGGTGTTGCCACAGCTATCTTTGTGGGTGGCCCCGGTGCCATCTTCTGGATGTGGTGCACAGCCATGGTGGGTATGGCCACAAAATTCTCTGAAGTACTCCTTGCCGTGCGCTTCCGCGAAGTTACCCCAGAAGGTAACGTTGTGGGTGGCCCCATGTACTACATCAAAAACGGCCTTGGACCCAAATGGGCCTGGATGGGCACTGCATTTGCCATATTTGGTGCCATAGCTGGTTTTGGTATTGGCAACATGACCCAAACCAACTCCATTGCCGGTGCTGTAGAAGCAAGCTTTGGTATTGACCCTTATATTACTGCTGGTATTCTTACCGTCTGTGTGGGTGCTGTTCTTGTGGGCGGCGTAAAACGTATTGGTGCTGTGGCTGGTAAAGTTGTGCCCATCATGGCCGTTTTTTACATTGCCGCTTCTTTGCTCGTACTTATCTTAAAGATCGATATGATTCCTCATATCTTCGCCACCATCATTGATGAAGCCTTCACACCATCTGCTGCCTTTGGTGCCTCCATTTGGATGACCATTCGCTTTGGTGTGGCTCGTGGTGTATTCTCCAACGAAGCCGGCCTTGGCTCTTCCCCCATTGCTCACGCAACTGCCACCACGAAAGAGCCTGTAAACCAAGCTTTCATCGGTATGCTCGGTACCTTCATCGATACCATCATCATCTGCTCCATGACCGGTTTTGCCATCTTAGCTTCCGGCCTTTTAGATGCAGGTCCTGGTACTGTTAACGGTGCTGCCTTAACCACAGCTGCTTTTAACGCTGTGCTTGACGGTGTATTACCTGCTGGCGCCGGTGGCATACTTGTGACCGTTTCTTTAACGCTCTTCGCATTCTCCACCATCTTGGGTTGGTGCGTATATAGCGAACGCTGCATCATTTACCTCTTCGGCGATTCCTTCTTAAAGCCTTTCCGCATTCTCTTCACTTTGATTGTGCCTGTGGGCGCCATCGCTAAGCTTGAAGTGGTTTGGTTAATTTCTGATACTTTCAACGCTTGTATGGCCATCCCCAACTTGATTGCCCTACTTCTCTTAAGCCCCGTGGTTCTTGCCACTGTGAAAGATTACCGTGAAAGAGAAGAAAAAGGCCTTGTTAAATAAAGCCTGATTTATCTAGTTGCTTCTCACAGAAGCATATACGTATTGCCGAAAACTAGAGCCTTTGAGGTCCTCGTTTTCGGCAATACTTTTTTGTCATACACAAAATAAGAAACGCCATACGCTCTTTTAAAAGAGCTAAAAAGCTTCCCAAAAGACACACAATCCCTTCACCATACTGTCCAAAGTGCATATACTTTTCCCCTATATTATTACCATAAAAAAAGGCCTCCGAAGAGGCCTCAGTAATCTACATATACATCTATATTATGGTGTCACATTGACCACATAGGCGTCTTTCACTTGCAAATACTTTTGCGCCACACGGCGAATGTCCTCTGCCGTCACCTTCTTGGCCTTGGCAATGGTTTGCTTTCTAAAGTCCAAATCTTGCCCCAAGGTGGCGCGCAATGCCGCATCTTGCGAACGACTCTTCAAGCTTTGTGCATCTCGGTAAAAATCGCCTTCCATTTGATTCTTTGCCCTTTGCAAAGCCTCTTCCGGTAAAAGATTTTTTTGCACATCTTCAATGATTCCCAAAAAGCCTGCATTAGCTTGCTGTACTTTTTGCGGCTCGGTGCCTATGTAAAAGAGCAAATATCCCGTGGTGGGTAAAAAACTCTTACTGGCGGTGACGGAATAGCCAAGGCCTTGATTATCTCTGAGCTCGCGGAACAGAATACCACTTTGTCCGGCAAGAGCCAGCTGAAGCAATTCCAAGGCGGCGGCGTCTTCATGCTCACTGGTGACGGTTTTAAACACAAGCATATGATGGGCCTGATCTCGACCGGGCACAGCCACATCCAAGGCTTTTTCCTTACCCCATGTGGGCGCCTTTACTTCCTTGGTGGCATCTTGAGGATGCGGTAAGGAGCGCGCAAAGGCTAACACTTGCTCGGCATCAAAGTCCCCTGCCACCGAAAGCACCCATGGCTGACGCCCTTGCTTATGCCAAAAATCTGCCACATCTTTTTGTGTGTAGCCTTGCACTTCTTCACTTTCGCCCAAGGTTTTAAAACCGTAAGGATGATCCTTGCCAAAGAAGAATGGTGACATTTTAGCAAAGGCGTTGCTCAAGGGCTGATCATCACGCGAGCGAATGGCGGCAATTTGATTGCTTTTTTCTCTATCCACTTCTTCAGTGCTTAAGGCCGGCTTTGTGAGCACATCTTTCATCAAAGCAAATATATCCGCATTGAAACGCGAAGGTTGCTTGGAGGCAAGCCAGAATACTTGGCGGCCCGAACCGGCTCCAAGGGAAGCGGCACGCTCTGCCAAATAGGTATCAATTTCCGGTGACGTTAAGCCATCCTTACCTGTGGTCCCTGTGGGCAGTACCGACGCTGTGAGAGCCGCTAAGCCCTGTTTATTACCACTGAGGCTATTGCCTCCGGTCATATATAAATCCACTGCCGTATAAGGCATGGTGGTATCGGGAATAAGCACAACTTTTCGCCCTTCACCCAAATCCACCGTGGTGATTTCTTGCGCAAAAGAAGCTTTATTTGTGCTTGTTTCTACTTTCTTGGCGGGCCATTCTTTTTGTAGAATACCTTGCAGGTCTGGAAGTTTGGTTCCTTCGGGCACAAGCACCGACACTTGCAAAGCTTGCGGCGCAAACCAGGTGTCTATACTTTCTTGTAACTGGGCTTGGTTCACATTTTCTATGGCTGTGAGGAGATTCTTTTCCCCTTGATCACCACCAAGGAAGAGCTCTAAATAGCCCTTCCACGAGGCCAAGCCAGACAAAGTTTCTTTGGCGCGGTGGGTGCTGTCTTCCATTTGCAACTGCGCCCGCGCTATGTCTTTATCTGTGAAGACTGTGGCTTGCAATTGCGCCATGTCAGCCGTAAATTCTTTCCAAAAGGCTTCCACATTTTTTGCATCTAACTGCACAGTAAAATACAATAAGCCCACGCGCTCAAAACCATAATTGGACACGGAAATACCGTCCACCAATTGCTTTTCGTATTTATACTTTTTATACAAATACGACGTAGCATCACCGCCAAGCACCATACCTAAAATATCCAGCGGTATACTGCGTGCATCTTGCAAACCGGGCACGGGTAAGGCCATGCCAAGATACACTTTATTCCATTTGCCTTCTTGTACATGCACTTGCTTTTTTGCGATATTTTCTTGCAATATGGCGGCATCAAGGGGCAAGGTTGGTGTCATGTCAGCATTATTTTGCAGTTGCCCAAACAGCTTTTGACTTTCTTGCAAAACTTTTTGTGCATCCACATTACCCACCACCACCAAGAGCATATTTTGTGGCTGATAGAATTTATCAATATAGGCACGCATGGAGGCTGGGGTCACCGCTTTGATGGTGTCCTCATGGCCGATGATGGGATGATCATAAGGCGTGCCTTTGAGGGCGGTTGTGTGCAATTCTTTAAAAATTCTCTGCCCGGGGTTATCATTACCCCTTTGCAACTCTGAAAGAACCACCACTTTTTCCGATTCCAGCTCCGCCGCATCTAAGGTAGAATGAAAGGCCATATCCTTCACCACATCAAGGCCTAAAGCCCAATGGTCGGAAGGTAAATCCGTTTGATACACAGTGTAATCAAAGCTGGTGGCAGCATTTAAATAGCCACCGGCGGCTTCCACTTCGGTGGAGATGGCCCCCTTGGGTCTTTTATCTGTGCCCTTAAACACCATATGCTCCAACACATGGCTGATGCCGGCATCTTCTGGGCTTTCATTGGCAGAACCCGTTTTCACATAGAGACGTGTGGACACCAAGGGAAAGCGTGCATCCTCTAAAATATACACCTTAAGGCCATTTTTTAGTGTGGTAATCTGAGCCTTGGACGCTGCTGCAAAGGCGTGAGGTATCTCCCCCACCATCCCGGATGTCATGGACATGGTTACTCCCAAACAAAGTGAAGCTAAAATTTTTCCTGTATTAAAAGGTAGCATAATGACTCCTTATTCTATTTTTTACCAGTACAACATAAGTCGTATTGAGCTAAAAGCAAGCACTCTTCTCGAAAACAAGCCACAAAAAAAGGATAAACCGCAGCTTATCCTTTTTTATGATACTCTCTCACACCTTATTTACTAAAAGCAGGCTGTTCAAAAAGTACCAGATACAAGGAAGTTAAACAATCCAAGATGCGATGTGTATATGGACATACATGAGCAGTTTGGATTGTTTAACTGACGCAGTAGATGGTGCTTTTTCAACAACCTGTTAATGGAGGATCTGTTGCTTGCGATAGGCCACATAAGCCTCGCGCATGGCAATATAAGGATCCACCGAGATATTTTTAGCATCCATATACAAGGGCAACACATTATCAAGATCGTTGAATTCTAAACCACCGTAAATGAAAGCCGTGGTGAAGGTTGGGTCCAAATATAAGGTGGGATCAATGAGATAATCCACCGCTGTACCCACGGCACCGCGCGCAGATGAAGGACCAAAGAAGGGAAGCACCAAATAAAAGCCGTCACCTATGCCCCAAGTGGCCAAGGTTTGCCCAAAATCTTCGCCTTCGCGAGTGTAAGGCACCACGGTTTTATTGCGTTTGGCCACATCAATGAAGCCGCCCATGCCCACGGTGGTATTAATCATGAAACGACCAAATTCCACGCCGGCCAGCTGAACCTTACCTTGTAAAAGAGCATTCACAAAGCGCACAGGGAATAGGAGATTATTAAAGAAATTACTTAATCCGCTTTGTACATCATCGGGCATGACAAAATCATACGCCGAGTACAAAGGGCTAGCCACATACAAATAAAAAATATCGTTGAAGCCAAACCAAAATCTATTCCAAGGCTCTAAAGGATCGGAAATACCTTGCACAGGCGTGATTTCATAATCATCCAAATTGCCGTCTTCCAAATCTTTATTGAGCTTTTTTATGACGGGGGAGTTTTGCATACTACCAGCTTGGTAGTCGGCTTGCCCTGCCACGCGATGCATGCTTGCCGCATGCACAAAGGCTCCATTGCCCAAGAAGATGAGCGCACAAAGGAGGCTACATACAAATTTAGTTATCATAACTTCCCTTCGCTATGGCAGCAGCTCTTTCGCGTACACGACTGATGAGCTCTTCAGGAGAGCCCTTTTGTAAAGCATCATTAAATTGTGTACGATAGTTTTTCACAAGACTTATGCCCTCCACCAACACATCATACACACGCCAAGCCCCATCCTTGGGGAGCATGCGATAATTCATGGGAATTTTTTGCTTATTCTTCATGGTTAAGGTGGTGCGCACTTCCACGCGAGTACCATTATTTCCACTGACAAAACCGTCAAAGGCCACCACTTCACCGCTGTAGCCATCGATGCGATCTAAATATGTGGCAAAAAGCAAAGCCGCAAAGGCATCGGTGAAGGATTTCTTTTGTTCAGCCGAAAAGCTTTTCCAAAAGCCACCCACGGTGCGCTTGGAAAATTCTTCGAAATCAAAAACTCTGTACACTTCTTTTTCAATATTGGCATTTAACTCTTTACGAGCGGCAGCGTCTTTATATTTAGGAGATTTAATAAAATCTAAAATATGCGTCACCGAAGCTTGCAGAGTTTTTTGTGCATCTTCCGGAGTACTGGCCAAAGCCAAGGAAGAACACAGCATAACAGCTGTAAGTACCATGGGTACTACTATGTTTCTAAAGCGCATTATACACCCCCAAAGGCAAATTTACTTATGAGCGATTCCAAATCCACAGAAGATTCCGTATCTGTAATCTCGTCTCCGTCGGCCAGCATAAGGTCAGAGCCGCCCAAAGCAAGACTTACATATTTATCCCCAATGAGCCCACTGGTTTTCACCGAGGCAATGGTATCGTCTGTGAGCTGTATACCTTTATTTACGTATAATGTCACCACCGCTTGTGATGTTTTATCATCAAGGCCAATGCCAGTTACACGCCCCACAGTGACGCCGGAAATTTCTATGCTGGCTCCCACACGCAAACCGGACACAGAAGAAAAGCGCGCCTCTACGCTATAGCCATCGCCGCCCAATACTTCCATTTTGCCCAGCTTCACCGTGAGGTAAGCCACACATAAAAGGCCTATGAGCACAAAAATACCTAGGTTGATTTCACGAGATGTATGCATATTTTCCTCACCTTATTATTCTTGCATCCAAGCTTGCAAAGCCTTTTGCACAGCCGGATCTTGTTCTTCAAAATGTCCCTGCTCTTCTTGCCCGGAGGGCTCTGCCTTACGCGCAAGAAAATCCTTCAAGTAGGCATCATCCGAAGCTTTGAGCTCTTCCCACGCGCCACAAAAAGCCAATGCGCCATCGTGCAGCACCACCACATGGTCGGCAATGCATTCCAAACTGGCCAAGTCGTGACTTACCACCACCATGGTCATATGGGGAAAAGCCTTTTTCATATCCAAAAGCAATTGATCCATTTGCGCCGCCGTGATGGGATCTAAACCCGAAGTGGGCTCATCGCAAAAAAGCACAGGCGGGTCAGTGATGATGGCTCTGGCAAGTCCTGCCCTTTTACGCATGCCCCCCGACAATTGGCTGGGGTAAAAATGCGCAAAATCTTCTAGGCCCACCAAACGCAATGTACGCATGGCGGCCTTTTCTATTTGCTCACGCGAAAGATGCGTATGCTCAGTTAAAGGTAAAGCCACATTGTCCAGCAGGCTCAAGGCACCAAGCAAGGCTCCATCTTGAAAAAGCATGCCCATGCGCCGACGAAGGCGACGGAATTCTTTATCGGGCAGGCCAAAAATATCTGTCTCACCCAAAAATATTTTGCCCTCGCTGGGACGAGAAAGTCCCACAAGATGGCGCAATAGCGTGGATTTACCACTACCGGATCCGCCAAGGATGGCTGTGATTTTTCCTTGCGGCATATGCGCAGTAATATTGCGCACAACCACGTGATTTTCATAGCCGATGCTACAATTTTTTAAGGTTATGGTGGTATTTTGCATGCTCTTTCCTACAGTAAAATGGAGGTCAGCACATAGTCTGCCACCAGTATGAGACTAGAAGCCAAAACCACGGCGGAGGTGGTGGCATTACCCACGGCGGCAGGGCCCACGCTATCGGTGCGCATATGAGCATAATAGCCTTGGTGGCAACATATGGTGGTAACCAACACGCCAAAAGTTAAGGATTTGGCAAAACCGCCCATGACGTCAGACATGGAAACTGCACTTTGAATCTGGTAAAAATAGGCACCTTCATTGATGCCAAGCATGAGCACGCCCGTAAGGTAGCCACCTATGATGCCAATGACATTAAATATGGCTGTGAGCAATGGAAAAGCCACAAGGCTGGCCAAAAGGCGCGGTGTAGACAAATAGCCCACGGGCTGAATATCCATCACTTCCAAGGCGTCGATTTGGTCAGAAATACGCATGACGCCAATTTCCGCCGTCATGGCAGAACCTGCACGCCCCGTGAGCATGATGGCTGTGAGCACAGGGCCCAACTCGCGAATCAGCGTAAGGGCCACCGCCGCTCCCAACATGCCCGTGGAACCAAACTTCACCAAAGTATAATAGCCCTGCAAACCCAACACCATGCCGCAAAAAATGCCTATGAGCATGATGAGGAAAAGGGACTTGGAACCCATATTATACAGTTGCTCGCGGCATTTACCAAAAAGACGCGGCGTATGAAAACTCTGTTGCACCGAAACAAGGAAGAATAAGAAAATACTTCCCATGGTGCCGATGACATGTTCAGCCGTGCGCCCCACATGCCCCAAAAAGCTCTGTATTACCGACATATTATTCCACCGCTACTTTTTGCTGTTGCACGGGTTTTCCAAGCTTGAGCTGCACCATACGATCTTGCAAGGCCACAGCTTGCGCCGAAGTGCCGCGCATGAGAACCAATACCATCATATAGTCACCGCTTTTAGCCATGCGGGTGCGAAAGCCTTCGCCTTCCAGCTTGGCGCGCAATTTATCCACGGCCGCTTCGTCTTTAAGCGAAGCCACTTGGTACACATAGTCAAACAGCGCGTCTTCATTGTTTTGAGGCTGTTGTACATTTTGTACAGGTGCAGCATTTTCTTTGGGCGCACTGGCGTCAGAACTTTGTGCGGGGGGAGTTGATTCCTTTTTCTCCACGCTGGGAGGCGGAGAAGCCTTTTGCTCTCCCTTGGATTTAAGGGCCGTGGCGTATTTTAGTTCTTCTGGTGTCATCACTTGCGCAGGGGGAGGAGCCACTTGCTCTGTTTGCTTGGCACTGGCTGTAGCATCTTGGCCAGTCTCTTCCTTGGCCTTTTGAGCCTGCATGGCCGCCTCTTGCGCCTCAGCCACTTGGGCCAAGGTGGGACGCGATGCCACATCATCACGCCCCACAATAACACCCATCATAAAAGCCACCACCACAGCGCCCACAAGAGCTGTTAAAACCGTCATGAGCGAAGAAAAACCCAAGGTCACCGTGAAAGAGCCCACGGCTGAAGCGGCTTTTTTTTGCCCTGCTTTTTCCCCAGATTTTTCTGCGGTTTTGCCTGCAGATGCCTCCGCAGACTTTTCCACCTTTTTCTCGTTGGTTTTTTCTGTAGTTCTTCTATTTTGCGTCATGGTTATACGTGGCCTTTTTTAGAATTTACATGGCCTTGGGAGCCGAAACGCCCAAAAGGTCAAGACCTGTGGCAAGCACTGTGCCCACTGTACGCAACAATGCCAAGCGAGCCTTTGCCAAAGATTTATCTTCTTCTTGCAAAATGTGATGCTTGGCATAATAACTATGCAAAGTGGAAGCACATTCAGAAAGATAATGACTAATATATTGCGGCCCTAAGTTTTGCGCAGCCAACTTCACCACATGGGGGAAACGAGCCGCCATGCGAATGAGAGCTAAGTCATCGGCATGGGTCAAAGCACTTATATCAGCCATAGCCAATGTTTCTGCCACATTCAAGCCGCTTTCTTCACTGCGGCGCAAAAGAGCGCAAATTCTGGCATGGGCATACTGCACATAATACACAGGGTTATCCATGCTTCTTTGCTTCACAAGCTCAAGGTCAAAATCCAGAGGACTGTCGCTTTTACGCGAAAGAAACATGAAGCGAGCCGCATCCACGCCCACCTCAGCCACCACATCGGCCAAAGTTTCAAAGGTGCCTGCACGGGTGGACATGCTCACGGGCTTGCCATTTTCCAACAAGTTCACCAATTGAATGAGCACCACATCAAAGCTTGCTTGCTCCTTACCAATGGCGGTAATGGCCGCGCGCATACGCGGAATATAGCCATGGTGATCTGCACCCCACACATCGATGAGGTAATCAAAGCCACGCTCATACTTATGGTGGTGATAAGCAATATCCGAAGCAAAATAGGTTAAAGAGCCGTCGGATTTACGCAAAACTCTATCTTTATCATCGCCAAGACTTTCGGTGGCAAACCAAAGGGCATCGTCCTTTTCATAAGAAAGGCCGGCTTCTTTCAATGCGGCAAAACCTGCGTCAATGGCACCGCGCTCCACCAAGGATTTTTCCGAGAACCATACTTCATGACCCACACGGAAATCGGCCAAGTCTTGCTTGATGCCATCCATAATGCTGTTCATGGCGTATTCGTAGCAGATGTCTTGGGCCACATCATCATCTTTTTGCAAAAGTTCTGGATCTTTATCCAGCATTTCTTTGGCAATATCAATGATGTAAGAACCTTTATAATACGACTCTGGCCACTCCACTTCCATTTGAGCCAGCTCGCGAGCACGAAGCCATACGGAATAGCCCAAGAGACGCATTTGATTACCGGCGTCGTTGATATAATACTCGGTGGAAACATCATGTCCGGCAAAGCGTAAAATTCTTGCCACGCTATCGCCCACGGCGGCGCCGCGACCATGACCTATGTGCAAAGGCCCTGTGGGATTGGCAGAAACATATTCCACCTGCACATTTTTCTTTTCTTCCACCACGGCAGAACCAAAGCGTGGGCCTTGCTGCTCCATGTGCAACAAGGTTTCTTGCCAAAAGGTGGCTTGCATGGTCACGTTCAAAAAGCCGGGGCCGGCCACTTCCACCGAAGCGATAAAGGGCATTTCTTGCAATTGTGCCGCAATGCTTTCAGCCAGTGCACGCGGAGCCATTTTGGCTTCTTTGGCTAAAATCATGGCCACGTTGGCGGCCAAGTCTCCACCATGCTTGGTGTCTCTTGGGGGCTCAATGGTCACCTTTTCTGGTAAGGCGAGATCCATTTTTTGCACTATTTCTTGTAAAGCTTTACGTAAGGTTTGTGTTGCGTCCATTATATTCCTCAAAATATCTTATACTATCTAGAAGTTATCTCATAATTACGCGATGGCGTATTTTGAGTAGCTTCTAGCCGTCAAACGACAGTTAGTCGCGGTGCGCACAGTGATACAACATAATTCAGTGTAAACTGAATTATGAGATGCGTTCTAAGACCACTGAACTTCTTGGTCAAAATCTGTTAAACACGCTGTGGAAGGCTTTTCTTCTGTCACAGGGGCAAGGCAAGGGCCGGCCATCTTGGACAATACAGCCTTGGGGCCCACTTCTAGGAATTGACGCACACCGTCATTCCACTGGTTTTGCATGGTATCAATCCACTGTACCGAAGAAGTCATCTGGGCTACCATGCACTCTCTAAGCAAATCAGCATCTTGCACAGCGCGACCGTGTACATTGCAATACACGGGCATTTGCGGCTTAGACCACTGGGCTTTTTGCAGTACCGGTGCCAACTCAGCGGCGGCTTCGGTCATGAGGGGCGAATGGAAAGCTCCGCTCACCTTCAAGGCAATGCCGCGCCCTTTCAATTCTTTTACGCGACCCAAAGCCATCTCAATGGTGCTTTTGGTACCGCTAAGCACAAATTGACCGGGGGTATTGTAATTGGCAATGCGAATCATTTCACCGCTTTCTTCGGCAATGGCTTCAGCTAAAGTTTGCACTTTTTCTTGTTCAAGCTTCAAAATGGCCGCCATGGCACCAACACCATGGGGATCAGCTTCAGCCATGAGTTTACCGCGCAAAGATACAAGTTCCAGCACTTCAGCAAAGGTTAAAGCTTTGGCAGCGGCCAAAGAGGCATATTCGCCAAGACTATGTCCAGCCGTGCAGGAAACGCTCACGCGCCCCACCAAGGCTTGCCATAAGGCCAAGTTCACCACGGTGAGCGCCGGTTGCAAAGCACGGGTGTCGCTCATGGCGGCGTCATCGCCATCCCAGTAAATTTCTCGTAAGGGTAATCCACTTATATTTTCAGCTTTTTTCCATAGGTCCATGGCCTCAGAAGAACTTTCTGCAAGGCGACGCCCCATACCTGATTCTTGTGCCCCCTGACCAGGGAAAAGTAATGCGCAATTAGACATGATCATCTCCAAAAAAAATTATGCGTGAGTATATGTTAGAGTGCTACAACATGCAAGTTTCTTTGCCGTCATGACCTTTTTTTACTTTTCCCCAAAATTTCCTGCCTTGCCCATGATCTTGTGACGAAAAGCATAGCCTCCACAGCAATGTCTTTCAAAGTACATGAAGTATTTTTCCACCCACTTTGCTTGCCAAGGCCATGTAATTCAGATACTCTTACTGGGAATTTTGCCAGCATGCCCTTTCATGAAAAAAAATAGCGTGCTGGCTTGGCTTCGAATTCTTTTTTACAGGCGCTTGTGATATTTTTTTCGCAAGCAAACAGAATCACAAGGAGTGTTTCTCATGCCAGTTCCTATTCTTGTCAAAGAATCCCTCATACCGGGCAAAACAAGTAAGCTTGTTTTAGATGCCCCGCATGTGGCAAAAAAAGCTCAACCTGGGCACTTTGTCATGCTGCGTCTTGCTGAAAATGGCGAGCGTATTCCCCTTACCATAGCCGATGCCGACCCAGAAGCCGGCACCATTACCATTGTGTACATTGTATTGGGTAAGAGCACAGCCTTACTCGAAACCTACAATGTTGGGGACACCATTTTAGACGTATGCGGTCCTTTGGGTAAACCTACCCACATTGAAAAGAAAGGCACTGTCATTTGCGTGGGCGGCGGCACAGGTATTGCTGCCATGCACCACATTGCCAAAGGCCATCATCGCGCCGGCAATAAAGTTGTGGGCATCATTGGCGCACGTAGCAAAGATTTACTCCTTTTTGAAAATGAGCTTAATTCCTTCGTGGACGAGTTGCTCATCTCCACCGACGACGGTAGCTACGGACATCACGGCCTTGTGACCGAATTGCTTCACGAAAGATTGGACGTGGACAAAGACGTCTTTGAAGTGGTTGCCGTGGGTCCCGTACCCATGATGAGTGCAGTGGCTGCCACCACCAAGCCCTTTGGCACCCCCACCACCGTGAGCCTCAACTCCATCATGGTGGATGGCATTGGCATGTGCGGTGCTTGCCGCGTGACTGTGGGCGGACAAACCAAATTCGCTTGCGTGGACGGCCCAGAATTTGACGGACATGAAGTGGACTTTGCCGAACTTCGTCGTCGCCTTTCTGCCTTTGCAGAGCAAGAAAAAACCTCTTTTGACCACTATAGGTGTACTTGCCATGGAAAATAACACTCCTGAGACCAAAAAAGCAAAAAAAGTTTCCATTCCACGCACAGACATGCCCTGCTTGCCTGCCGACATTCGCGCACGCAACTTCGAAGAAGTAGCCATGGGCTACACTCGCGAAATGGCCATGACCGAAGCCTCCCGCTGTATTCAATGTAAAAAGCCCAAATGTGTTTCCGGCTGTCCTGTGGAAGTACCCATTCCAGAATTCATTGCCGCCGTTGCTCGCGGTGACATGGACTCTGCCTACCGCATCATCAAGAGCACCAACAGCTTGCCTGCCGTGTGTGGCCGTGTTTGCCCCCAAGAAGTACAATGCGAAGGCAAATGTATTCTTGGTGTGAAGGGTGAAGCCGTGGCCATTGGTCGCCTTGAGCGTTATGTGGCTGACAATTACATTGCCAGCTCCGCTTGTGAGCAAGTTACCGGTACCAATTCCTGTGATTTACCCCATGCAAACTTGCGCGTGGCCTGTCTTGGCTCCGGCCCAGCATCCCTCACCACCGCCGGATATCTTTCTTCGCGCGGTATTAAGGTGGATGTGTACGAAGCTTTGCATGAGCCCGGCGGCGTGCTTGTTTACGGCATTCCTTCCTTCCGTTTACCCAAGGATGTGGTGGCCACAGAGCTCAACGGTTTGCGCCTCACCGGTGTGGATTTTAATCTGAACTGGGTGGGCGGTCGTACCATCACCGTGCAAGATCTTTTAGACGAGGGTTACAATGCCGTATTCATCGGTGTTGGTGCCGGTCTTCCCATATTCTTAAACATCCCCGGCGAAAACTACGTGGGTGTATTCTCTGCCAATGAATACTTAACTCGCGCCAACTTGGGTCGCGCTTATCTCTTCCCCGAGCAAGACACCCCCATCTACCCCGGCAAGAATGTGACCGTATTTGGCGCAGGCAACGTGGCCATGGACGCCGCACGCACCGCCATGCGTCTTGGTGCTGAAAGCGTACACATTGTGTATCGCCGCACCCGCGCAGAAATGCCAGCACGTCTTGAAGAAATTCACCACGCTGAGGAAGAAGGTATTCAATTGGAAATGCTGGCTTCGCCCGTACAATTTAACGGCGACGACAAGCTCAATCTGAAATCCGTCACCTTGCAACGCATGAAACTCGGCGAACCCGACGCTTCCGGCCGTTGCAGACCTGAGCCCATTGAAGGCGACATTTACGAACTGCCCACCGACCTCGCCATTGTGGCGCTCGGTACACGTTCCAACCCCATTTTGCTCGATGCTACACCTGGCCTTGAGCTCAATAAATGGGGCTATGTCACCGTCAATGAAGAAACCGGTGAAACCTCCATACCCAACGTCTTTGCCGGCGGTGACATTGTTACCGGCGCGGCCACTGTTATTCTTGCCATGGGTGCAGGACGCAGGGCTGCTCAAGAGATTTGCAAACGTCTCTTGGGCGAAGAGAATGCATAATAGAGTATAATACAGCCACTGGGGGAGATCCTTTTCTGTAGAAAAGGGTCTCCCCCAGACCCCCACTCCAAAAAACTTTCACGGCGATAAAGTCTTAATCTTGAACGTAAGCTTTTGCCGCAATGTATATTACTACATTGATTTGTTACAAAACTTTTTTCATCAAGCATTCTTTGTCCACCGCCAGAAGCACGTCTCTGACGGTTTTTTATTTTCTAAAATGCACAAA
>CAYJHD010000036.1:0-18781 GCA_964370015.1 uncultured Desulfovibrionaceae bacterium | reverse complement strand
GAAGGAAAGCACCTCTGGAAAGAAAAGGTCGGACAGCTCAACTAATCTGACAAAAGGTACCATCAAAACGGAGCCTATTGTACGGCCAAGTCTAAACCACTACAGATTAAGCGTATTTTAAAGGATAAAAAACAATTTTTAAATTTCTTGCTCCTTGCAGATGAGCAAGAAAGCATGATTGATAAATACCTAGAAAAAGGTGATATGTTTGCTTTCTATGAAGCAGAAGAGGTGGCATCTATTTGCGTCGTTACACAAGAAGATGAGCATACTTTAGAAATTAAAAATATTGCCACTGCACAAAAATTTCAGAAAAATGGGTACGGCAAAAAACTTATCCGATATCTGGAGGATTACTATGCGGGACAGTTTTCAACATTGATTGTAGGTACAGGTGATAGTCCCATGACAACGGTTTTTTATGACAAGTGCGGCTTTACTCGATTTAAATGTTGTCAGCAACTTTTTTGTGGATAATTATAATCATCTTATCTTCGAAAACAGCATACAACTTATAGGTATGATATACTTTTCTAAGAAAATCAAAAAATCTTCAAAATAATGACGAGTAGTAGACATATCAGAGCCAATGGAGAATAAACTTTATGAATTTTGAAAAAATAAACATAGAAAATTGGAACAGAAAAGAAATCTATTTACGATATGTAAATGCTATTCCATGTACTTTCAGCATGACTGTAAATATAGATATTACAAATTTCTTACTTACTGTAAAATCAAACAATTACAAATTTTTTCCTACGATTTTGCATGCACTTTCTTCTGTCGTCAATGCACAAAAAAACTTTCGCATGGGGCATGATGAGGAAGGTAGTTTGGGATATTATGAGGTGTTGCATCCAAGCTTTACTTTATTTCACGATAGAACAGAGACTTTTACAAATGTTTGGACAGAATACAGTGAAAACTACCAAGAATTTCTTAAGAAATACATGCTAGACGTTGAAAATTACCAGAATGACCATATTAACTCTAAGCCACAAATAGGTAGCAATTTCTTTAATGTTTCGTGCATTCCATGGGTAAGTTTCACTGGATTTAATTTAAATTTGCAAAAGGGGTATAATTACTTTTCTCCTATTTTCACAATGGGTAACTATTCCATATCTGAGGGAAAAACATTGCTCCCTTTGGCAATTCAAGTACATCATGCTACATGCGATGGATTTCATGTGGCTAGGCTTGTAAATGAACTTCAAATAAAACTTGATACATTCAACTCTTCGGAAATGGTGGAATAGATATATTGTCGATGGTCTTGATGGTTTAACATGTGTAAGTAAACATCCACATACATCTCCAGCAATGAAAGAGAACGACACATGTGAAAAGCTCATTCTTGAAATTCGTAACACCAGAAGGCTGGGCACGAGACGTTTTCAAAGTGAGCTTAAACGACAAAATAACATCTCTCTAGCAGTTGCAACAATGCATAGCACAAACACTTAATGTGTTATGCTAATGACACTTATGCCTATTTTTTCTGGCAAAATTCAATTCTTTCTTGGCCTGGCCCTTGGATGAAGAAATAATAAACGCCTTTTTCAAAAAGAAAATCCACAAAGTCCACTTCCCCCAAAAGCATGGAAGCGTCTTTATTTTTAAAATATGCATAATCTGCTTCTATATCTTCAGAAATATAAGCTATATGATCTATTTTAGCTTGTTCCAATGCAGTATTTTCCAAAAGCTCATACACAGTAGAACCGTCGGTGATAAAGACAAACTCCATTCCGCCGCCTGTATATCTTTCTTTAATGGTAAAACCCAATGTGTTAGTATAAAAATCCAAAGCCTTTTCCATATGGGGTACGGATATATTTATATGGTCAATACTACGTGAAATCATTTTTACTCCTTAATGCGCTTGTTTACTCAAGCCATATTTTTTCTATACGCAAAGCAATAGCAGAAAGCTTGTATGCTGTCGAATGAGTATTTTCCTAACTTTCATCCTCCTGCACAGCGCACAAAACTTGTGCATAATCATGCAATTTATTATACTTATCCCCCCATTGAGTTAAAGCATGTAACACAGGCAAAAGCTCGTGCCCCATGGGAGTTAACGAGTACTCCACGCGCAGTATTTTCTCTTTAAACTCTTTGCGCATAATAATATTTGCTTTTTCAAGAGCCTTTAGCTCGCGAGAAAGAACTCTTTCGCTCATACTGGGCACAAGTCTCTTTAAAGCGCCATAGCGGATTTTCTGTGCATTGCCAATATGGAAAATAACAATGGGTTTCCACTTTCCGCCAATAATATCTAGAGTTAATTCCATACCACATTGAAAAACTTTAGCAGCCGATTGCATATCCACTCCCCTTTTTGGCATGTTGACACAAAAAATAGATTCTGCAAATATGTCTGAATAAGCGAATCTTTTTCACGCACTACAAACAAGGGGCCTTTATGTCATCCAAGCTTTATGTCGTCATGGTGGGCCTACCAGCCCGAGGTAAAAGCACTCTTGCCAAGCGTATTTGTGAGCGACTCCTCGAAGAAGGCACCAAGGCTGCCATCTTTAATAATGGCAATGTACGCCGCCTTTTGGCTGGTCCAGAATCCTCCGCGCCGGAATTTTATTCTCCGGACAATGCCATGGGCCGCGAAGCGCGCGAAAATATAGCCCTTGAAAATATGGCTGAAGCGAGGAAGTTTCTTAGAAGAGGTGGCGATGTGGCTATTTTAGATGCCACCAATGCCAGTCGTGCTCGTCGTTTAATCACCAATGCCACCCTCACGGACTATCCTATTCTTTATGTTGAATGCGTCAACGAAGATCCTCTTTTATTGGAAAAATTCATTCGACTAAAATGTAAACTCCCTGAGTTTCAACACATGGAAGAAAAAGACGCTTTGGCCTGCTTTCGAGCGCGCATAGGATATTATGAGCAAATTTACACTCCAGTGGGTGCAGACGAAACCTATTGGATGCGCGTGGATGCCGCCGCCAATAGCATCATTAAAGAATGCCCCTGCGAGGGATCTCCGCATTATCCGGCCATACGTGACGTGGTGGTATCGCGCTGGGTGCGTAGTCTCTATTTAATGCGACATGGGCAGACACTCTTTAATTTAGAAGGGCGCATAGGCGGCAATCCTCCTCTAACAAAAAAAGGTCTACAACAAGCCAGAGCCATGGCCTTGCACATGAATGGCCTAGAAATTCCATGGATTTTTACATCCACACGCTTGCGTTCACATCAAACGGCGGAGCCACTTTTAGCTTCCCGCCCCCATACGCAAACCATGGCACTTACAGAATTTGATGAAATATGGGCAGGAACATGCGAAGGCATGCGGTATGAAGATATTCGAAAGAACATGCCACATATCATGCAACAACGCCATGCCGACAAATTTGGCTATGCCTATCCTGATGGCGAAAGCTATGCCATGCTACATGAGCGCGTAAGCAAAGGGCTTGGTCGTGCCCTTTTTCTAGCCGGCGACTCCCCCCTTATCATTGTGGGGCATCAAGCAGTAAATAGAAGCATTCTTTCACTTTTTCTTAAACAAAGACCAGAGGATATTCCTTATATTTATATTCCACAAACGCAGTATTATCATATTTCCACCACACCAAGACGTAAGATGTTTGAACTCATACGGTTTTTATAATCGCCCTTCAGTGGTCCAGCTTTACACTCAGCATGCTATTTACAAATACGCTTAACCTTGACCGCATGGGAAAAATTTCCCATAAACATTTACTTACCTATGAATGGGGTCATGGAACACATATTTTATTGGCAAAAAACACTTTATCCATCGACAAACCATCCTTTTTTTCTCAAGAAGAAAACCAAAGAATGGCTCTATTCCTTAAAGATGAAGATAAAAATTCCTTTTTAATTAGTCATTTTTTAAAGCGAATGGTGTGCTCTTCCATACTTAAAGTTCTCCCTGAAGAACTTGCTTTCACACAAAACACTTGGGGAAAACCCCACATAGAAACCCCCAACACACCATTTTGTTTCAGCATATCGCATGATGGACCTTGGTGCGCCATTGCCGCTAGCTCTCTCGCTCCCCTTGGTTTAGACATTCAAAGCTCTTTCCATCTTGACGAAAAAGCATTGCACAAAATTATGCACCCCAAAGATTATCTGTACCCTCAAAACTCTTTACAGCTTGCACAAATATGGAGCATGAAAGAAGCTGTGGTTAAGGCCATGGGCATGGGACTGCACTATCCTTTACACCTCATTTGTCTCAGTAATCCCCAGCAAAACAATAGTTTTTTAGCTTTGACCGAAGAGCAGATTTTTCATGTGAAATTTTGGACATTTGATACATTTTCCATGGCCTTGGCCAGTACTCAAGCTCAAGAAATTACTCACAACCTTATTATTTAAAAGAAATTTTTTCCATCCTCCTTGACAATCTTTTTATTTTTCTCTACAGTATGCTCTAGAAGTGTATATAGTATACATGACATGGATTTTACTTTTAAGGACAGCTTCTACATGCATAAAGATAAAGATTTTTTACGTTCCATTCCTGTAAACGAAGCCATAGGCTGTGTACTTTGCCACGACATCACCGAAATAGTTCCAAATCAAAATAAAGGTCCCATATTCCGCAAGGGGCATATCATTACAGCAGAAGATGTGCCTGTGCTTTTGCGTGTGGGCAAAGAAAATATTTATGTGTATGAACCTTGTCCCGGGATTTTACACGAAAACGACGCTGCCAAGCGCATAGCTGATGCCATTTGCGGTGACGGTATACATTTTTCTGATATAGCCGAAGGGCGTATAAATTTTTTGGCAGACCATCAAGGGCTTTTACGCATTGATACACAAGCTCTCATGGAAGTAAACTGCCTGGATGAAGTGGCCGTGGCCACTTTACACACATTCCAAGAAGTGAAGGAAAATCAACCCATTGGTGGCACACGTGTTGTGCCTCTTTTCATTGAAGAGAGCAAAATCGCACACCTTGAAAAAATAGTCACCAAGCCCATCATTGAAGTTCTTCCCTTGGCAAAGCCCATCGTCGGGATTGTGACCACCGGCAGTGAAATCTATCATGGCCGTATCAAAGACAGCTTTGGCCCCATTTTACAAGATAAACTTGCCAACTACCAAGCTCAAATTCTCGGCCAAGCACTTACCAGTGACGATGTGGACATGACAGCCAACGCCATAAAAGACTATGTGCAACAAGGTGCCAATGTGGTCTTGGTAACCGGTGGCATGTCGGTGGACCCTGATGACAGAACTCCTTCAGCCATAGCCCAAACGGGCGCACACATTGTGCGTTACGGAGCCCCCACTTTTCCAGGTGCCATGTTTTTAGTGGCTAAACTTGAAAATACGCATATTTTAGGCCTTCCTGGTTGCGTTATGTATCATAAAGCCAGCATTTTTGAGCTTATTTTACCACGCCTTTTGGCAGGTCTTGAAATTACACCAAAAGATATTGCAGCCCTTGGCCATGGAGGATTTTGTCCTTCATGTACGACATGCCGCTATCCTTTGTGTTCTTTTGGAAAAGGCTAACGCACTTTCCAAGAAGCTGATATATATCAGCCAGCACAGTCTTACGTAGAGACTGTGTTTTTCTTTTACATTGGGTAAAGACAGTTTTTAACAACTCCCTTTGTCAAAAACTTCTTTTTTCGAAAACAGAATTTGTTGTCATGATTATTACAAGGAGAGAGACATGATTGCGAAGACGCTTGTGGTTAACGGGTTACCCCGAAAGATTTTTGTTACTCAAGATGGAATGCTTTCTGATGTATTGCGCGGACAGCTCCACCTTACCAGCGTAAAAGTAGGCTGCGGTAAGGGCCAATGTGGCGCTTGTTCCGTTATTTTAGATGGTAAAGTTGTTCGTTCTTGTATTATCAAGATGAGCCGCGTGGCAGAAAATGCCTCCATCACCACCTTAGAAGGCATAGGAACACCCGATAATCTCCATCCTTTGCAACATGCATGGATTTTCCATGGTGGCGCTCAGTGCGGATTTTGCTCCCCAGGTTTTATCGTATCGGCCAAAGCCCTTCTCGATACCAACCTTAACCCCAGCCGCGAAGATGTGCGCGCTTGGTTCCAAGCCCACAAAAACGTGTGCCGTTGCACAGGCTATAAGCCTTTAGTTGACGCTGTTATGGATGCAGCTGCCATCATGCGCGGCGAAAAAACCGTGGATGATGTCACCTATAAAGTGCCTGCCGATGGCCGTATTTGGGGCACCAACTTCACTCGTCCCAGCGCACTTGCTAAGGTAACAGGCGTTGCCGAATACGGTGCCGATGCTGCTTTGCGTATGCCTAGCAACACTTTACACCTTGCCATTGCTCAAGCAAAAGTTTCTCACGCCAACATCAAGGGCATAGATACTTCTGAAGCAGAAAAAATGCCCGGTGTGTACAAAGTCCTTACCCATAAAGATGTGAAAGGGAAAAACCGCATTACCGGTCTTATCACCTTCCCCACCAATAAGGGTGATGGCTGGGATCGTCCCATCCTTAATGACACCAAGGTATTCCAATACGGTGATGCTTTGGCCATTGTGTGCGCCGACACCGAATGCAATGCCCGCGCCGCCGCTGAAATGGTAAAGTTTGATTTAGAGCTTTTACCAGAATACATGAATGCCCATGACGCCATGGATCCAGACGCCATGGAAATTCACCCCGGCACTCCCAACGTATACTTTGAGCAAGGCCTTGAAAAAGGCGAAGACACTGCAAAGTTCTTCAACGACCCCAACATGGTGGTGGCTGAAGGTTCTTACTATACGCAGCGTCAACCTCACTTACCCATTGAGCCAGACGTGGGTTATGGCTACTTAAATGATGACGGTAAACTTGTTCTGCATTCCAAATCCATTGGTTTGCACTTGCACGGCCTCATGATCGCCCCAGGCCTTGGCGTGGAGATGGGTACTGAGTTGGCCTTAGTACAAAATACCGCCGGTGGTACCTTCGGCTATAAGTTTAGCCCCACCTTGGAAGCCTTGGTTGGCGTGGCCGTTCTTGCCACAGGTCGTCCTTGCCACTTACGTTATAATTATGAACAACAACAAAATTATACCGGTAAGCGTTCACCTTTCTGGACAACCATGCGTATGGCTGCCGACAAAGAAACCAAAAAAATCATGGCTGTGGAAGTGGACTGGATAGTTGACCACGGTCCTTACTCTGAGTTTGGTGACCTTTTAACCTTACGCGGCGCACAGTTCAGCGGCGCAGGTTATGGCATTCCTCATATGCGCGGCCTTGGACGCACCGTGTGCACCAACCACGCTTGGGGTTCGGCATTCCGCGGTTACGGCGGTCCTGAAATTGAATTCCCTTCCGAATCCTTAGTGGACGAATTGGCTCGCAAAATGGGTGTAGACCCCTTTGAATTCCGCGCCATTAACCACTACAGAGAAGGCGATACCAACCCTTCACAACAAAAACCAGAAGTTCTTTCTTATGGTGAAATGTTTGAACTTCTTCGTCCTAAGTATGAAGCAGCCAAAGCACAAGCCAAAGCCAACTCCACCGACGAAATTAAACGCGGTGTGGGTGTGGCTTTAGGTTCCTACGGTGCTGGTCTTGACGGCCCTGACACCGCAGAAGCTTGGGTTGAACTCAATGAAGATGGCGGCGTTACTGCCTACGCTTGCTGGCACGACCATGGTCAAGGCGCCGACGCCGGTACCCTTGGTTGCGTACATGAAGCTTTACGCCCCATTAATATGCCCATGGAAAAAATTCGTCTCGTACTCAACGATACGGACAAAGCCCCCAACTCTGGCCCTGCAGGCGGTTCACGCTCACAAGTTATGATTGGTAATGCCTTAAAGCTTGCTTCTGAAGCATTACTTGACGCCATGCGCAAACCAGAAGGTGGCTTCCATGACTATGCTAGCTTAAAAGCTGCCACTGGCGAAATCTTATACAAAGGAACCTTCACCGCACAAGCAGAGCATTGTGACCCTGTCACCGGTAAGGGCGCCCCCTTCCAGTTCTACATGTACGGTCTCTTCCTTGCTGAAGTGGCTGTGGAAGTGGCCACTGGCAAAACCACCGTGGAAAAACTCACCATGGCTGCAGATATTGGTTCCATCAATAACCGCGCTGTGGTTGATGGTCAAATTTACGGTGGCCTTACCCAAGGTTTAGGCTTAGCTTTAACTGAAGACTATGAAGACTTGAAAAAGCATAGCACCATGGCCGGTGCTGGTATTCCTTACATCAAGGACGTTCCAGACAATATGGAAGTCATCTATGTGGAAACCCCACGTCCTGGCGGGCCCTTCGGTGCCTCCGGTGTGGGCGAAATCCCCGTATGTGGCCCTCACCCTGCCATCATCAACGCCATTGATGACGCTTGCGGCGCTCGTGTTCGCCACTTACCTGCTCGTCCAGAGAAGGTATTGGCTGCCATGCCTAAGTAAGTAGTATAATTATTAAGGGGCGCAAGCCAAGGTTCACCTTCTTGCGTCCCTTATTTCTTTTTTCATCTTCATTTACTCCAAAGCCCTTGAATGGAGGTCGTACATGGATCAAGCCAGTCTTCATGCCGCAGAAGCACGCTGTACGCAAGAGCATATGCCCAAATGTCAAAGCCATTGTCCCTTACATATGGATGTACGCACCTTTATGGCGCATATGGGACAAGGAAAATTACAAGAAGCACGTAAGCTTCTAGAACGACACCTCCCCCTACCGCAAATTTTCGCCCATATTTGTGACCATCCTTGTCAAAACCACTGCCTCCGTCGAGATTTAGGCGGTAGTCTTGCCATACAAAGCCTTGAAAGCCTCTGTATGCAACAAACGCAAAAGCAAGGAAAAGGTTTTTTACGTCCTGCCAAAGAAAAAAAAGTAGCCGTGCTGGGCAATGGTCTTGCCGGCCTCACTGTGGCCTATGAACTGGCCAAAAAAAGCTGGCCTGTGACCATTTTTTACGCTGCTGAAGAGGAAAATACACATGAGGGATCTTTTCTTCTTCAACAATTTCCTCAAGTGCACGCCGACCATATTCATGAAGAGTGTGAACAGTTACGTAAAAATCATGCCACTTTCACACCAACTCAGCTTACGCCGGATTTTTTTCACAGCATACAAAAAGATTTTTCTGCTTTTTTCGTAGATATTCATGCCGCCCCAGAGATTTTTGCCAGCCTTGATGCAAAACCAGATGCACAAACAGGCCATATGCTGGAAAATATTTGTGCTGGGGGCATGCTTGTGCAAAGCCCCACCGGGCATGAATACGCTTCCTCATCAGCTCAAGCCGGACAAGGTCGTCAAGCTGCTTTAAGTATCGAACGCATTTTAGGCGGCATTGCACCAAGTGCCGGCAGAGAAGGACAGAGAGAAAATACGTCCTTGCACACTCCCCTTGAGGGCATAGCCATGGCTGTGGCAACGCTGCCGGCTACGGGCTCATATGGCATGGAAGAAGCACAGATAGAAGCTTTGCGCTGTATTCAATGTCAATGTATGCAATGTGTTAAAAAATGTGTGTATTTACAAAAATATGGTGCATTTCCAAAGTCTTACACCAGACAAGTTTATAATAATGCTGCCATTGTACAAGGTGAACGACGCGCCAATTCTTTAGTCAACGGCTGTATGCTTTGTGGCCAGTGCACCGAAATTTGTCCAGAGCGTTTTTCCATGGCCGAGGTGTGTTTACAGGCTCGTGAAGACCTTGTGAAACGAGGTCACATGCCTCCCTCTGCCCATGCCTTTGCCTTGGAAGATATGTGCGCCGCCACGCAAGCTCCCGCCAGCCTTTTCATGACAGCAGTTCATGAAAAAAATATTGCAGAGTCTTCTTGGGCCTTTTTCCCCGGTTGTCAATTATCTGCAGCACGCGGCAATCAAGTGCTTCAAGTTTATGACTTCCTTTGTGCGAATATGCCGCAAAAGGTGGGGCTCATACTCTCTTGCTGTGGAACTCCAGCCCAATGGGCAGGGGAAAAAATCCTTGCCACGCAAATGGTAAAGCACCTAGAGCAGCAATGGGAAAGAATGCAAAAACCAAAGCTTATTGTGGCTTGTGCTTCTTGTAAAAAGTTTTTTGCTGAGCATGTACCGCACATTCCTTGCGTCTCCCTTTGGGAAGTGCTGTATGATTTACGAGAGCATATTCCGACTAATGTTCCTGCCTCCACCTATACCTTGCATGATCCTTGCTCTGCACGCCATGACAGTGGTTGGCATGAAGCCACACGGCTTTTGGCTAAACATTGCAATGTGCAGTGTGAAGAATCTTCCCAAGCCAAAAGTACGTCTTCTTGTTGTGGGTATGGCGGTCTTGTGTGGAATGCTCAACCGGAGCTGGCACAAAATATCACTGAACAGCTGGCGCAAAATTTAGGCCCAAATACAGGCCTTGCTTCCTGTATCATGTGTCGCGACCGTTTAGTAAGCAGCCATAAAGCTTGCGCGCACTTTTTTGACATCTTACCTTTTATGGATGAGCAAAGCCCCCCCTCACAACCTGCACCAAGCCTTTCTGCTCGCCGTGCCAATAGGGTTCGCCTCGTGCAAACATGCAAAGAAAAATACGGCGTACAAAATATGCTAGAAAACACCTTTGCACCGCAAGCAAAAGGCACTCTACGTCAAGCTCTACCCTTGGATCCCATATGGGGGCATACCTTTTTACATATTGCTCCGGAGCTGTTGGCAGAGCTTGAAAAGAAACATATTTTGCATCAAGACGTCGCCGCCGCAGTGTTAGCCATTGAAGAGCATAAACAACGCTTTTTAGAAAAGGAAAGTGGTCATTATGTGGGTGCATGGCGTTCCGGTACCGTCACATTCTGGGTTCGCTATGCCAAAGATGCGCAAGATCAATACCATTTACACGATGCATGGTGCCATCGAATGTTGCTTCCCCAAGCCACACCGCAAGAAACACCTTCTGATAAGGGATAATATACGGAGAATACCATGTCTATACCTACCTTTACTCCCGATGCAGGGCAATGGCTATGCGATGCCTGCCAATGCCCTTTAGAACAAAAGGAAATGCAGGCTTTTTACCTTGGCGGTGCCTTTGCTGTTTCCCTACCCGCATGCCCGCAATGTGACCTTACCTTGGTACCTAAATCCTTAACTCTAGGGAAAATGTTGGAAGTGGAACGTATGTTGGAAGATAAATAGGCAAAACATGCTTTTCGATATGCCTTTACACGCTTTGAACGTGCATGGAAGCCAAGCTTGCGCACAAGATATATGTTGGCGCCCAGGTGGGCTCGCCCTCACCGCCCACGCCTTGTTCCAAGCACAAAAGGTAACTCCCTTACATAAAGGAGCACGCATATTGGACGTGGGCTGTGGTCACGGAAAAAGCACAGCTTTTTTACAAGAGCAAGGTTTCCTGGCCTATGGTCTTGATTGCGACGCGAAGGCACAAGCTCATGTGTTCGGAAAGGCAACAAACCTTCCATTTTTGGCGGAAAGCTTTCAGGCTATTTTTTGTGAATGTGTTCTCAGTATAGTACCAGATAAAATCAAAGTTCTTCAAGAATTTTGGCGCGTGGGAGATGCGTCTAACTCTCCTACCTTGCTCATTCTCAGCGATATGTATTGCCACCTCTCCCACGCAAAAGAAGAAACTTACAGCAAAAAGCAACTCGAAGAACTTTTACAGCAGACCGGTTGGAAAGTGAACTATTTCGAAGATCACTCACAAAAACTAAAAATTTTTGCGGCGCAATTGGCTTGGCATGATATATGCCCGAAACAACTCAACGCTAAACAGTACGGCTATGGACTTTGGATTGCCACCAAGGAGAAAATATGAACCCCATCTTATTAGAAATACTCCCTTTAGTGCGTGAAGGATATTGCTGTAGCCAATTGCTTATGCATTTGCTTTTGCAAGGTGCAGGGCAAGAAAATCCGCAGTTATTACGTGCCATGCATGGCCTTTGCTTTGGCATGGGCGGCACAGAAGGCCCTTGCGGCTTACTCAGTGGCGGGGCTTGTATACTCGGCTGTTTTGCCGGGCGAGGCGCAGTGGATGAAAATGCCCACCCATCCTTGGCTCCCATGGTTCATGAATATCAGCAGTGGTTTTTAGCACAAACACAAAGTTCTGGCTTGTGCCATGAAATATTGGAAAAACTAGAGCAAAAAAGTGATACCGTATCTTCGCCACAAGAACCGCGGCATGCCAAATGCGGTGACCTCTTGGCGGCTTGCTGGGAAAAGCTTTTGGAGCTCTTGGAGAAATACGACATGGACATGGAGCTACAAGCATGAGCCTTGTGCGCACCACACAAAGCCTGTGCCCGCAGTGTTTACGCCTTCTAGACGCACAGTATGCAAGCAAAGATATGGAAGGTCAGAAGTGGATATTTTTAGAAAAGAATTGCCCAGAGCATGGAAATTTTTCTGCTCCCATTTGGGTAAACTTGCCCAATACCCCCACCTTTACACAATGGTATGGAGAAAATAGAAGCCCTGACTATGTGTCTTCTTCTCAAAGTAAAGTAGATAGAGGGTGTCCTTATGATTGTGGTCTGTGCCCAGAGCATACACAGCATACCTGTTGCGCTTTGATAGAAATTACCAATAGATGCAACCTGCATTGCCCTGTATGCTACGCCAGTTCTGGCACCAAAGTTAACAAAGACCCGAGCTTACAAGACATTGAAACTCAATTGGAGCAACTTTATCAGCATGCCGGCGTTGTCAATGTGCAACTTTCCGGTGGCGAGCCCACCATGCGCGCTGATCTTCCAGATATTATTACTCTCACAAGGGAAACAGGCTTTCCCTTTGTGCAGCTCAACACCAATGGTTTGCGCCTTGGAGAAAATCCTGCTTATGCCAAAACCTTACGCGATGCCGGCCTAAGCGTGGTCTACTTGCAATGGGATGATATGTGTGACAGCACCTACATTCCTTTACGCGGACAAGCATGCCATGCAATTAAAGAGCAAGCCTTGCAGCATTGCCTCGAAGCAGGGCTCAGTGTGGTGCTTGTGGCCACCGTGGTAAAAGGCTTGAACGATAAAGCTCTTGGGGCCATTGTGCGCAAGGCTCTTACCAGCGGGCCTTTGGTGCGCGGCGTGCATTTTCAACCTGTAAGCTCCTTTGGGCGTTACCCTTGGTCTAAACAGCCCCACGAGCCAGCACCGCGAATAACCTTAGCCGAAGTGCTACATCAATTGGAAGTACAAACGGATGGTATGGTAAAAGCTCATGATTTTACACCGCCAAACTCCGAACATGCCCTTTGCTCCTTCAATGCTGTTTATACGCGTCAAAACGACACACTTGAGCTCAACGCCATGGGCACCATGGAAGGCAATTGCTGTAGCTGCGCCTCTAAACGCCCTCAAGCGGCGGCCAAACAAGCACAAAGTTTTGTGGCGCAACATTGGGGCCCGCAAACCACAACACAAGATATGCAAAAAAATGTTCAGCCTACTCTTTCTGTACAAAATTTTGATACCATGCTTGGCCAAGTACAGCACCGTTTTACCCTTTCGGGTATGGCCTTTCAAGATGCCTATACCCTTGACCTTGAAAGATTACGCCGCTGTCATATTCACATCATGAGTGAAAAAAATACACTCATCCCCTTTTGCGCTTATAATCTCACATCAAACCAAGGTTTTTCCTTGTATCGCCCTTCGTAAATAAAGGATAAAAATTTCCATGCCTGCTTGTATTTTAGATTCTTGGCTAGCCACACAGCTGAACACTTCAACGCAAAACCTTGCCTCTGCCATTAAAAAAGAACAATGGCAACGCTGCAAAGCTGTAATAAAGCATGCCACAACAAACAGCACACTCTATGCACAGCGTTTGAAAAAATACGATCTGGAAAAACTTTCTTTCAAAGACTTTACCACATTACCCTTCACCACAGCGCAAGATTTACAACTTGCAGAGCAATTACTCTGTGTTTCTCAAGCGCATGTGGCACGCATGGTAACATTACAAAGTTCCGGCACCACAGCACCTCCCAAACGCCTCGCTTTTAGCCAAGAAGATCTAGACGCCACCAAGAATTTTTTTTCCGTGGGCATGTCACAACTTATCCAAAATGGGCAAAGACTTCTCTCCCTATGGCCGGGAGCCATGCGCCCCCATGGAGTCAGTGCTCTTTTACATGAAGCTTTGAAAAAAAATGATATAGAAGTTTTTGCCGGTGAAGCTCTCAGCACTGAACAAAGCCTCATGCAAGAATTTACGCAATACAAACCCCACGTATTGGTAGCTGCACCGCGTCAATTATATATTTTAGTGCAATTACTAGAAACAAATCGTCTTGCCAAAGGCCCTTTACACGGCGTCTTGGCCAGTGCAGAATATTTACCTCAAGAGCTCGAGCATCGTTTACAGCAACAAGGGCTTTTGGTATTAGACCACTATGGTATTAGTGAGGCTGGATACGGAGGCGGTGTGGAGTGCTTACATAAAAGTGGCTACCACATGCGCGAATTGGATTTATATATTGAGATTATTCATCCGCAAACCTTAGAGCCACTCCCTTATGGACATGAGGGAGAAATTGTGCTCACCACGCTCACTCGCAAAGCCATGCCCCTTATACGTTACAGAACCGGCGATGTGGCTTCTTTGCTTGCCGGCCCTTGTCCTTGTGGGAGCCCTTTACACAGACTTTCCAGAGTGCAAGGACGTTTACTTTACACTTCAAATGGCTATACAATACAGCACTGCGCCAAAGGAGCTTTCCATGAGAGAACTACTAACCTTACTTTGTAATCGTTTAGAAAATGCTACCCCCGTGGTGCTGGCCACCGTCATTCACCAAGAAGGCTCCACCCCACGTGGCGCCGGCTCAAAAATGCTTGTGGACGAAAGCGGCCTTATTTCTGGCACCATTGGTGGCGGCCTTGCCGAAGGCGAAGCCCTCGTGGCATGTAAGCAGGCCTTGCAAGATCACAAGGCAAATATTTTGCACTTTACCCTCACGGGGGAAATGGCAGCAAAAAGTGAAATGATTTGTGGCGGCTTATTACATATTTTCATTGAACCCATCATGCCTACCCTTGCTAATGTAGCCTTTTACCGCGCTGTACTACAAGCTGTAGATATCAACGAAACCATGGTGCTCACCACACTCGATGAACAAGAAAACATACATCGCTATCTACGCCTTGATGATAGGTGGACAGCACATAGCGTAAATCATGAAGCTGTAGCTCCCTTGACCGATGATGAAAAAGAGGTTTTCACCGCGCAATTACAACGCGGACAAGAAACTGCTTTTTTACAAGAAGAAGGAGTAATCATAGAAAAATATCCTCCCGTATGGAAAATGATTATTTTAGGTGGCGGACATGTTTCTCTCTTTACAGCCCAAATAGCCGCTCTAGCAGGTTTTTCAGTTACGGTCATGGATGATAGAGAAGAGTTTTCCTCCAAAGAACGCTTTCCTCAGGCCTCTGCCACCTATACAGTGCCGGAGTTTGAGCAATGTTTTGCCTCTTGCCCACCCACCAAATATACATGTATAGTCATTGTGACTCGCGGACATTTGCATGACAAAGTTGTTTTGGAACAGAGCCTTAACACTCCAGCCAGTTATATTGGCATGATAGGAAGTAAGCGTAAGAAAAACCAAGTATACGATGCCTTGAAAGCGCAAGGCTTTACACAAGAACGCCTTGATACTGTCTACTGCCCCATCGGTCTTGGTATTAAAGCTGAAACTCCCGAGGAAATTGCCGTCTGCATTGTGGCTCAGTGTATAGCCCACAAGAGAGAAGCGTGGGATATCTTGCCACAATAATTCTTGCGGCGGGTTTTTCTACGCGCATGCAGGGCTTATTTAAGCCCCTGCTCCCCTTTCGATTCACTTGGCCGAAAGAACACACTCTCACGGCCCTTGAACAGCTTATCCAAATGCATTTTCATGGTGGGGTGAGTCATGTTTTTGTGGTGGGCGGACAAAGGGAAAATGAAGCATTGGCAACCACCATATGTACGTGGCAAAAAAAGCTTCGCGACAAGCAAAAGCTAAGCCTTGTCACCAATCCAGATGCGCAATGCGGTATGTTTTCATCCGTATGTCATGGCATAAGAGCCGTGCAGCAGACATTTGCGCGCACTTCCCAAGGGCATGTTTTTATTCATCCTGTGGATATTCCCTTGGTACGCATCTGCACCATGCAAAAACTTTTGCAAGCTCAAAAGCAACATCCCCACGCTATTCTTATTCCAAGTTATGGAGGTCAAAGCGGCCATCCCCCACTCATTCCCAGTGAATATATGCCCGCCATTGTAAAGTATGATGGGGAACAAGGTTTACAAGGGGCATTAAATTCCATGCCCACACAGCTCATTGCCACTGCGGACAGCCATATTCTTTTAGATATGGATACCCAAGAAGATTATGCCCGCTTACAAAAAAAAGCTTTAGGGCAGCATATATTGCAAGCTGAAGAAGCCCTCAAACTTTTACATTGCCTCAATGTGCCTCCCAAGGGCCTTGCCCACGCACGCGCTGTGGCATCTGTAGCCATAACCTTTGCCAAAGCCTTTAAAGAACAGCAAGGGGAAGCATCTCGCATCAACACAAATCTCACACATGTGGGCGCATTATTACACGATATGTGTAAACAAGAAGAAAGACATGAAGTGGCAGCTGGAAAAGCTTTACGTGAAATGGGCTTAGGAGCCTTGGCCCCACTGGTGGAAGAGCATACCGATTGCCAATTGGCCGAAGATGCTCCCATAACAGAAAAAGAGCTTATCTATTTAGCAGACAAATATGTTTATGGTAAATCCCCCATTCCCATTGAAGAGCGTTTTACCCAAAAGCTACATTTTTTTGCTCACATACCCGAGGCTGGCATTGCCATAAAAGCGCGTTTAGCACGCGCAAAAACCATGGAAAAACGACTTCGTGCTGAAATTGGCAAAGATCCTTTTTCCCTGGCACAAAAGGCTTTAGCTCATGCCCAAGACTGAACTATGGCTTATGCGCCACGGGCACATTGTACAGCCGGAGCAAAAGAGCTTCATTGGGCAAAATGACTACCCCTTGAGCAAGCTTGGAAAAAAGCAAATGCAAGACTGGCAAAGTTTTTTTGCCAGGCAAAATGTAGCCGCTGTCATTTGTTCTCCCTTACAACGCTGCGTAGAAAGTGCGCGTACCCTTTGTCCCGCATCCGTGCCGATGACGGTGGAATCTGCCTTTAAAGAGATTCATCTTGGAACATGGGAAGGGCAAGAAATCGCCCATATACGTGAACACTTTCCCCAAGAGTACATCGCACGTGGTAAAAATATGGACAGTTTTCGCCCTCCGCAAGGGGAAAGTTTTCACGATGTAGCACAAAGAGTGCTCCCCGCTTTAACGCACTATCTCAACATATATGCAGGAAAGAAAATCCTCTTGGTGGCCCATGCCGGCGTAAACCGCGTTATTTTAGCTAAAGTCTTACACTTACCACTGGCGCACGTTCTTGATATTCCTCAACCTTATGGGTGTTGCACACATCTTCACATGTAAGACTACTTCTTTAAAAAAAATAATTATTGCAGACTTTTTCTTTAAAAACTAAAAAACTTGTCTTTTAAAAGAGCATAGCTTACTCATAAGTGAGGTAAAGGCCAATATATAAAATGTATCTTTCACATAACACAACGAATAAGGATAACACTATGTTTAATAAACTCTTAGCGAAAGTGGGGCTTGGTAGTGCAAAAATAGATACTGTTGTAAAAAATATGACCTTACATCAAGGAGATATTGTTGAAGGAACAGTACATATTCAAGGCGGAAAGGTAGACCAAGACATTAATAAAATTACAATTTCCGTCATGACAATGGCTCAAAGCACCCGAGAAGTGGACGGCGAAGAAGAAACTTTTTCCAAAAGCGTAGCCATCGGAAGCCTTCATATGGATTATGCCATGAAGGTTGAGGAAGGACAAAAGTATGAAATTCCTTTCAGCTTTAAACTCCCTTCTGAAACGCCCATCACCTCCATAGCAGCAGGAAAAAATCAATCCAAGGTTTGGATATACACAGAGCTAGACATTGAATCTGGACTAGACAGTGCAGATCGTGATTACCTTACCATTTTGCCACACCCTGCTGTGGAAATGATGATTAATAAATTCCTCCACAATGGTTTTCAATTTGCAAAGGTAGATGTGGAAGAAGGCTATTTGCAAACGCCGACATTCTCAAGCACTTCTGGCATCTATCAAGAAGTGGAAATGCGCCCCAACTCTGCAGGATTTTTTAATAGAAGTAATCGTTCCGTCAATGAGGTGGAACTCAGCTTCATTGTGGATGAAGAAATGGTTCACCTTCTTGTGGAAGTGGATCGTAGCTTTTCTGGTGATGGATACGTTTCTGTGAGCTATCCCATAACCGTGCAAGAAGACGAAATTGACCCTTATTTTGAAAGAGTATTCCCTTAATACTTTTCCTGAGTGACACGGACACCAAACTATATGATGTCGTGTCACCAGTACTGTAAAAAAGTGTATGGTAGGCTTAGATTATATACCTAAGCCTGTCATATGTTATTTGTAGTGGTTTAGACTTGGCCGTACAATAGGCTCCGTTTTGATGGTACTTTTTGTCAGATTAGTTGAGCTGTCCGACCTTTTCTTTCCAGAGGTGCTTTCCTTCAAGGAAGGTTTGCATGGGCGTTCTACCGCAGCACATTTTACCTTGGTGAGTCCTCTCCGTATTGTAGTGATTTATCCATGCGTCAAGGTCAGTTTGTAGCTCTTCTAAAGATTGATATATTTTACGACGGAATGCAACCTGATAAAACTCATGCAAGATGGTT
>CAYJHD010000035.1:0-19840 GCA_964370015.1 uncultured Desulfovibrionaceae bacterium | reverse complement strand
TAGAGAGCTTCGGCCTCATGGCGCATAAAACATACTAAAACTTCTTGCATCGGTCTTGCATACCTCAAAGCGTGCTCAGGGGCAAGGACTATGGAGTGCTTTGAATGTCATATCAAAAAAAACCTATAAAACAAATGCCATAGCTCATAAAAAAAGCCCCTAAAAGGGGCTCGTATTGTTATTAAAGCACGCTGGGGGAAAACCTTTTCTGAAGAAAAGGTTCTTCCCCCAGACCCCCTTTCCAAAAAACTTTAATGGCAATACCATCTTATCTTTGAAAGCAAGAAAGTACAGCAATGTCACATTATACATATATGGTATAATGCTTATAAAATTTTTTTAAAGGCTACACATAAAATCACGAAGCGTACCTTATATTTTTGTACCAAAATCACCTTATACGTTTTCCCATTTGTCTGTGGGGAGCCACTGGCGCAGTACTCGCTCAAGTTCTTTAATAATAAGCGGCTTAGATAAATAATCATTCATGCCTGCTCGTAAAAAATCTGAGCGAACATCACCCACTGCATTGGCCGTTAAAGCCACAATGGGCACCACGCGAAAACGATCATCGGCCAGCGCACGTATATTCAACGTGGTTTCCACACCGTCCATCTTGGGCATCATGTGGTCCATGAATATGACATCGTAGTGCACTTTTTTGACGTTTTTAATGGCTTCTTCGCCAGAAAGCACCGTATCCACAGCCACGCCGTACTCTTCAAGCACGCTTTGGCTAATGATAAGATTAATATTATTGTCATCCACCACCAAGGCACGCACGCCGCGCGTCTTCAAAGTGGAGGACATCTGGTTGGCCGCAGAATCACTCACATGGTAAATGGCCCCTTCCAGCAAACGCGCCACCACAATGGTGGTCAAAGGCGCATAGGCCACCACCACATTGTCCGGCACGTCTTTCCCTTCAAAGAAATTGCGCGACAAAGCAAGCACATGCACGTGGGGCACCGTTTGCACATCAAAGAAAGAAAGCTTGCTATATTCCATAAAGACATGGGTATAATCTTTAATGGAAGCAGAACTGGCTATGATGTGCGCCTCGGCACCCATTTCGTTGAGCTTTTCACAAAGGAAAGAAGCCTTCACGGGGGACTCTAACCACACCGCCACGCGTGCATCTTTATAATTTTTAGTGGACAATAAGGGCGTTGTATCTTCCACCACTTGAGGAATCTCAAAAGAAAATACCGATCCCTTGCCGTACACACTGTCCACGGTGATGGAGCCGCCCATTTCTTCCACAAGGCGTTTGGTGATGGCAAGGCCAAGGCCCGTACCTTCAATATTTCTATTCTTCTTGGTATCTAACTGAGAAAAATTATTGAAAAGCATGGGCAAATCTTCACGCTTAATACCAATGCCCGTATCTTCCACCCGCACTTTTAGCCATGTGGTCTCCCCTTTTTCGCAAGGGTCTGCCCACATGCTCAAGCGCACATGCCCTTGGTAGGTAAACTTCAACGCATTGGAAAGCAAATTCACGAGCACTTGCTTAATGCGTATGCAGTCGCCCTTAAGGATGCTGGGGATGGCGTGATAGTCTTCCACCAAAAGCTCAATGTCTTTGCGTCCTATGCGAACATTCATGAGAGCCACAATATCGTTGATAAAGGACTCCACATAATAGGGCTCCGGAATAATTTCCATGGCGCCAGCTTCAATCTTAGAAAAGTCCAAAATATCATTGATGATGGCCAGCAAAGAACCTGCCGCCCCCTTAATATTTTGCAAACATTCATTGACCTGTGTGGCTGGCTCATGACGCAAAGCAATATCCGACATGCCCAAGATGGCATTCATGGGCGTACGGATTTCATGGCTCATATTGGCCAAAAAAGTACTCTTGGCTTGGTTAGCAAGCTCAGCACTTTCAAGGCGTCTTTGTTCGGTAATATCGGAAAAAAAGCCTTCAAACAAATAGGGATCACCGCTCTTGGTAAATTCCACCACGCGGCTACGCTCCCATACCCATTTTACGGTGCCGTCCTTGGCAATGATCCTAAAGGACGTATCCAATGGCAAACCTAGACCCAGCGTAATTTCATTGAGCCTAATGAGTTCTTGCGCATCATCAGGATGCACCAAATCTAAAATACGAATGCCATCTTTTTCCGTAAGTTCCTCAGGCGTATAGCCAAAAAGCGCTTGCGAGCCTTCGCTTACATAGGAAAATCTAAAGTTTGGCGCTTCATTCACACATTGATACACAACACCAGGCAAATTACCCAAAAGCCTATCGGCGCGTTTTTGCGTAATTTTAAGCTCTTCCATGGTTTGATAATGTAGCTCCGACACCATGGCCAAAGCCACAAAGTCTGCCAAAGAAGATGTGAAGTCCCTTTCTGCCGCGCTCCAAAGCCTATCGGTGTGCATTTGCTCCATGCAAATGACAGCCGCCACTTTACCATTCATATGAATGGGGGCATCTAAGGTTGCTTTCATCTTATCATTATAGCTGTTTAAAAACTCCAAAAATAATCCGGAGGAAGCAGCATCAATGCTTAGCACGCGGTTTTCATTCAAACTATCCACATAGTCTTGATAATTATCAAGGGGAACGTCGTCCACCACAGCCATGGCATCGCCATCGCTGCTATACGTGAGGATAGAACGTAAAACATTTTCCTCGTGCATCACACGCCAAAAAGACACCCGCGAAATGCCGAGGGCCTGGCAGGCCTCTTTGGCAATGGCAAGACCGGCCTCCTCCAGCTTTCCCGAGGTAAGCGTAGGCGATTTCGCTATACGAGCCAAAGCCTCGGTAAAGCCTAGAGGAGTGTCTTTGCTAAATTCTCTATCCATAAAAAGCTCTCATGCGAGTTACTTTCCTTCCAAAACTTTTTCTATGCGAGACAATGCTTCCATGAGCACTTCATCGGCAAGGGCATAGGAAAAACGAATGCAACGTTCATCGCCAAAAGCAGATCCCGGCACCACGGCCACGTTGGCTTTTTCTAAAAGCACAGTGCACAGCTCCGCATCATTGGCAAGACCTGGGCGGAAATACTGATGCACATCCACCATGAAATAAAAGGCACCGCCGGGCTTTGGACAAATGGCTTTGCTCCAGGTTTGGATACGCTCATAGCCGGCATCTCTACGACGCTTAAAAGCCACGCGCATTTCATCCATAAAGTCTTTGGGACCGTCCAATGCGGCAAAGGCAGCCTTTTGCGCAATGGAGCACACATTGGATGTGCTCTGCCCCTGCAAGCTAATGATGGTTTTGGTAAGCTGAGGGCAAGCCACAGAATACCCCACACGCCAACCTGTCATGGCATAGCTCTTGGATACGCCATTGCACAAAGCCACTTGCTCAGGATAGCGCACAAACCATGCGGCGGCGGTGGAGGACTTTTGTCCATCGTACACTAATTGGTCATAAATTTCGTCGGAAATGACAAAAAGGCCCTTATTAATGGCCCATTCCATCAAAGTGTCCAGCTCTTCTTGGCTGTAAATGACACCGGTGGGATTGGAAGGGGAATTCAAAATAAGCATGCGGGATTGAGGAGTGAGGAATTTTTCCAATTGCTCAGTGGTCACCTTAAAATCATCGTGCACAGAAGTGGGCACAGACACAGGCTTTGCCCCTGCCAAAAGCACCATGTCGGGATAGCTTACCCAGTACGGAGCAGGAATGAGCACTTCGTCTTCTGGGTTTAAGAGGGCTTGCATGATATTATAGAGAGGCTGTTTGCCACCATTGGAAATGACCACATTTTCCGGAGCAAAGGTGGCACCGTATTCTTTATCGTAATAGGCGGCAACGGCTTTGCGTAATTCCATAATACCGGGAACGGCAGTATAACGGGTAAAACCTGCATCAATGGCAGCCTTGGCAGCTTCACAAATATGCTGCGGCGTGGAAAAATCCGGCTCACCCACAGCTAAAGAGATAATCTCAACACCTTGATTTTTCAATTCAAGGGCTTTAGCGTTGATGGCAAGAGTGGCTGAGGGTTTGACAGAAGAAAATTTATCTGCAAGTTTCATGTCCGTTCCTTTTTTGCGTAGGGCCATACCTTATGAATGGCCTAGGTTAAAAACTATGGCAAAAGCTATCCTAAAAATAAAACTGGCAAAACGCTACACAATACCATGAAAAATGTAAACCAAAAGAAAACAAAAAATTCCCCTCACTCACCCCTACTTCCACATCCGGAAAATTGCCGCGTGGGGCTCTTTTTGCGCCGTCAAAAACGCTTTAGCGTGGCTGTGGAACTCAACGGAGAGGAAATTTGGATTCATAGCAATAATTCCGGTTCCATGCTGGGGCTCATGCGCCCGCGCACACCGGTGCTTTTATCACCTGCGCTCAATCCGGCGCGTAAGCTACCTTTCACCCAAGAAGCCGTATGGATGCCAAAACATTGGCAGGCCAAGCACTGGCAAGAAAAATCCCCAAGCCATAACCCGCAAGACTACACTGACGGCTTTTGGGCAGGCGTCAATACATCTGTGCCCAATAAACTTTTGGAAGCCGCCTTCCATGCAGGCTTACTGCCCTTTGCCACTGGCTATACCAATCTCAAACGCGAAGCCAAACGCGGCGCGTCACGCCTGGATGCTTGCCTCACAGCCCCAGACATGCCCACCCTTTGGGTGGAGTGTAAAAATGTGACCATGGTGGAAGATGACGTGGCGCTCTTTCCCGATGCCGCCACAGAACGCGGTCAAAAACACTTGCTGGAGCTCATGGACATAGTTAAAAGCGGAGAGCGCGCCGCCATGTTTTACCTTATACAAAGGGCAGATGGCGC
This sequence comes from uncultured Desulfovibrionaceae bacterium, assembly GCA_964370015.1. Taxonomy (GTDB): domain Bacteria; phylum Desulfobacterota; class Desulfovibrionia; order Desulfovibrionales; family Desulfovibrionaceae; genus CAYJAD01. The sequence goes on along the minus strand of CAYJHD010000035.1, from coordinate 15,056 downwards.
ATGCTTTGGCCCGGCGGATATGATAGATCCAGCCTATGCCAAACTCTTTTGGCAAGCCGTTGAAAGCGGTGTAGAAGTCTACCCCATGCGTGCAGTGGTTACAGCACAAGGCATTGACCTTGGAGAGATTCTTCCCCTTACAAAAAAATAAGCCCTTTTGGCAGTGTAAATTTTTCCGACACTGTCGGTTTTTTTTACACTGTCAAGAAGGCGCGACAAAGCTCCTTGCACACCAACTAACACCCTAAAGAAAAAGATGTTTTTTTTAAAAACACCTTTTTCATCACCAAAAAACACTTTTTAAGCCTACCAAAGCTGTCGGGGTTCTTTACATATGCAAAGTGAAGCGTCACTGCAAAAAAAGCAAGTATCACACTCGCTTTGAGTAAAAAAAACATATCTTTTTCGTACATTACAGTGATTGCTCATTCAGTCAAACCAAGCATTTAACTTTGGCACGATTCCTGCTAGTGTGCTTCTACTTTTTTACATATTTTGGAGTTTATCATGAAAAAGATTTTTAGTGCCTTAGTATACACATTTGTGTTTATGACCTTTACCGTAGCTGCTCAAGCTATGCCCCTTTATAACTGGGACTACAACCTAAACATCGACTTTGTGAATAGTGATGGTAGCCTTACCGACACATTCACCTGGGAAACCACTGCCACTAACCCATGGGGAGCCTCTGAAAGCACCACAGGTACCATCGTTGGTGCAGAAAATGCCATCTCCGGTTCAATAGGTTTCTTTAACCAAACGATTTCACAGCCCTTAGCATTCCACCACATTGGCTCTGGAGACCTTGGCCTCCGTACCGGTACAGCTCGTTTTGAATTTGAAATCTTCCCCGACGGCAATGCAAGCTTTGCTCAAACCATTTCTTTTGACGTAGACTTTTCTGTATACACAGAAGGAAAGCCTATGGGTTTTTTCACCGTCTATACTCCTAAAATGGACATTGGTAATATCACCACCTCAGACCTTAGCTTTTACTATGATGGCTATGAGTACAGCAACTGGACTTTAGAAAATATATTTGGCTTTAACCAAGCAGCCCCCAATTTTTCTTTAAGCTTTGATGCTACTCCATCCAACGGCCCCACTGCCACCCCAGAGCCAGCCACCATGCTCCTCATGGGTGCAGGCCTTGCCGGTCTTGGCGCCATTCGTCGCCGCCGCGCTGGCAAATAATCTTGCCTAACCACATTTGGGCTGCACTTCTCGAAAGGGTTGTGCAGCCTTTTTTTGTGTGCAATGGCGCGTAAAGCCTAGGAACAAAGGTTGACAGAAAGGGCAATCTAGCGGAAAATGCCTTGTTTAACCAAGACATAAAATTTAGCACAAAATGCCCAGCATTTTGGAAGGCACATATATGATTGTTGGAATTCGCTTTCGCCCCGGAGGGCAACTCTATTTCTTTTCTGCAAGCATGCCCCTATCCGAAGGCAATGCCGTCATTGTGGAAACAGAACAAGGACTTGGCTTTGGCCATGTGGAAATTTTACGCGACACGGTGCCTCACGATTTACAAGATATGCCCATCTCCCCCATTTTGCGCATGGCTTCGGCCGAAGATTGCCAAAATGCTCACGATAATATTGCCCTATCTAAAAGTGCCTTTGCCTATTGCAAAGAGTGCATTACCCAGCGCAATCTTGATATGAAACTTGTGGATGTGGAAGTTTTTTTCGATCGCAGTAAGTTTATTTTTTACTTCACAGCCCCTTTGCGCATCGACTTTCGTGAGCTGGTAAAAGACCTTGTGCGCGAATATCGCACACGCATAGAATTACGCCAAATTGGCGTGCGCCACGAAACACAAATGATTGGCGCCGTGGGGTCTTGCGGCATGGTGTGTTGTTGTCGCCGGTATTTGCGCAAATTTGCCCCCGTGACCATTCGCATGGCCAAGGAGCAAAGCCTCTTTTTAAACTCCGCCAAAATTTCCGGCATTTGCGGCAGATTGCTTTGTTGCCTCAGCTTTGAGCAGGAAAATTACGATAATTTCCACAATCAATGCCCAAAGCTTGGCAAGAAATATCAAACCACCCGTGGCCCCATGAAAGTGCTGCGTTCCAACCTTTTCCGCAATGCCGTCATTGTGCTCAATGAAAATAACGAAGAAGTGGAAATGTGTTTGGAAGATTGGCAAGCCATCAATCCTCAAAGACCCGAAAGCCCCGCCGGTCAAAAGCCTGGTAAAAATCCACAGCAAAAAAACACCGCCCAAGGCGATGGACTGCTTGTGGTCACCATGGACGACCCCGAAGGCGACGCTTTGGCCTATACCGAAGACCCTTACGATCCCAGCAAAAAAACATTACAAACGCTGGACGATTTACATAATGAAAACGCTGAAGACAAGGAAGAAAACCCCTCGCAAGAAGGCGGCATTTTTGGCCTTGCCCCCCAAGCCACACCCAAAAAGAAAAAACGTAAATAAGCAATAGAGGATTTTACCGTGTCATCTTTTTATATTACCACCCCCATTTATTATGTGAACGCCAAGCCACACCTTGGCCATGCCTACACCACCATTGTGGCAGACACCTTGGCCCGCTTTCATAAGTGCATTGGCAAGAAAACCCTCTTTTTAACCGGCACCGACGAACATGGCGATAAAATTGTCCAAGCCGCCGAAAAGGCCGGAGTGGAGCCTCAAGCCTTTGTGGATGGCGTCAGCGGTCAATTCCAAAAACTTTGGACCGACATGCACATTGCCAATGATAAATTCATCCGCACCACCGATGAAAAACACAAGGCCACCGTGCAACAATTTTTGCAAAAGGTGTATGATGCCGGCGACATTTATTTTGGCGAATTTGGCGGCCACTATTGCTATGGTTGTGAGCGTTTTTACACGGAAAAAGAGCTGGAAGACGGCCTCTGCCCACAGCACCAAAACAAGCCGGAATTCATCAGCGAGAAGAATTACTTCTTTAAAATGTCCAAGTATTTACCTTGGCTTAAAGAACATATTGAACAGAATCCCGACTTCATTCGCCCAGAGCGTTATAAAAATGAAGTGCTGGCCATGCTGGAAAGCGGCGCGCTGGAAGATTTATGCATTTCGCGCCCCAAGTCGCGCCTCACATGGGGCATTGAGCTTCCCTTTGATACGGACTATGTGTGCTATGTGTGGTTTGATGCGCTCATCAACTATATCAGTGCCATAGACTGGCCAAACAGCCAAGAATATCAAGATTTTTGGCCTGCACAGCACCTCATCGCCAAGGATATCTTAAAGCCACACGCCATCTTTTGGCCCACCATGCTCAAAGCCGCCGGCATGCCCATTTATGAGCACCTCAACGTGCATGGCTATTGGCTGGTTCGCGACACCAAGATGTCTAAATCCCTTGGTAACGTCATCGAACCTTTAGACATGGCCAATCGTTTTGGACTGGATGCCTTCCGCTATTTCCTCTTACGCGAAATGAATTTTGGCTCCGATGCTTCCATTACCGAAGAAAGCATGATTACGCGCATCAATGCAGACCTTGCCAATGATCTTGGCAATCTCTTTAGCCGTGTGCTATCCATGAATGCTAAATATTTCAACAGCGTTGTGCCAAAGCCGCTCTTCGAAACCGAAGACGACGCCGTGGTGCGTCAGCACTCCACACAAGCGTTAGAAAATTACATTCAGCTTTTTGGACATGTGCGCTTTGCCCAAGGTCTTGATGCTCTTTGGGATTTTGTGCGCTCCCTCAATAAATATGTGGACACCCAAGCCCCTTGGGCTCTGGCCAAGCAAGGTAATATGGAACGCCTCACCGCCGTCATGTACACCTTATTGGAGTCTTTGCGCAAAATCGCGTTGGCTGTATGGCCCATCATGCCCGAAGCCGCCGAAGCCATGCTCAAGCAATTGGGACAAGAAGTAGTCACCCCTGTGGATCTCAACGCCGAGTTGAACACTTGGGGCGGCCTTGCCGTGGGTATCACCCTGGCAGAAGCTTCCAACCTTTTCCCGCGCATGGAAATGCCCAAAGCACAAGCTGCCGAAAAGCCCAAGAAAGAGAAAAAGGCCAAGGAAGAAAAACCCACAGCCGCCAAAGAAGCTCCTGCCAAGGCCGAAGCCGCTGAAGGTGCTTTGCCGGACATCTCCTTTGACGATTTCAAAAAAGTGGAAATGCGCGTGGGTACCATTTTAGTGGCCGAAAAGCATCCCAATGCCGATAAGCTCTTGCGTTTTGAAATCTCCTTGGGTGAAGAGCAGCCTCGTCAAATTTTGTCGGGCTTGGCAGAGTTCTTTGCGCCTGAAAGCCTTGTGGGCAAGCAAGTGTGTGTGGTGACCAATTTGGCTCCGCGCAAAATACGCGGGCTGGTATCCCATGGCATGGTGCTCACGGCGGAAAAGGATGGAAAGCTGGAGTTGGTAAGCGTCATGGCGCCTGTGGCTGATGGGAGCATTCTCGCTTAAAAGTTCGCTGAAAATGGGCCATCTGCTTCGTCAGACTTGTTTTTTGCTCCAGTCACGTATGTTTTATACGCTCTTTTCGCAAAAAACTTCGTCTTCCTCGAATCTCACCCATTTTGAGCGAACTGTATTTGAATATTTTTAAACAGATGTTTAAATAAGGGCTGTGTTTATTATGTAAACACAGCGCTTTTTTACCCTTCTTTAGCAAACAAACGCTGCAAAGCCTCTGTATCTAAGGGAGTAAGATTGAAGCGCATGCCCGCTTCATCTATAATATCGGAAAGATGCCGCTGAGGGTACTCTTTGAGAGTCTCAGCAATATAGGCCGCAGCCTTCTGTAATAAATCTGCATGCGGTATAAGTTGTGTCATGGGGCTCTCCTTGCTAGTTTCATATCAAAGTATCTTTCCTTGAAAGTTTTTTCGTAAAGACGCTTTCTGTGTACCCCATTAGAAAGTTTTTTGGAAGGGCCTACCCAAAGGGCGCGCAGCGTTCCCGTTGGCGAGCCTGCGCGCTTTACGGGAATAGAGCGCAAAGTGGGTCTGGGGGGAGAACCTTTTCTTCAGAAAAGGTTTCCACCCAGAAAAAAATTCAACAATAAAATGAAGAATACAGCTATGGAAAATTGGTACATTGCAATTATTTTAAGTATAGTGGAAGGCCTCACGGAATTTTTGCCCGTTTCCTCCACGGGGCACCTCATCTTAGCCGGAGAGATGCTCAATTACACCGGCGAAAAAGCGGCCACCTTTCAGGTTATCATTCAGCTGGGAGCCATCATGGCTGTGGTGGTATTGTATTGGTCGCGCTTTTGGGGCCTGCTCTTTCCGCCCAAGGATAAGGACGTGCGCTTCAGCGGCCTGCGCGGCATAGGGCTTTTGCTCTTAACCTGCCTTCCTGCTTGCGTCATGGGGCTGCTTTTGCACTCTTACATCAAGGCCTATCTTTTCACGCCCACCACAGTGCTCATGGCTTTGGTGGTAGGCGCGCTGTTCATGATCATTGTGGAACGCAGACCCACGCCCACCATTAAATACGTAAGCCTTGACGACATTGGCCCCAAGGAAGCCTTTGGCATTGGTTGCTTCCAATGCTTGGCCCTATGGCCCGGATTTTCGCGCTCTGCATCCACCATCATGGGCGGCATGCTACTCGGAGCAGGAAGACAACTCTCGGCGGAATATTCTTTCATCGCGGCGGTACCCATCATGGTGGCGGCCACGGGTTATGATTTGCTCAAAAGCTGGCATATTTTAAGCAGTGACGACCTTAGCTTCTTTGCCCTTGGCATTGTGGCCTCCTTTGTGGCGGCTCTTTTGGCCATTAAAGGCTTTGTGACCTTGCTTTCACGTATCACGCTGATTCCCTTTGCCATTTACAGACTCATCATGGCGCCGCTGGTATGGTACTTCATGGTGGCCTAGATAATATGAAAAAAAACTGCGTTTTTTGCAAAAAAAAGCTTGCCAAAAACCGCGCCTTTAGATAAAAGCATTTCTCGTTGGTAGCGCAAACTACCCGAACGGCTAGGTAGCTCAGTTGGTCAGAGCACACGGTTCATACCCGTGGTGTCGGAAGTTCAAGTCTTCTCCTAGCTACCAATAACTATATGCCCTGTAAGATTTCTTACGGGGCTTTTTTTGTGCCTATTGCGTTCCCCTCTCCCATATTTTCCCGCCTTGCCTTTCCATAAGGCTTATGGTCAAATGGCCAAAAATTTTCAGGAGAAATACTATGGATTTACAAAGCGTTAAAGAATGTATGGAAAAAAGAGGCTTTACTGTCAGCATTTTTGAAAATGCACAGGAAGCAGCAACCTATTTGGCAGCCAGCATTCAAAATACCACCGTGGGCAGTGGCGGCAGCATGACTTTGGAAGCTCTCAATATTTACGATACCTTGTGTAGTAATAATACCGTCTATTGGCGCAGTAAATGTACAAATGCAGAAGAAAACAACGCCGCGGTCATGGCTCCTATATACCTCACCAGTGCCAATGGTGTCACCGAATCGGGCATTTTGCTCAATATAGACGCCACTGCCAATCGCATTGCCGCCACAAGTTATGGCAAAGAGCGTCTTATTTACGTCATTGGCGTCAATAAAATTTCCCCCACCTTGGAAGAAGCTTTACACAGAGCCAAAAACATTGCCGCGCCTCTCAATGCCAAAAGGCTAGGCAGAAAAACTCCCTGTGCGGTGAAAGCTGACAAATGTTATGACTGTAATAGCCCCGAGCGCATTTGCAATATGACCTGCTACACAGAAAGAAAGCCCGGCTCCATTGCAAAATTAGAAGTACTTATTGTAAAAGAAGACTTAGGGTTATAAAAAATACTATCAAAACAGAGGGGAGAGTCTTTTCTGAGGCAAACCCCCTTCCCTCTGCCCCATGTTACCCTCTACTTCAATGGCGCTCAAACCTTGCTATGATTGCATCAATTGCACCTCAAAAGGTATGGGCTTTTGCGTGATTTTTTGCTCAAAAATATCATTGAAAATAAGCACATTACCAGCAAGATAATGCTCGTGCGCCGTGTATATATCCAGCGCATCATGAAAACATTCATCTTCAAAGGTTTCACACATAAAACGCCCCTGCGCCACCACAAGTATATTTTCGCCAAGCTCTTGGGGTGCTTTAATTTCCACAAAATATCTTGCCTCGGTGACGCCATCTTTTGTCCAACAGCACAAGCCCTGATTGACCGACATGGAAAAATCATGTCGCTCCACCATGTTGTATAATTTGGTCATATTGGTCCAATAATCAGACCATGAGCCCAAATCCTTGGGGGCTGCGGTGGTGAGAAAATATCTTTGAGCAATGTCTTTAATATACGCCTGCCCCGGCAAAGCAAGCTCTTGCATCTGTGCAAAATGCTCCGTCAGCGAATGTAAAAAATACAAATTCTGCTCCAGCGTTTTTTGCATTTCCATGGCCTTTTGCTGCGCATCTTCTGCCATTTTCTGCACATCAATACTGCCATCGGCCGACATATAGCTCTTAAACTGCTTCAGCGGTATGCCAAAAATCACGCACATCTGTATGATATCCAAAATGAGCATTTGGCTTTTAGCATAATATCTATACCCCGTTTCTACATTGACATAGGCAGGCACCAAAATACCCATTTCATCATAGTGGCGCAAAGCCCTATGGCTTACGCCTTTCATCTTCACCACTTCACCAATGGATAAATATTTTCCCATGATTCTCCTTCGAGCTTGACTCTCACCCTACGTAATACTTTATAGTACATCTAGCACGCATTTTTTGGGCGGTAAAGCCTGCACGCGTGCAAGGAGTTTCATATGATTAAGACCATTACCTTTAAAAATGTCCTCTCATTCACCCTACCCAGCATGGCCATGATGATTTTTCTATCCTTATATATCATGGTGGATGGTATTTTTGTGGCCAACCTCATAGGCGCCCATGCCCTTTCTTCCATAAATATCATTGTGCCCATGATGACGCTATTCATAGCCGTGGGCACCATGCTTGGCACCGGCGGCAATGCCATCTGTGCGCGCCTGTTGGGCGAAGGAAAAGCACAAGCAGCCAAGGAAAACTTCAGCCTCTTTTGCGCCACAGGTGCCAGCGTGGGGCTTATGATTGTGCTGGTGACGCAGCTCTTTTTGGAGGAAATCATCTACGCCCTAGGAGCCAATGCCGAGACCTTTCAATATTGTTATGATTATCTGCTCATACTTTCCATCTTTGCCCCTGTAGCCATTTTACAATCGCTCTTTGAGCATGCCCTCATTGCCGCAGGACGCCCCCAAGTGGCCTTTGTGGCCCTTGTGCTGGGCGGCCTTACCAATCTTGTTTTGGACTATGTGTTCATCGTGTATTGCGGCCTAGGTATGCAGGGGGTTGCTTTGGCCACGGGTCTTGGCTGGCTTGTGCCCACGCTCATGGCTTTGTACTTCTTTCTCATTACCAAGAACAAGCCTTCTTTGCATCTCGTGAGCTTTTCCATGAAATTAAAGACCGTTTTGCAGGCCTGCGGCAATGGCTCTTCTGAAATGGTGACGCACTTAGCCAGCGGCATCACCACCTATCTTTTCAATATCACCATGTTACGCATGGCAGGTAATGACGGCATTGCAGCCATCACCGTGATACTCTATGCGCAAATCATCATCAACGCGCTTTTCATGGGCTTTGCCATGGGTATTGCCCCCGTCATCAGCTTTTATTATGGAGAAGTGAACAGGTCAAAATTGCGCAAACTTTTCAGCATTTGCCTGCGTTTTATAAGCATAGCTTCGGTGATTTTTGTGGGCATAGCCTTCATCATCAATGAGCATTTGGCAAGCCTCTTCTTGGAAAGAAGCACCCAAGCCTATACCCTCACCGTAGAAGGCTTTTACCTCTTTTCCTTGGGCTTTCTTTTCTCCGGCATTAATATTTTTGCATCCAGTTTATTCACCGCCTATTCCAATGGCAAAGTGTCTGCATTCCTTTCCTTTTTGCGCACCTTCTTTTTCATCACCGCATCCATTATGATTCTACCACAATACATGGGGCTCAATGGCGTATGGCTGGCTGTGCCCATTGCGGAATTTGTCGCTTTCTTTTTATCGGTATATTATTTCATCCGCTATAAAGAGCGTTATATGTATGAACACAAGGCTAGACCGCCTCAACGCCAACTCATGATGGCGTAATACATCTAAAAAAAGCCCCGTAAGCATAACTCACGGGGCTTTCAAGATTTTATGGAAGAAGGCTACACAAAAAAACTGGCGGCGCAATACACCAAAAGCAAAGCCATTATACCATTGGTCACCTTGGCATGCTTTGAAAAAAGCGTGGTGAATAAAGAGCCAAATCCCGACCAAAGCACCGTGCAAGCAAAGCCCATGAAGGCCAGCAAAAGTGCAAACAAAATCAACCACAAAGGTTCATCCTTATAAAAGGGCAATATGTACACTTGCATGGAAATGATGCCGTACACATAGATTTTAGGATTCACAAATTGCAAGATAAAGCCTGAAAAAAAGGTGGCACTGTTATTTTTTGCCTCTATTTTCCCATCGCTTTTCCATGTCATATAAGCAAGATAAAGAATATACGATGCGCCAAGAATCAACATGGGCAATTGAATTTTAGGGATAAGCGTGGAAAGCGTTGTGCAAAACAAAGCACACATGAGCATAACCAAGGAAAAAGCCGCCCATATGCCAAAATTGAAAGGAAGCGATCTTCTAAAGCCCAGCTTTCCGGCATTGGACATGGACATGATATTATTGGGGCCGGGGGTGATGGCCGTCACCCATGCATACGTCAAAAAACTTAACCAGCTAAACATTCTCATTGCCTCCTGGGGCTTCTTATGTTTGAATGTACTTTCAGTACAATATATTACTATTATGTATTTATAGTCCAATATATTGTCAAGTGCAAATAAAGGGGACAATGGTGAATATCAACTCAGCCGTGGCGCAAAACATTAAAAATATTAGAGAACAAAAAAAGCTCACCTTGGATACGGCGGCTCAAGTGACAGGCGTTTCACGTAGCATGCTGGCGCAAATAGAAAAAGGCGATGCCAACCCCACCGTGTCTGTGCTGTGGAAAATCGCCAATGGCTACAAGGTGGCTTTCACATCACTGGTGGAACAGAAAAACGAAATAACCACCGTGGTGCGTGCCGATGCCACCCCTGCCATCACAGCGGGAGATGGGAAATATCTTAATTATCCCGTATTTTGCTTTGATGAGCAACACGCTTTTGAAGTATATCGCATTGTTATTTTGGTGGATGGAGAGCTTGAGGCTAAGCCACATCTTTTAGGCACAGAAGAGTATATAACGGTGTTTTCCGGTAGCATAGCCGTCACCGTGCAAGAGAAAGTGTATAACCTAAACACCGGCGATTCCATACGCTTTAAGGCCGATGTGCCCCACACCTATACCAATATTGGGCAGGAAAAAGCCGAACTCAGCATGATTTTGTACTATCCCAAGTGAGAGAAGAGCCCTTCCCTCACACGCATTGCGGATTGGTAAGCTCAAACCGCTCGTCTTTATTTTTTTCACCCCATTCACACATGAGCTCCAAAATGGGCATGAGAGATCTGCCCTTTTCCGTGGTGGAATACTCCACGCGCGGCGGAATCTCGTTGAAACTTTGCCGTGAAATGAGCCCGTCTGCTTCCAATTCTCGCAATTGATTGGTGAGGGTTTTTTGCGAAATTTGATTGATGGCGGCCATGAGCGCCTTAAAGCGCATGGGGCCGTCTTCATTGAGCATATATAAAATGAGCGGTTTTGCCTTACCGCCAATCATTTTAAGCGTAATTTCAATCTCTGAATTCACATATATTTTTTCAGTATTTTCTTGATTTGTCATGACTTCCCTTCCATTGGTTACCTTTATTTCCGTAAGAGAAAAAAAGGTGTCCCACTTGACCGCGCAAGCTTCGTATCATAAATAGCATTATAGTATTTTTTCCCATAATAGTAAAAAACCATATAGCAATCAAGGAGACAATCACATGTCAAAGAAATTAGTTGTCATCACAGGCGCCAGCTCCGGCTTTGGTAAGGCCCTTGCTTTAGAATTCAACAAAGCAGGCTATCCCCTCTTGCTTCTTGCAAGACGCATTGAGCTCTTGAACGAGTTAAAGCTAGAAAATACCCTTTGCGAAGCCGTGGACGTCACCGACAGAGACGCCTTTGAAAAGGCTGTGCGCAAAGCAGAAGCCCAATTTGGCAAAACTGACCTCATGATCAACAATGCCGGCGTGATGCTCCTTGGTGATTTGGCAACGCAAGATGTGAAAGAATGGAAGAACATGCTGGACGTGAACCTCATGGGCGTCATGCACGGCATGCAAATTGTTATGGAAGACATGAAGCAAAGCCAATGCGGCACCATCATCAACCTAGCTTCCATTGCCGGCGTGAAAGCCTTCCCCAATCACGGTGCTTATTGCGCCACCAAGTACGGCGTTGTGGGTATCTCTGAAGTGGCCAGAGGCGAGCTTGCCCCTTACAATGTACGCGTCATGCGCATTTGCCCAGGCGCAGTGAACACGGAGCTTTTGAGCCACACCACCAGCCAAGCCATTAAAGACGGCTATGGTCAATGGGCCAGCTCCTTGGGCATTGGCAGCATCACCGCAGAGGACGTGGCAAAAACCATTAAATTTGCCTATGAATTGCCCCAAGGTGTGAACTTGCGTGAAATCCAAATGGCCGACACCAAGCAAGATGCCTAAACTGCATAACTAATACTGAATAAGGGCAGTGCCAAGTTTTACACCAAAAGCTCACACTGCCCTTTTTTATGGCTCATGAAAAAATTTATGGAAGCTACGGGAGTTTTTTTACCAAAACATATACCATGGCGGCAACAAGGCAGAAAAAGCATGACATATACCCAAAAACAGCAGGTAAAGTAAAAATCTCTGCCACAATCCCCATGGCGGAAGGGCCAATGACCATGCCCGAAAAGCCCATCAACGATGTGGCCGTTATGGCCAAATGTACAGGCATGACGTTTTGCCTGCGCGAAAAAGCATATAATTGGGGTATGATATTAGACGCCCCCAGCCCCACCAAGGCAAAACCACCAAGGGCAAGCCACACATGGGAGGCAAGGCATATTATGCCATAGCCCAGAGCCGCCAGCATGGCACCCAGCACCAGCACTTTTCGTATGCCAAAATTTTGCATCAAAGCATTACCCACCAAACGTCCCAACACGGTGGTAGAAGCGTATACGGTGAAAGCCAGCGAAGCCTGACTCATGGCAATGGCATATTCTTCCACCAGAAGAAGTGCTGCCCAGTCCAGCAGTACAGCGCCATTCATATACAGCAAAAAGCACACGGCCCCAATGATCACGACCACGCCCTTGGGTAAAGCAAACACCTGCTTGCCACTTTGCTGTGCGTCTTCTTCATCTTTGCCATAAGGCAAAAAATGGCGATCACAATACAGCCAGACCACACTACACACCACGACGGTGAGTAAAAGTACAGCCCAAAAGGGTGACAGGCCAAAACTTAACAAGGCCACCATGACCAAACCGCCAATGATGCTACCAATACTCAGCATGGCATGCATATGCGACATGAGCCTTTGTCCGCATCCTTTTTCTATGAAAACGGCTTGAATATTAATGGACACATCCACCATGCCCACCAGTACCCCTCTCAGTAAACACAGCAAGGCGGCCAGCCACACATCCTCCACCACGCTTAGGCCTATCATGCCCATGAACTCCAAAGGAATGGCCACCTGCAAAATGCGTTTGCACCCAAAGCGAGCAACCAAAGCTCCGGCAAAGGGCAGAATCATAATGGCACCAAGCCCCAAACACAGAAGCAAAAAGCCAAGCATGGCATCATTCACCTGGAGGTTAACCTTTAAAAAGGGAATGAGCGCGCCCCACACGGTGAAATTTACACCGGCAAAGAGGAAGGACAAGCGTGCAGCATGGCGAACATGCCCATGGGAAAAATCTATATTCTTTTGTTCGCAAACACCCATATTATGAGTCTTGAAATTTCGTTTAATCACGCTCAAAATCAGTTCTTTTCTCCATACACGACTATGATGTTCAAAACCTTTACTAACTATCGTAAGATTTTTTTAATTAATCCTGTACCGTGCGAAATATATGAAAGGAAAAACTATGTCAAATTGTTCCATTCCATAAAAGCCACAAAAAAAGGGAAGCTTTTGCTTCCCCTATTGTTAAGAAGGTGCATGGATGAAAAGTATGCTGGCGAAAACCTTTTCTACAAAAGGTTCTCACCCAAAAGATTGCATGTAAACAAAAAGAAAGAACTTTTACTCGCAATTTTTTTGTTCAAAATTCCATGTATCGCGGAGCATTTCTTCAAGATTTCTCTGCGTTTTCCAGCCAAGCTCTGCCAAAGCTTTATCAGGCTTGGCATAGCAGGTGCCAATATCTCCGGCGCGGCGTTCACGAATTTCATAAGGCACCTTCACGCCATTGACCTTTTCAAAATTCTGAATCAATTCAAGCACGCTATATCCTGTGCCTGTGCCAAGATTATACGTGTGCAAACCGGGGCCTTGCAAAAGTTTTTCCAGCATGGCCACATGACCTTCTGCCAAGTCCATGACGTGAATATAATCGCGCACGCCGGTGCCGTCTGGGGTGTCGTAATCATCACCAAACACTGGCAATACGGGATGTTTGCCGCGTGCCACTTGGCTAATGTACGGCATAATATTATTGGGAATGCCCACGGGATAATCACCGATGAGGCCTGTGGGATGCGCGCCAATGGGATTGAAATAGCGTAAAATACCTATGCTCCAGCTTTCATCGGCACTGAATATATCGCGCAAAATGTCCTCGGTCATGAGCTTTGTTTGACCATAAGGATTGGTCACCGACAAAGGAAAGCTTTCGTCAATGGGATTGGACTTAGGCGTGCCGTACACCGTGGCAGATGAGGAGAAAATCATGCGCTTGGCATTGTATTTTTTAAGTAAAGTTAACACATTTAAGGTGCTGGTCATATTATTGGTGTAATATTCCAGGGGCATGGTTTTGGACTCGCCCACGGCCTTAAGACCAGCAAAATGGATACATGCGCTGATGGAATTTTCGCTAAATACGCGATCCAAAGCGTCCATGTCGCAGCAATCCACCGCATAATAACGTATTTTCTTACCTGTTATTTGTTCAAGCGTGGCAATCCTCTCGGGGCGAGAGTTGCAAAAGTTATCCACTATGACCAAATCACCCAATTGATCTACATTTTTCGCCAATAAGGACACTATGGTATGGCTACCAATATATCCCGCTCCACCGGTAATAAGTATCATATGCTCACCTTTTCATTTTTAGTATGCGCTTTGTGCACACCCATTTCTTAGATAGTGTCGTCAAATGCGCCTTTTCGCTTTTATCAGCGTCAGACTTCGCAAGCTTTTTCGGTCATGTATGTCCATATACACTTCCTCAAAGCTTGCTTATCTTCCTTGCTAAAACGCTAAAATTCGTAATTTGACAACACTATCTAGTATACGAAATCATGATTCAAATGTACAATGACATTTTATGCACAAAGTTCACCTTGAAAAAAGGACTTTCTTGGCATACCCTTGGGAGAATATATCAATTTCCCATGGAGGCTTTTATGATTAGAAGAGTTCAAGATGTGGCTGTGGCTCACATAGAAAAAAACCGCGGTGGCGAAGGCATTACCGAAGCTCACTGTCTGCTCAAAGAAGATGAATTTTATGGCAAAGGCCGCATGTTTAACCGTGTGGTGCTGGTTCCTGGCGCTTCTGTGGGCTACCATAAGCACGAAGGTGACTTTGAAGCCTATTACATCCTATCCGGCACAGGCACCTACAATGACAATGGCACCGAATCCATTGTCAACGCCGGCGATGTGACCATTTGTAATGAAGGCGAAAGCCACAGCCTTAAAAATACTGGTACAGAAAACCTAGAGTTCATGGCTCTTATTTTGTACACCAAATAAGTATTTCTCACAAAAAAAGGAACGTAAGGCCAAACCTCGCGTTCCTTTTTCATATATTTTCAAAGCGCCCTAGTACGACGCTATGCTTTCCACAGGTTCACTCAAGAGGAATTTCCCTTGTTGAATCCATTCTTTC
>CAYJHD010000034.1:0-20074 GCA_964370015.1 uncultured Desulfovibrionaceae bacterium | reverse complement strand
GGGAACTTTTTGGCGTTAGCAAAAGTTCCCCTTTCCCCCCTCAAGAAAGAAAAAATCTAAAATCTATATATTAGAAATTAACAATAACGGCTTCTTCGTCGGCCTCAGTACGTTTTTCCACGGTACCGATGATCCACGCATCAGCATTGCTAGCCTTGATGCGTTGAAGGATTTCTTCGGAATTTTCTTCTGGAACCACAAGAACGTAACCTATGCCGCAGTTGAAAATTTGTAACATTTCTGGCCAGGAGAGCTTGCCTTCTTCTTGTAACCAAGTGAAAACAGGAGGCATATCCCAAGAGCCAAATTCAATGTTTACTTTCACTTGCTGTGGAAGCACGCGAGGAATATTGTCATAGAAACCGCCACCAGTGATGTGCACCATGCCGGCCACAGGAACGTCACGAAGCAGGTTCTTGATGATGTCCACGTAAATCATGGTGGGTGCAAGCATAACTTCCGCTACACTTTTATCGGTGCCGGGGAAGATGTCGTCTTTTTGCAGACCGCTTTGGTCGAGGACTTTGCGAGCCAAGGAGTAGCCGTTGGAATGTAATCCGGTGGAGGCTATGCCAATAACTTTATGCCCAATGCGAATGTTACCGCCATCGATGAGCTTGGCATTGTCCACAATACCTACGCAAAATCCGGCAAGATCGTATTCACCATCGGCGTACATGCTGGGCATTTCGGCGGTTTCTCCGCCAAGCAGGGCACACTGGGCTTGCTTACAGCCTTCGGCAATACCTTGAATAACTTGGTCAGCTTTATCCACATCTAAGTGGCCTGTGGCAAAGTAATCAAGGAAGAAGAGTGGTTTGGCACCTTGAACCAAGATGTCATTGACGCTCATGGCCACAAGGTCAATACCCACAGTGTCGTGCTTGTCAAAAGCAAAGGCCAACTTAAGTTTTGTTCCCACACCGTCGGTGGAAGAGACCAGAATGGGGTCTTCCATACCGTCTAAATCGGGGCGGAAAAGCCCTCCAAAACCACCGATATCGGAAATAACACCGCGAGTTAGGGTTTTGGCTACAGATTGTTTAATTCTATCAACTAGTTGGTTACCTGCGTGGATATCAACTCCAGCATCTACGTAAGCTTTTGCGCGCCCTGAGGACATGTGAGGCTCCTTG
Source organism: uncultured Desulfovibrionaceae bacterium (assembly GCA_964370015.1). Classification (GTDB taxonomy): domain Bacteria; phylum Desulfobacterota; class Desulfovibrionia; order Desulfovibrionales; family Desulfovibrionaceae; genus CAYJAD01. Next base: position 18,938 of record CAYJHD010000034.1, on the reverse strand, counting down.
TGAAAAGTTATAATATGGTGTATGTACCAAACTTCTTTAAAATACCCAAGTAACTTTTGGGGGTGTTTCGTGGTAAATATCCTTCATATGCTTGGTAATTGCTTAGTTTAAAAGGGAAAATTTTTTTCTTTACGAGGTTTTTTTGTGCGTACTTTCATTATTCTATACATGAGTTTATTTGTATGTTTGCCTGTACCTTTTGCTTTGGCAAGTCATGTGAGCCCAGATGAAGTGTATGGGACAAATGTCCGCAACGATCCGCGTCAAGGATCTGTGTATAAATATGAGGATCCGGCTACGGGCGATGAGGTTATTTCTGTGCGTCCCGGCCGTAAAGAAAAGGGAGAGGAGTCTTATACCACATCTCCCATGCCCATATATGTTTTACCGCAAATTACCCCAACACGACCATCTGTATCGCCTCCAACTCGCCCGTAGTTGTGTGATATGGATGACAGTGATGATTTGTTTTTAATTTTTATTTAGCTATACGATAGTTTTTATTGTGTTTTATTTGAATGAGGATGAATAGGATGCGTGCGCAGCAGTGGAAAAATACCACAGGACAAACGATACAATGCACACTGTGCAGTCATAAATGTACTATAGGTGTGGGGAAGAAAGGCATTTGCGCAGTGCGTGAAAATGTTAATGGTGTTTTGGTGTCTCATGTGGCCAATAAAGTGGCTTCCATAGGGCTTGACCCTGTGGAGAAAAAACCTTTGTATCACTATAGACCAGGTACTAAAACTTACTCTGTGGGTACCGCTGGGTGTAATTTTTCCTGCGTTTTTTGCCAAAATCATGGCATATCCAGAACCCCTGCCGATTCGGGAACTATTCCCGGAAAATTAACCACAGCAGATATTTTGGTACGCGAAGCATTGCGCCATAAGGCCAAAAGCATTTCCTTTACCTATAATGAGCCCACCATATTTTTTGAACTTATGAATGAAGTGGCCATTAAGGCAAGGCTGAATGATTTAGATTGTATTTTGGTTTCCAATGGGTATCAAAGTCTTGAATGTGTTGCCTCTTTATATAATACCATTTCTGCGGCCAATATTGATTTGAAGTCCATGCGCGATAGATTTTACAAAATTTTATGTGGTGCCAAATTGGCTCCAGTTTTGGAAAATCTCAAAATGATGGTGAAGATGGGGTGGTGGGTAGAAGTAACCACACTTATCATTCCTGGTTATAACGACAGTGATGATGAACTGAAAGACCTGGCGCGTTTCATTTATGAAGAGTTGGGCCCCCATGTGCCTTGGCATATCAGTCGTTTTCACGGGGCATATAGGTTACTCAAAGCAGCCCCCACGCCGCAAGCAACCTTAGAAAAAGCCATGAATATTGGCAAAGATGTGGGCTTGCAGTATGTGTATATTGGCAACACCGATAGCCTCATGGGCACCATGACTTTATGTCCTGACTGTCAAACTTTGTGCATAAGCCGCAAAGGATTTAGCTCAAAAAGCCATTTGAAAAAAGGATGCTGTCCCAAGTGTAAGCGCAAAATTGAAGGGATTTGGTAGCATTGTTCCTTTTACGAGCAATAAAAAGGGCAAATTTTGGCGTGTGGAAAAGGCACATTTGGTAACACAAATGGAAGAAGTGAAACACCCCTGTCTGCAAGGCATTGCCCTTGTAAAGGAATTGAATATAATGACCACCATGACAGTATATATAGCCGCTTCTTTTAAACATAAACATGCCGTGCGTCTTTTGGGTGCACAATTGCGCCTTTGGGGCTTTAATATTTTAGATTGGACAGAGAAAGCCACACCGCCAGCTGGTTTAACTTCAGCTGAGCGCCGTATTTGGATGGATACCGACATGGAAGGTGGGCAGGTTTTTTCCTTTTGCCATGCGGCATGTACCTCTGCACAAGTTTTGATTTATTTTGGTGAATCGGGACAAGATGCCGGAGTGGAAGTGGGGCTTGCCGCAGGAGCAGGAGTACCCATACTGGGTATTCGAGGTCCCTTGGAAGCGCCTGGGCTTATGTTGCACGGAGCTGTATCCGTTTGGGTGGAGCATATTGAAGAAGCTTTGGAGCTTATGCAAAAAGTGGCTGAGCATGCCAAGGCGGGTGGAGCTCATTTGGCTCAAGAGCAGGATCACCGTGTGTTAACTCTGTGCCAAAAAATATTGACAAATTAGGTAATTTTTTATAAATAAGTGCTCATTGTAGCATTTTATATATACTTTGCCCTTAGAGTACTGTGTGGTCTTTGGGGTGAGGTATTTTTTCTTTCTTAGAATCTAGACAAAATCTTGCTTTGAACATATATTGTGTCGTTGCAGAAAATTACTTTGGGCCTTTGCCCTACATGAAGGAGTCCCTCGTGGAATATACAGTTGAAGATTTATCCCCAGTAAAAAAACAAGTGAATGTAACCGTTGATGCTAAAGAAGTGGAAGCTGCCATCATGGGCGCTGTAGCTCTTTATCGTACATCTGTACAAATTGATGGATTCCGCAAGGGCAAGGTTCCTGCTTCTGTTATTGAAAAGCGTTTCCGTGAAAAAATTTATGCAGAAGCTAAGCAAGATCTCGTAAATGTACACATTAACAAGATTGTGACCGAGCTTAACGCTTCCCCTGTGTCTGGCATTGACTTTGACGGCAAAGATCTTGTTCGTGATGAAGACTTTGTGTATTCCATCAGCTTTGAAGTATTGCCTACCTTTGAAATTCCCATGTACGAAGGCATCGAAGTAAACCAAGAAAAGGCCGTTGTAAAAGACGAAGAAGTGGAAGAGTTCATCGAACGCTTACGCAAAGATCGCGCTGAATTGGTAGTTGCTGAAGGCAATGGTCCTGCAGTGGACGGCCAAGTGGCAGACATTGACTTTGCTGCCTATGAAGATGGCATAGCCTTAGAAGGCATCAGTGCTCAAAACTTCCAAATGAATCTTGGCGAAGGTCAAGCTTTGGAATCTTTTGAAAACCTCGTAAAGAGCACAGCTCTTGGCGAAACCAAGGAAGGCGACGTGTCTTTCCCTGAAGATTTCTTAGCATCTGACCTTGCTGGTAAAACCATCAGCATGAAGGTAACTGTACACTCCATTAAAGAGCGTAAGCTTCCTGAACTTAACGAAGAATTTGCCAAGACCATGGGCCAAGAAAGCATGGAATCTTTACGTCAAGCTTTCATTGATAGCTATGTGCGCAGCCGTACCAACTTGCATAAGGGTACAGCTCAAAAAGAAATCTTGGATAAGCTTTTGAAGATGGTGGAATTTGAACTTCCTGAAGCCATGGTGGACACACATGTGCGTTCCATGGTTGCTGATAAACAAGCCAAAGCTGAAAGCCAAGGCCGTAGCATTGAATCCATGGGCAAGAGCATTGAAGAGTTGACTGCTGAATTCCGTAAGGAAGCAGAAGATATCACCCGTGCTCAAGTATTCCTCATGAGCGTTGCCAAGAAAGAAAGCCTTGAAGTGCAAGACCAAGAAGTGGATATGGCCATTTACCAAATGGCACAACGCAGTGGTCAAGACTTTAAGCAATTGAAAGATGACTATGTAAATTCCGGTTCCATCTTTATTTTGCGTGACCGTATGTTGGCAGACAAAGCCATGGAAGCCATTTACGCCAAAGCAAAAGTGAGCGAAGTGGAAAGCGTTGAAGCAAAATAATTTGCCTTTTGTAGAAAAATGGTCTTGTCACAACAAGACATAGAACTTATATAATTTGCCCCGCACCAAGTTTTCTGTTTTTTTATGGAAAATTTGGTGTGGGGATTTTCCCTTTTTTGTGAAATTTGGAGGTTTTTCATGGTTAGCATTCCTATGGTCATAGAAACAACTGGTCGTTCTGAGCGTGCCTATGATATTTACTCTCGTCTTCTTAAAGACCGTATTGTTCTTTTAGGCTCAGAGGTAAATGCACATGTTTCTTCACTTATTTGTGCACAATTGTTGTTTTTAGAGTCGCAAGACCCAGATAAAGAAATTTACTTATATATCAACTCTCCTGGTGGCTCTGTGACTGCAGGCTTAGCCATCTTTGACACCATGAATTACATCACTTGCCCTGTGGCCACGGTGTGCATGGGCCAAGCTGCCAGCATGGGTGCTTTCCTTTTGGCAGCAGGGCACAAGGGTATGCGTTATTCCTTACCCAATAGCCAAATCATGATTCACCAGCCTTTAGGTGGTTCTAGCGGTCAAGTAACAGATCTTGAAATTCGTACGAAAGAATCTTTACGCTTGAAAAAAAGCTTAAATGAAATTTTGGCCAAAAATACTGGCCAAAGTTATAAAAAGATGGTGCTTGCCACCGATCGTGATAATTTTATGACGCCTCAAGAAGCCTTAGAATTTGGCTTAATTGATAGAGTGATTGAATCTCGTCTGGATCTTGCCGACTTGACGGAAGAGACAGAGGATAGTACGTCAGAAGAATAAGTCCATGCACCTTTGGCGAGGCTCATGTTTGTTGAGTTCGCGCGTAAGTATTGAGTGCAAAAAATATACTGTATCATGCTATAAAAATCGTATGATATATGCTTTAAGGATAGAAAATGGCAAAAAACACTCCCCCTTCATCGGATGTTAATTGTTCCTTTTGTGGGAAAAGTGAATATAGTGTAAAAAATCTCATCGTCCAAGGCGATGTGCGTATTTGTGATCAATGCGTAGGTATTTGTAATGATATTATAGCGCAGCAAAATATCACCGAAGTGCAAGATGATGGTATTTTACTCACGCCTCAGCAGATTAAAGACCGTTTAGATGAATATGTTATCGGTCAGCATGAAGCCAAGAAGATTTTGGCTGTGGCTGTGCATAATCACTACAAGCGTGTATTCCACGCTGAAGCCATCGGCAGCGAAGTGGAGCTGGAAAAGAGCAATATTTTGTTGGTGGGCCCTTCCGGTAGTGGTAAAACCTTGCTTGCTAAAACTTTGGCCCGTACGCTAAAAGTACCTTTTGCCATAGCTGACGCCACCACATTGACCGAAGCTGGTTATGTGGGTGAAGATGTAGAAAATATTCTTGTGCAGTTATTGCAAAATGCCGATTACAATATTGAAGCAGCCAGTAAAGGCATCATCTATATCGACGAAATCGATAAAATTTCACGTAAGGGCGATGGACCTTCCATCACACGTGACGTTTCCGGTGAAGGCGTACAGCAAGCTTTATTAAAAATCATTGAAGGCACAGAAGCCAATATTCCTCCCAAGGGTGGACGTAAACATCCACAGCAAGAGTTTATTCGCATGGATACCAGCAATATTCTCTTCATTGTGGGTGGTGCTTTTGTGGGGCTCGATAAAATTGTAAGCCAACGCATGAGCGGTGGTTCCATGGGCTTTGGTGGCAAACCACGTGTGAATAAAGACATGGAATTGTCCAAAATGATGGACGAAATGCACCCAGCTGACTTGGTGAAATTTGGTCTCATCCCTGAGTTTGTGGGTCGTATTCCCGTATTTACCCATGTGGATGATTTGGAAGTGGATGACTTGGTGCGCATTTTAACGGAGCCTAAAAATGCTTTAGTGCGTCAATATCAAAAGCTCTTCGAATTGGAAAATGTTACCTTACGCTTTACCAGTAATGCCTTACGTGCCATCGCAGAGCTGTCCATTGAGCGTAAAACTGGGGCTCGCGGTCTTCGCAACGTCATGGAAAAAAGTATGTTAAATATCATGTTTAATTTACCCACCATGACCAATGTGCGTGAATGCCTCATCAATAGAGCCGTTATTGATAAAGGTCGCGATCCAGTGCTTCTCTACGAAAATGATGAGAATAGCGAAGAGCAAGCCGCCAGCTAGTACTTTTGAGCTCTACGTTTTGTAGAGCTCTATTTTTATGTGGTATGATAATTTTTTTCTAAGCTCTTTCACATAAAAAGAGCCTAGTATTGAGCTTTTCCTAGCCAAAAGCAGTACATTTGCCATGTACGAGGAATTTTTATGGTAGAAATATCATCTTTTAAGTTTTCCAATAATGATGCCTTGGGTTCCGATGCCCTTGATTTAGAAATACCTCTCATGACCATTCGTGATGTGGTCATGTTTCCTCGCGCCATTATGCCTCTTTTTGTGGGACGTGATGCTTCCATTCGCGCCATTGAAGCTGGCCACAGCGATTATGATAAAAAGATTTTCTTGGTGGCTCAACGTGACCCCAGCATAGAAAAACCTGAAGCAGATGATTTATATCCTGTGGGTGTTGTAAGCCGTATTTTGCAAATTCTTCGTTTGCCCGACGGCACCATTAAAGTGCTTTTCGAAGGTTTATACCGCGCCACGTGGCAAGGTATGAGTCAAGAAGAACCCTTTGGGTCTAAACCCTATTCTTGTGTGCGCACTTTCGTTACCGAAGAAAAGACCGACGATTCCGATGCAGCAAAAATTGTCATTAAAGCTGTGCAGGAAGCTTTGGCGGACTACAGTAAAGTCAATAAAAAAATGACGCAAGAAATGCTCAATGCCATGAATACCTTGCGCGATGCTGGAAAGCTAGCCGACGCCATTATTCCGCATTTGAAGGCTGAGTATCGCAAAAAACAAGAAGCTCTTGAGCTGGAAACTCCTGTGGAGCGTCTTGAAAAGGCCTATGAGTTTTTACAAGAAGAAATTGCTCTTTCTTCTGTGGAAAAGCGCATTAAGGGCAGAGTGCGCACCCAAATGGAGCGCAATCAGCGTGATTATTATTTAAATGAACAAATCAAGGCCATTAATAAAGAAATGGGCCGCGATGATGATCCACAAGCCGAACTTGTGGAAATGGAAGAAAAGTTTAAAGAAAGAGCCATGCCGGAAGAGGCCAGAGAAAAGGCTTTGCACTCTTTGCGTAAACTCAAGGGCATGTCCACTTCTTCAGCTGAGTATACCGTACTTCGCAATTACGTGGATTGGCTCATGGATTTACCTTGGGACACCATGAAAGATGTGGATATGGATATTCAGCGTGCGCGCGAAATCCTTGATAATGACCACTTTGGTCTTGAGAAGCCCAAGGAGCGTATTTTAGAGTATCTGGCCGTTCAAAAGCTGGCTGGTGCTTTGAAAGGCCCCATTTTATGCTTAGTGGGCCCCCCCGGAGTGGGTAAAACTTCTTTGGCAAAATCTGTGGCAGCGGCTACAGGTCGAGACTTTGTGCGTCTTTCTCTTGGTGGTGTGCGTGATGAGGCTGAGATTCGTGGTCACAGACGCACCTATGTGGGGGCTTTGCCAGGTAAAATTTTGCAATCTTTAAAGCGTGTTAAATTTAATAATCCCTTATTTTGTCTTGATGAAATTGATAAAATGAGTGCAGATTTTCGCGGTGATCCTGCGGCAGCTTTATTGGAAGTGCTTGATCCTGAACAAAATAATACTTTTATGGATCACTACTTGGATCTTGATTATGATTTGTCCAAGATTTTCTTCATAACCACAGCCAACTCTTTGCATTCTATCCCTGTTCCATTGCAGGATCGTATGGAAATTATTGAGCTGAACTCCTATTTGGAAACAGAAAAAAATCATATTGCGCGTCAATTCCTCATGCCTAAGCAAGTGAAAGAGCATGGCCTTAAGGAAGAAAATATTTCCTTGTCTGACGATGCCATTATTCAAATAATCCGTAATTATACCCGTGAAGCCGGCGTGCGTAATCTAGAGCGCGAGCTTGCCGCTTTATGCCGTAAGACTGCCATACGCTTGGTGGAAAAAGATGATATGGATATGTGCGTGGATATTGATACTCCAGACTTACCTGATTTTCTTGGTGTAAAAAAATACCGCCATGACGAGCGCGAAAAAGAAGCGCAAGTGGGTGTGTGTATTGGTCTTGCATATAATCAGCGCGGTGGGGATATTTTAATGGTGGAAACTAGCCTCATGCCTGGATCTGGTCATGTGGCAACCACAGGGCAATTGGGCGATGTCATGACAGAGTCTGCCAGAGCGGCGCTGTCATATGTACGCTCTCGCGCTGATATTCTTGGACTGTCCCCGCGTTTTTATCGCAAGGTAGACATACATGTGCACGTGCCTTCTGGGGCTACCCCTAAAGATGGTCCTTCGGCTGGTATTACTTTGGCCACATCCATTACGTCTGCCTTGTTGGGAATCCCTGTGCGTAACGATGTGGGGATGACCGGTGAAATTTCCTTACGCGGCCGCGTACTTCCCATTGGCGGTTTACGTGAAAAGCTTTTAGCTGCGCGTCGCTCTGGCTTAAGCAAGGTCATTATGCCACGCGACAATGAAAAAGATTTGAAGGAAGTTCCCCAAGAGGTGTTACAAGATTTAGAGGTGATTTTTGTAGAACATGTGGATGAGGTTTTGCCTCATGCTTTGGCTGCAACGCCTGAAGAAATCTTTAGCGGTCGTAGTGGGGCTACGCCTTTGTATTTATCTTTGCGTCATGATAAAGGCGAAAGTTCATCAGAAAAAACACATTAATTATACGAAGGGGAGGCAAAAGCCTCCCTTTTTCATGACATAAAAATTTTTTTGCTTTTTGCTTCAGTTTGCCACCTTGCCTAATGCTTTTTAGTGCGTATTGTATATAAGATGAAATATGTTGTGAGTGCTTGTTTAGCAGGTCAAGCTTGTCGTTATGATGGCAAGTCTAATGTATGTGATGCGGTGCGTCTTTTAGTGAAGCAAGGAAAGGCAGTGGCTGTTTGTCCTGAGGTTTTAGGTGGTTTGCCCACACCGCGTACACCTTGCGAGCTTCAAGAGACTGCACAAGGCGGCTATGCTCCTTTGCAAAAGCGCGTTGTTACGGCTCAGGGACAAGATAAAACAGAAGCCTTTGTTCGCGGAGCTCTTTTGGCATTGGAACAAGCCCAAAAGGCAGGGTGTACAATGGCCATTGTGAAATCTCGTTCACCGTCTTGTGGTGCTCATGGCGTCTATGATGGGTCATTTACTAAAAAGCTCACTGCGGGACAGGGGATTTGGGCACATATGCTAACCCAAGCCGGATTTCATCTGTATACAGAAGAAAATTTACCTGAAGGGCTGTAAAGGATTATCCATGCAAAAAATGTGTTCCCCTGTTTTGGATGCTGTTGCTTTAAATAAATATTTTCAAGAAAGTGATAGCTTTGCAGCTCATCTTAATATTGAAATAATCGAAATTAGTGCTGAACATTCTGTGGCAACGATGCCTTTAACTGACTTGCATCGCAATGGTATGGGACATGCTCATGGGGGGGCCATTTATTCTTTGGTGGATATGGCTTTTGCCGCCGCTGCACATGCTTCGGGTTCTTTTTTTGTGACGGTGCAATCCTCCATTTCATATTTGGAGCCGGGACGTCTTGGCCCTTTGCGAGCTGTGGCCAAAACTGTGCGTTGCGGTAAAACCCTTGGAACATACGATGTACGGGTTTACGACAGTGACGATACTGTTGTGGCTGTGGCTACCATGACAGGGTATAATACGCATATTTCTGTGACAACACTGAAAAAAGATATGGAAACACGTATAAGAATGTAAATTTAGGGAGAAAGTATGTTATACAAAGGTATGGGGATTTGTTGTTTGTGTATGTTGCTTGGTGCCTGCGCCACGCAACAAGAAACAATGCCAAGTTATGAAGAAGTGCGTTTACGCGAAGCCATATATGATTGTAAGCAAGATGCCAATGCCATTGTTGATCCTCCTCATTCATCTTGGAATTTACACTGGGATAATTACTTCACCATGTGTATGAAAACTCGTTATGGTTACAGCAATGATGAAATACGGAAAATGCGTTATTAAGTGTCCCATCTGTTTTCTCTTGTAATTCCTTTTGAGTAGATATTTTATAGGAAGATAAGGCTACACAAATGTAGATTTAAGTGTCTGGACTTTTATAGCTTATTCTGTTATGAGGTTGAGCGAAATTGTAGATATGTTTTTTTGTCTGTACGTTGTTTGTAGATTTTCTTGCATCCCTTCGCACTGATACAATTTTTAATAGTGAGCAAATATGTTGCACCAGAATTCACCATCAGAAAGTAGTAAAGTATACAATATTGCAGATTTTTTTTCCATGTCGGAAGGCAAAAATCCAGGAAGTCTTCCAGTAAGCTTAACGGAAAACTCTTTTGAACGAGTGCGTACCTTTGTCCTTAATGGCATGGTTTGCGCTTGCTCTGGTATGAGTTTTCTCATGAACTTAGCGGAAAAAGATTCTGTCTTTTTGTATCCGCTTTTGTTTGTTCTTTTAGCGAGTATAGGCACTTTTTATTGCTTGATCAAAGAGCGCTGTAAAGATTTACATATTTCTGTTATTTTATGGGTTATGCTCATGCTTTTAGGGCTTTTCATTGTTATGTTTGATGAAAGTCCTGATCATCGCTCTTTGCTGTGGGTGAATATTTTTCCGCCCATATGTATTTTAACCATGGGCTTGCGCATGGGGAGTATTCTATTTATAAGCTTTTTGGCTTTACTTATGATGCTTTTTTTCACGCCATTGCGAAATTTGGCCATTAATCCCATAGAATTTGGGACACAATTACGCTTGTTAATTTGTATGAGTGGAAGTTTTGTTTTGGTAGCGTGTCTAGAGTATGCACGCTCAAGAACCTATAAAGCTTTGCAAAATGCTGTCATGCATATAGGACAAACTTCGTTAACAGATGCGCTTACTGGTCTTGGCAATAGACGGTATTTTGATAAATTCTTAGAATGGGTCATGGCAAATACACAGCGTACAGAGTGCAGTTATGCGCTAGCCTTGCTTGATATTGACCATTTTAAGCGTGTGAATGATACTTTTGGGCATGATCTTGGTGATGAAGTTTTAAAGCACTTGGCCATGGAATTGAAAAAGCAAATTCGTACTAGCGATATGCTTTTTCGCTGGGGCGGCGAAGAGTTTATGATTGTGATGCCGCACTGTACTTCTTTGGAAGCGGAAATTGCCGCTGAGCGTATTCGTGCGCATATTCAAAAAACCCCATTTATCTTTGGGACAGAAAAATTATATCTTACTATCAGCCTAGGTATTTATGCTGGCATTGAAAGCACGGATCCAAAAAAGCCCATGTCCATTGCGGATCAATGTTTGTATAAGGCCAAGTCCAATGGGCGAAACACATTTTATATTAACTCTTAGCACCTTGAGGGGCTAAATCTAAGAAAAAACGGAGGATGTATGAACAAAATAACAGTGACTTTATTAACAATAGCAATGCTTTCCATGTTAGGGGCTTGTGCCTCAAAAAACCAAGGTAGTATGCTTGCTGCCGATATTGAGGCGGCAAAGGCAGAGTGTTTTGAACAAGCGCAAGATATGACCAATGCCACAGTTGATCCACTTAACCCCACGAGCAATGATTATTTTAAAGTATGTATGCGCACCCGTTATAATTATACCGACGAACAATTGGCTATCATTTGGGGAAAGTAGTATAATTTTTTTCAAAATTATTGTGTGAACCCTCGTATGTGAAACATATGGGGGTTTTTTCATAGAATTATAAAAATATGCTTCTAGTTTTATATCCTTTATCGTAACACGTACTTCAGTTTTTTATGCTTTTTCTATCTTATTCAACTGAGCTCAGTCTTACTTAAAATACTATTTTCCCGTGTAACTTCTTTAGTGCGGATGTTACGAAAAAAACTATTACTTTATGCATACATACTATAAAGTTTTAGATAAATATTGTTGAAGTTTTTCTTCAATATCATCTGTGGTGATGTTAGCTCCACCATATACATGACTTGAATCTCCAAAATATTTATCATCAAGAGACCAAAACGTATTTAAATTAATGCAAGAATTTTCTAAACAATATTTTTTTATGAAATTTGTATAGTCGCTTTTGTATTTAGGATTGAGTTTTAAAAAAGTAGCTTTATTATTTGGCATGCTATAGAAAAATATTTGTATACTTTTTTTATTTGCTAAGGAAATAATTTTATTGAGGTATATGAAATTAAGATCGTCAAAAATAAACTTTTCTGCACGGTGTTCACCAGCAAGTTCAGAAGAACCTTTTTCATTTGTGCCGTAGAAAACATGTCCTTTGCTGGCAATAACTTCTGATAAAATTTTTACATTGTCATCACGGTCTTTTCGAAAAAAAGTGCTTATTTCAGAATGATAAACTTTAAAATAAACAAATAATTTTATAAAATTAACATACGTAATTCTTTCATACTCCATATGCAATTTCTTTTGCATTTTCTTGAGATTCGATGCGTATCTTTCAATCTCGATATAATCTGATATATGTATATAGCGAAATTTCATAGCACGCTCCCAAAAGGTGTCGCTACCGCCATAATGCGTAGATGGAGTATAAGAGAGAAGTAGAGCTTTTGGAGGCTTATTTTTGTCCAAATATCTCTTTAATGTGTAATAGCCTTCTATGGGAGTTCCACCACCAAGAGCAAGATTAATGGATGAAAAGCTTTTTACTTTGTTTGGTATGAAACCTGCTTTGGCTCGTGAATCGCCTAATACAACTAGATCGTGATATGTTTCTGTTTGTGAAAGTGTTTTTGTTGCTTCAAACGTTGGGTATTCAAAATTCATGTATTTCATCATAAAAAGATGTGCAAAGGCCATATAGCAAATATAGATAGCTATGATGATGCTTAAACTGAGAATGAGGGATGCACAGAATTTCTTTTTATACATGATGCTCTCCTAAAACTGAAAATAAATAAACTCTGGCCGATAATTGGGGAGGGATAGGGTTATCACAGATAAAACAAGCAAAAATATTATCCAAGCAGAAAACTTTTTTGAAACAAGAAGGGATTGTGATGCTAAAAGTGTTTGTGTATTTTTTACAGCAAATAAAATATATGACATAATTGCTATAAAAAAAGCATAATTATTAAAAACTGAGCCTCCCATTATAAAAGAATTGTGCCAATTGTTTTGCAGCATTTCTATGAAAGCAGCTCCCAAACCAATACCATGCATTCCTAGTAAACCATCTGTGACTATTGTTGCACGATCAAAATTTACGGCTCTGAAAGGGACTCGTACCAATACAATAAAACTAAAGGTTACTATTTGAGCTAAAAGAATAGGCATTTTTAAACCGAGCATTTCAGACCAAATACGGTGTACAAGTACTGCTATTCCGTTTAAAGCACCCCAAAGCACAAAGCCCCAACCAGCACCATGCCAAATACCACCCACTAAAAACGTCAAAAAAAGATTTATAAGGGTGCGTATTAATCCTTTGCGGTTACCTCCCAATGGCACGTACACATACCTGCCTAGCCAACGAGATAGAGTCATATGCCATCGGCGCCAAAAGTCTTGAACGCTTACAGCTTTGTAGGGGGAATTAAAGTTGCAGGGGAGCTGGATATTAAAAAACAGAGCGCAACCAATGGCCATATCTGCATAACCTGAAAAGTCAAAGTACAATTGAAATGTATACATAACGCAACCAAAGAGTGCTTCAAAGAAAGTAAGGCTTTGGCTTGTGTCAAATGTATAAGCGACAATGGGGGAAAGAGAATCTGCAAGAACTACTTTTTTTGCAAGACCTATAATTAAATAACATAAGCCTTTATACATGTTTTCCCAATGAATATTTTTATTTTCTTCATTGGCAAACTGCGGCATCATTTCGGCGTGATGTACAATGGGGCCCGCCACAAGTTGTGGGAAAAATGTCACAAAAAGGCCGTATTCAATGAAACCTTCACCAACTCCAGTATATTTTTTCTTATAAATGTCAGATAAGTATGATATTTGTTGAAAAGTATAGAAACTAATGCCAATGGGCAATAAAATATGCGCCAAAGGAATAGTAGTTGAAAAAAGGTAATTAGTTGTGGAAAGAAGAAAGTCTGTATATTTAAAATAACCTAGAAGAAGAACGTTAAGAAAAACCCCCAATAGGAAAATAGGCTTTCGCCATTGTTCAGCTTTATCAATGCATCTTCCTAAATAAAAATTGCTGAGTATGGAAAAAATTATTATTCCGATATAGGATAACTTCCAATATCCATAATAAAAGAGTGATGCGCAAAAAAGAAAGGGAAAGCAGTATTTTCCATAACCATGGCGGCATAGTAAATGATAGAAAAATACCACAAAAGGCAAAAATAATATCAAGTAGGGGAAACTTGCAAAAACCATACACCACTCACTTTTACATATATCTCTAGAACATTAAAAATATGTTTTGAAATTAATTCAAAAATATTAAATAACGTATTATTATATTGAATTATATATTAAATGCATTTGAATAGTAAAAGTATAAAATGAATTGATCATTATATGAATGTATATTGAAAAATACTTTAGGAGTTAAGCAACCTTTTACTACAGCACATAACAAGCTTTGCTTTTACTTTAGAGTACTACTAATGGCAGTTTATATATGTAATTTTTAATAGACATTGTATATAGAATTTTGTATAAAAAATAAAAAAACACATATAAAATTTCTAAATAATGACAATTTTTCTGAAATAAGTAGCAATGTGTTTATTATTTGTCAATCTGAAGAACTAAAATACATCTACACATTTTATTTGTCATGTTATATAAAAAAATATGTATTATTCACTAGCTATAGTGTATTATATTTTGTTGAATTTATTTTTAGAGAGGAGATGTAGATCTTAAGACACCTACCAGAATGGCAAATGAGTATTTTATTCTGGTAGGTGGGAGAAAAGTAAATATAGGAAGATGTCGTTATTTGTTTTTATTTATATGGATGCTCGTTTTAATACGGCAACTACCCATTGGCAACATTGTTCAAGATGCTGTGCTGTAATATATTCTTCTGTGGTGTGAACCTTAGACATGCCGGTACCTAGTGGTACAGTGGGAATGCCAAAGCCATTAAAATTATTGGCATCGCTTCCGCCACCTGTGGCTTCAATGCTTATGGGTAAGCCAAGGTCTTCAGCGGATTTTTGCGCAAGAGTTATGGCAGGAATGTCGTGGGTAAGTTTAAATGCGTCATAACCTTTATCCATATCAATATGAATTTGCGCCCCAAACTCCTGGGCGGTGCTTTCAAAAGCTTCAATTATTTCTTGGGTAATACTCTCTAAAGAGGTAGTACTTAGGCTGCGCGCCTCACAGGTGATTTCAGCATAATCCGCTACAATATTGGTGGCGTGACCTCCATTAATGGTGCCAACATTGGCGGTGGTTTCATGGTCAATGCGACCTTGTGGAAACTTTGCTAGAGCTTTGGCTGCCACCACAATGGCGTTGGTACCTGTTTCTGGGGCAAGGCCAGCATGTGCCGCTTGCCCAATTATTTTCACAGTGAATTTGTGGATACCAGGAGCAGCGTTGATAATGGTTCCAGGAGCACCGCCGGAGTCAAGTACATAACCAAAATCGGCTCTAATCTTGCTTTTATCCATATTTCGTGAGCCATTTACGCTGCTTTCTTCTGCCACGGTGAATATAACTTGTATATTGCACAGGGGGATATTTTCTTCTTGCAGGCGGCGGAAAGCTTCAATAATGGCAACAATTCCAGATTTATCATCGCCACCAAGTATGGTGTCTCCTTTGGATGTGATGATGCCGTCAATGAGTTGAGGTTCAATGCCATGGCAAGGCTGTACGCAATCCATGTGTGCGCTGAGCATGATGGTGGGTAGTGTATGAGCATGTGGCGCTGTGCCTGGAAAATAGGCAAAAATATTATTGGTGGTACCACCAACGCGGGGACCGGCAGAGTCCTCGCTAATGTCATCACAGCCAAGGTCTTGTAATATTTTTTTCAATGCCTCAGCCATTTTTTCTTCGTTTCTGGTGGGAGAATCTATACGGACTAGCTCAAAAAAGCTTTGCAAAAGTCGCTCTTGTGGGGTCATGGTTTACTCCAAAGTGAAATATATGAGTTTAAGTAATAAGTAAGGTATGCTTTGTCAAATAAGGAGTGTGTATGACTATTCTTGACAGGGGAAAGGAGATTTTTTACCGTTGCTATATTACAAAGGAGATATGTATGAAAATAAGCATTACGTATTGCGGTGCATGAAATTACGAACCCAAAGCTGCCAGTTTGGCAGCAAAAATTCAAGACTCTCTTGGAGTGCAAGTTCAGCTTATAGCTGGCAGTGGTGGTGTTTTTGATGTGAAAATAGATGAAGAATTACTATACTCCAAGGCTGTTACGGGTGTTTTTCCCGAAGAAGATGTCTTGATTCAAGAGATGCTTGAAAAATATAAATAATGTAAAATTGCTTTAAGTATATGAAATGCGAAAACAGAGAGTGAATTTGCTACTTTTTTACTATATTTTTCTTCATAATGAGCGTTTTTATCGTGCATAGTTGCTATGTTAGTGTATAAAAAAAGCTTGTGAAATTTATTAAATAGTAATATTTTCACCAAGGCAAAAAAATCATTTTTTGCTAGAATATATATTTAATAGCGTAATTTTAGTAATAATGCTTGGAGGACATATGAATTCATCAGAAAATCCAATTCGTATTGGTATTGTGGGATATGGCAATCTTGGACGTGGCACTGAACTTGCCATAGCGCAAAGCCCAGACATGAAGCTTGTGGGTATTTTTACCAGAAGGAATCCTTCAACTATTACACCTATCAATGCAGCTGTTCCCGTATTGGAGATGGATAGTCTTTTGTCAAAAAAAGATGATATTGATGTACTCATTCTTTGTGGTGGTTCCGCCACGGATCTTCCGGTGCAAGGTCCAGAATTAGCACAGCACTTTAATGTTGTTGATAGTTTTGATACCCATGCTGACATTCCAAGCTACTTTGCAAAGGTTGAAGAATCCGCTAAAAAAGCTCAAAAAGTGGCTATTATTTCTGTTGGTTGGGATCCTGGCATGTTCTCCATTAATCGTCTCTACGCTGGTGCTATTTTGCCACAAGGCACAGATTATACTTTTTGGGGTAAGGGCGTAAGTCAAGGGCATTCCGATGCCATTAGACGTGTGGAAGGTGTGGCTGATGGTAAGCAATACACCATTCCCAAAGAAGAAGCTTTACAAGCTGTTCGGGAAGGCAAAAATCCTGAACTTACCACACGCGAAAAACATTTACGTGAATGCTTTGTGGTGGCCAAAGAAGGCGCTGATCTTGAAAAGATTAAAAGCGAAATAGTTAATATGCCTAACTATTTTTCTGATTATGACACCGTTGTGAACTTTGTTTCTCAAGAAGAGCTTAATAAAAACCATAGTGGTATTCCCCATGGCGGTTTTGTTTTGAGAAGTGGTCAAAGCGATGCCAGCGGTAAATCACAGCATTTAATTGAATACTCTTTGAAGCTTGATTCTAACCCAGAGTTTACAGCTGCTGTGCTTGTGGCGTATGCTCGTGCCAATATGCGTTTTCAAAAGCATGGTGCCAGGGGCGCATTCACCGTTTTTGATGTACCACCTGCCTATCTTTCTCCTTGTAGCGGTGAAGAGCTTCGTAAAAATTTACTCTAATATTGATAGAGTAGTTGGCATAAAATATGATGCTCCCTCAGTCATACTGGGGGAGTTTTTTTGTGAAAAATTTTTGCTATTAATAAGTTTCGCTTCTCTCTTTTACGCAATGGTTACCTTTACAACACTAAGTGAAAAAAAGGTTCCATATTGACATGCCGCATGGACGATTTTAAAGTTAAAAAAGTGCATTGTAGTATATTATGCTATAATAGGAAAAAATGAAAATTTATCGAACTATGGTACATTGCACTCTCAAAATTTTTTGTGTCGTCAAAAATAGTGATTATGTGTACTGATAAAATAGACTTTTCTTTTATTTATAATTTTTCAGATAGGATGTGCTATGGAATATACAATTCTTGGTAGAACTCAAATAAAAGTGAGTAAAATTGGCCTTGGGGGTGAATGGTTTAATAATAAAACCGTGGCTGAAACCAGTGCCATTATGGATAAAGCCATGGAAGTTGGTATAAATTTCCTAGATGTTTTTATGCCGCAAGCTCCCACGCGTGATGCCATAGGATTGGCACTTAAGGATAAGCGTGAAAAATTTGTTATCCAAGGTCATTTTTGCACCGTGTTTGAAGATGAACAATATGAAAGAACACGTGACTTACAAAAAACCCAGGAATCTTTTGAAGATTTACTTTCAAGGCTTGGCACAGATTATATCGACATAGGAATGATTCACTATGTTGATAGTGATGAAGATTATACATCAGTTTTTGAAACAAAGATTATAGAGTATGTTAAAGAACAAAAAGAGAAAGGCATTATCAAGCATATAGGTTTAAGTTCGCATAATCCGCGCATTGCGTTAAAAGCTGTGGAAAGCGGACTCATTGACGTATTAATGTTTAGCATTAATGCTGCTTATGACATGGAACATGCTGAAACTGACGTCTATACTTTGATTGACTATAAAGGCCTAGGCGAGCATGCATGGACGGTGGATGCCGCAAGACAGAAGCTGTATAGCGCTTGTGAAAACCTTGGGGTGGCCATTACGGTCATGAAGGCATTGGGCGCGGGAAGTTTACTTGATGAAAAAAGCTCTCCCTTTGGCGTAGCCATGACAGTGCCTCAATGTATCCATTATTGTTTACAGCGCAGTGGGGTGCGCGTTGTGCTCATAGGTTGCGATAATGCTGAACAAGTGGAGCAGGCGGTTGAATACTATGCCATAGATCCTGAGCTACGCGAATATGGTCATATTTTTGCTCATGAAAAGAAAATTGTTATGACAGGTAGGTGTATGTACTGTAATCACTGTCAGCCATGTCCTTCGCAGATTGATATTGCGGCAGTGACTAAGTATCTGGATTTAGCCTTGCAACAAGAAACGGTTCCGCAAAGCGTACGTCACCATTACGCATCATTAAAGAATAACGCTCAAGATTGTCTCATGTGTGGGCAATGTGAGCCCAATTGTCCTTTTGGTGTGCAGGTGCGTCAAAATATGGAAAAAGCAATAGATATTTTTCATAAATAACATGAGCTAGTCGCGACTTAATCGTACAACTGCCCTTGCGAAAAAAGGGAAACTCC
>CAYJHD010000033.1:0-20736 GCA_964370015.1 uncultured Desulfovibrionaceae bacterium | reverse complement strand
ATACTGTTCCATCGTTGGAATGCATGTACCAAAAGTGTTCTTTAATGTCAAGAAATCCCTCGTGGTGCTTGTGGGTTGTTTTTAAAAAAAGTCTGTCTTTACTGCGAGATAAATATGATTTATCCCTATCTAACAGGAAACTTGATAAGGGGAGTATGCTCATGGATGAGATATGTAAGGATCTAGCGTATTCACAAAAGCAATTACAAGAATTTTTAGGACAAATGCAAGGGGTGATCTCCATAAATGCCACCACATATATATATGATGAGGTATGCATTTCATTAAAGGATCAGAGTGCAGATTTATGTTATGAAGAGCAAAAGGGAAGGCATGAAGCAAAGGTGGTGAAAGATATTCAAGCTAGTTCTGTGTTACGCCCTTTGCCGCGCTGTTATATGTATCTAAAAGGGCCCAAGGAGCAGTCTGAAAAATTTTATAAAAAATTCATGCTACATCATATGACCATGGGGGGATAACAATAAATGATGCAATTGTGGAGTATTAAGGCGGTGAAAAAAATTGTCATCTTGATTTGACACTTTTCTTGATATTTTGTATGTAATAAACAATCCGAGCTTAATAGTGATGGTATTAAGCCTATGGGTATCGTCCGTTTCATTCGATGCCTCCCACGCTTTGGAAAGGATTTGTTGATGCTTCGGCAGGCGAATCTTTTTTTTTGTGCTGCCGTCCGTATGAATCTTTAATGGGAGGTAGTCATGACTACAGCGTATAAAGGCAAAATTGCCAGAATTAACCTTACCACCGGTGTTGTTGCTCCAGAAGCAGTGAATTTAGCCACAGCGAAAGAATTTATTGGTGGTCGCGGCCTTGGCACAAAAATTTTATATGATGAAGGTGTAGCCAAAGTTGAGCCTTTATCGCCCGACAACAAGCTTGTCTACCTCACCGGCCCTTGCACTGGCACCACTTCCCCCACATCCGGCAGATACATGGTTATCACCAAATCCCCTTTGACTGGCATGATTGCTTGCTCTAACTCTGGTGGTATTTGGGGTGCTAAGCTTAAATATGCCGGTTGGGATGGTCTTATTGTGGAAGGTAAGTCTGAAAAGCCTGTATACCTTGCCATTGAAGATGACAAAATCCAAATCCTTCCTGCCGATGATTACATGGGCATGACTTCTGAAGATTTGGATGACAAACTTAAAGAAGTATACCCCAAGTGCTCCGTACTCAACGTGGGCCCTGCCGGTGAAAATGAGTCTTTGCTGGCTTGTATCATGAATGACAAAGATCGCGCCGCCGGTAGAAGTGGTGTGGGTGCTGTCATGGGCAGCAAGAATTTAAAAGCCATCGTGGTGACAGCTTCCTCCAGCAAAGTAGATGCTTTTGATGACGAAGCTCTTAAAGCTGCCAACAAAGACTGTCTTGGTATTTTAAAAGCGCACCCCGTCACCGGCGAAGGCCTTGGTGCTTATGGCACTGCTGTGTTGGTGAACATTGTCAACGGCATTGGTGCTTTCCCCACCAACAACTGGCAAGGTGCTTACTCAGATTTCGCCGATAATATTTCCGGTGAAGCTTTAAAAGAAAATCACATAGTAAAGCAAGGCTTTTGCCATCGTTGTTCCATCGGTTGCGGCCGCATCATTGATTTGAATGGTAAAATAGTGGGCGGTCCTGAATACGAAGTATTATGGGCCTATGGCGGTAGCTGCGGCGTGAACGATTTACCTGCCATCAACGAAGCTAACTTCTGGTGCAATGAATATGGTCTTGATGCCATCTCCACACCTTGCACCATTGCTGCTGCCATGGAACTTTATAAAATTGGTGCCATTAAAGAAGAAGAATGCGACGGCGTGCCTTTAGAATTTGGTAGTGCTAAAGCCATTGTGGAATGGACCAAGCGCATGGGCGAAGGCAAACTTGAGTTGGCTAAGCGCATGGCTGACGGTAGCTACAGATTATGCGAACATTATGGCCATCCTGAACTTTCCATGAGTGTAAAAAAGCAAGAGCTTCCTGCTTATGATGCACGTGCCATACAAGGTATTGGTTTAACCTATGCCACATCCAACCGCGGTGGTTGTCACGTGCGCGGCTATGTAATTTCCCCCGAAGTCTTGGGTATTCCAGAACAATTGGATAGAACTGCCACCGAATCCAAAGCCTTCTGGGTAAAAATATTCCAAGACTTAACAGCCGTTATCGATAGCATGGGCTTATGCTTATTCTCCTCTTTTGCTTTGGGTGCGCCGCAGTATGCAAACTTACTCAATGCTGCCACAGGCACCAACTATACGCCCGAAGAGCTCATCACCGTGGGCGAGCGTATTTACAATATTGAGCGTATGTTTAACCAAGAAGCCGGCATGAAGCCAGAAGATGATACTTTACCTAAGCGTCTTTTGGAAACACCCATTGGCGACGGCCCCTCCAAGGGCATGTTGTCTAAATTGGACGTAACTTTGCCAGAATACTACAAAGAGCGTGGATGGGTAGATGCCTTCCCCACAGAAGAAACCAAGGCAAGATTAGGTCTGAACTAGATTGTTGATAAAATATACTGGGGGAAAACTTTTCTGAAGAAAAGCCCCCAGTTAAGTTGGCCCATACCCCACTCCAAAAAACTTTAATTGCGGCAGAGTCTTATCTTTGAAAATAAGATTTTGCCGCAATGTTGTATTGTAAAATCCAATAGTTGAAATCTATCCTCCTGGAGGAATAGCCATGATTGAAGTACGTCTTTTTGCCACATTACGCCAAGGAAGAGAAAAGATTATATTTATGGATGCGGCAAAGCATGACACCGTGGACTCTCTCCTACAAGAACTTAATATCACAGAACAAGATGTGGCCATTTGTCTTGTGAATGGTTTTCATGCCAAGGTAACGGCCTCAGTTAAGCATGCAGACGTCATATCTTTATTTCCTCCCGTGGGTGGCGGTTAACATCATGCAAAGGGATGAGATATACACTAGGCAAATGCAGTTGGACGAAATAGGTTCAAACGGGCAAGCGCTTCTTGCCAAGGCACATGTGGGTGTGGTGGGGGCTGGAGGTCTTGGTGTACCTCTCATAACGTATCTTGCCGCTGCAGGTGTGGGGCGGCTCACTGTGTGGGAGCATGATGTGGTGAGCGCTTCCAATTTAAATCGGCAATTTTTTTACACTCCACACGAAGTAGGGCAATCCAAGGCTCTATTACTTCAAGAAAAATTGACTCATCTTTATCCACAACTCCATTGTGAAGTGAAAGCAGAAAAAGTGACCGCGCAAAGTTTAGAGCAATGTTCGGCGCAACATATTGTTCTCTGTGTGGACAATTGGGCCACGCGCGCCCTCGTCAATGGCCATGCGATGAAGCATGGTTTATCTCTCATTGATGGTGCTGTGGATGGTTTTTATGGGTACGTGTATGGCTTTTCAGCTAAGGATGCGCAAGCTCCCTGTCTAGAATGCTTGAATGTGCACGCCAAGGAAAAAGACCGTTCTTTACCCATTGCCGCTGTGGGGGCTGTATGTGGTGTCATTGCTTCACTGCAAGCCACCCTTTGCTTACAAATGCTTCTTGGCATGCCCCATCCTTACGCAAATGCCATGCTTCATTACGATGCCAAGCACGCCGACTGGGAAAAAATTCCCATGGTGCAAAACCCTCTTTGTTCTTGGCACAAGAAATACATGTAATATGCTATTTTGTGGGGGAGGGAAAACCTTTTCCAAGCGGAAAAAGTTTTCCCTCCCCCATACCCCTCCCTTTCCAAAAGCCTCGAAAAGGGTCAGAGAGTTTCTATTACATTTTCTACCAACCTGAACTAAAGGCCCGCGCGGGATATCTTCACCAAAGGTATATACTCCTACTCTTTGGAATCCGCTTACATTTTACGACTAAAGTCATAAAAAGTGTATATTATGCCCTTGTTCTGACACCACAAAGTTTAAGGCGAGCACAATTTTTTATAACAAAGAAATACCATTCGCTCATAAAATTTTTTGGAAGTGGGGGGGTTGGGGGGAGAGAACCTTTTTTTAAAAAGGTTTCTCCCCCCAAAAATAAACAGTAAAATACGTTATGGGGGAGGGAATTTATATTATATTTTCTACCAATCTGAAGGCTTACCCAAAGGCCCGCGTGGAATATCTTCACCAAAGGTATACGCCCCCGGCCTTTGAGCTTCACTTAAGCTTTTACGACTAAAACTTGTGAGAGCTTTGCGCAAAGCTTGCATGTCTTGGCCTTGTTCCGGCACGATGAAGGCTTTGAGCCGCGCACCTTCTTCGGGGCGCATAATGCGTACATAGCAATCTTTTACACCCACTTGCTCCAAAAACAGCTTTTGTACATGATCGGGGTACACATTCACCCCTCCCACTTGAACTGCTTTATCAAGACGGCGACTATGGGTAAAGGTACGCTCGCTGTGCCATGTTATATGATCTAAAAGCGCGTATTCGCCCTTTTGACCGCAAGGTAAAGTACGTGCAAGGCTTTCCACACTGGCTCCATCTTCGCCCCTTTGCCAATGGCCCAAAAGGCTAAAAGGTTTTCCAGCTTGAGGCCTGCATCCCACGGCACCCATTTCAGAAGCTCCGTAAAACTCACGCATTAAGAAGCCTTGCCCTTGAAAGTGCTCTAATACATGGGCTGGTGTGGGGGCTGTGGCCGTAAGAAGGCATAAAGATTCTTTGGGTGCTGTCACATGCTTAAAGGCGTCACTTTCCATGAAACGAGACCATAATAGCGGTATCCCCACCACCAAGTCACCCTCTTGCATGGCAGAGGCCACGGCGGCCGGCAAAAGCGGCACACTACGAATGGGCGCGCCCAAGGCCAATGGTAAAAGAAGGCCAAAGGTAAAACCATACATATGGTGTAAGGGCACCGTCACAAGGGCAGATCTTTGCCCGCTAACATATGGGGCTATACTACTGATTTCTTGACGAATATGATCTTCTTTATGCAAACAAGCCTTGGGCGTGCCGGTGGAGCCAGAGGTATAAAAAGCTATATGACGCGATGTTACGGCCCATAAAGCGTACAAGGTTTCCACTGCTTGCCCCACGGTACTTTGCGTTGACGGCACCGAAAAAGAAAAAGCTTTTCCTGTGGCATCCTCGGGAAACATGGCATAAAAGGCCTGCATGATTTCTTGAACAAGCGCCGTATCGCATCCCAACTCTTGCCAAGTGCGTTGTGCAAAAAGCTCCGGAAGCTCTGCCGCCAATCCTAGAGGCTGACGTTTACCCACCATGGCCTGAGTCATGGATTGTAAAATGGCACATAAAGCTCGTTCGTCCAATAAAGGCACCCGAGAAAGTGGCCAAGAGGCAATGACATCCGTACAAGAAGAAAGAAAAGTCATATTACCCCCTCCCCTGTACATCAATACGAGCTGAAAGCCCATGCTGTGTATCAGTACACAGACAATGATACATACCAGCACTTTGAACAGCTAAATATACATCCAAAGCTTGTGTCCACATACTCTGGCCATAATAGGGAGAAAGGTTTTCCCCACCATCATGCTTCGCCACACCGGAAAGCAATACGGAAGCATTTTGCTGTATATCAATGGAAGTTGTTTCGCCAAAGCTCACACACATACGTCCTTTCTCCGTACTTTCATCAGCTTTTTCCAAACAGAAAAAGGCCGCTCCTTGCGCTGTATCCGTCATACTTGGGCAGCACTGCGTAAAGCGCGCGTCCACTTCATCCATGGCACCCACAAGCACACGAGACACTCGCCCACTATGCAAAAGCAAATAGGCTGTGTGCACAGCACCAGCAAAAGAAAGTTCAAACTGTGAGAGAGTTTCACTGGGGCCACGTATATCCAGCAAAAGAGAAAGTAAACCTGCTCCCATATTATTCACCGCATGGGAAAAAGCCGTAGGAGAGGACAGGCGTGGCTCAGCATCAAGAATGGAATCCATAAAATCCATACTCATGACAATACCACTATGGGCAGTCCCAATGACAAGGGCCATATCTTCACAGCCCTGCTCGCCTCCACCCTGCCAAGAACTTTGTTGCAAAGCTTGCAAAGCAGCCAATAACCCCATGCGTGCATATAAGGGAATACGACGCAAAGGTGGGCAAGGCTTTTGCCGCCATGCACTTAAAAGTTCAGGTAAAACATCTAAAGAAGGCTTAGCAAATCCTTCAACTGGTACGCGCGGTAAAGATGGCACGGTATGTTCCGCCACATGGGGTAAAGAATACACAAGACCAGCACCGCAAATATTAAGCCATGGCGTCATGAGAAGCTCCCTTAATCAATGATGCATACGCCTCAGAGGCCACAAGTAAAGCCGCATTGCCACCGCCAAAACCCAAGGACGTGGATAAAGCATAAGATTCAGTAATGGATGTCTCTTCTTGGGTGGGACTTAAACCAATGGCAGGATCTGGCATACTAAAGCCCAAGGAAGCCGGAACCTTTTGATGGCGCAGAGCCTCAAGACATAGCAAAGCTTCCAAAGCACCGGCGGCACCAAGAGTATGCCCCGTACTACCTTTGCTGGCCCACACGGGCACTGCATGCTCTTTCATGAGCCTTTGCAATAATCCGCCTTCCACCTTATCATTTTCCGGCGTGGCTGTGCCATGCGCATTGACAAAAGCCAATTGTTTCCACGAACACATTCCCTGCGCCAAAGACTTTTCTATGGCCACGGCTAGGCCACGTCCCTCAGGATGCGGCGCAGTAAAGTGATGCGCGTCGGTGGCAGCACCATAGCCAAGAACAAAACCTAAAATCTGCGCACCACGCGCCATGGCATGTTCATAGCTTTCCAGCACCAAGAAGGCTGCACCTTCGCCCAAATTCAAGCCTTTACGACTTCCATCAAAAGGACGACAAGGAGCATCATCATATATCATAAGCCGCGCAAAACCTGTATGTGGCACTATGCTTAACGCATCGGCACCGCCACACAATACACAGTCTTCTCCTTGGGCAATGGCTTCCATGGCAAGGCCAATGGCATCGGCGCCGGAAGTACAAGCATTGGTCAAGGTAAGCCGTGCACCTTTACTTTGTGGTACAAGATTAAGTGCCAAATTAACTTGGAAATATTCCTCAGCATCGGAAAGCTGTGGTACCCATTCCAAGGCAGGAGGCATGGGCGGAGGAGTATTAAATTCTTTACCCCGCTTTTGAGCATAGGTAAATAAAAAATGCAAAGCACTGCCGGCAGTGGTTCCTGCCATGACGGACATGCGCTCAAGGGCTTGCGCTGGAAGTGCCGCTTGCTCAAGAGCTTGCTGTGCTGCGTATTGAGCCAACGTGAGGGTATCTCTAGCAGAAAAGCGTCGCCCTTGAGCAAAAAGGTGATCAGGAGCCGCAAAAAAAGGGAATGGCAAGGCTTGTTCTCCCAAAAGAGCAGAAGAAGCCAATGTGCGCTCTGTTCCGCACAAATTCATAAAAACTTGCTCAGGATTTTCACCGGCAGCGCACACACAGCCTCTGCCGGTAATCACAGCTTTACGCGCTAAGCTTTGAGTATGCTGTGGCATAGCTTACGCCGCATCCCTTTGTTCTTTTATATATTTTGCCAAAGCACGTGCCGAAAGGAAAATAGTTTTGGCTTCTTCAGCATCGGCAATGGCCACGCCAAAGTGTTTTTCCACCAACACCACCAATTCCACTGCATCCAAAGAGTCTAAAGCAAGGCCATCTTCACCAAAAAGAGGCATCTCATCTTCAAAGTCTTCGAGGGTCACATCTTCTAAACGCAATTCAATGATCATGGCTTCTTTTAAGCGCTGGCAAATTTCTTGTTCTGTCATGATTTTTCCAACCAAATATTATGAAAGTTAAAAAATTGATAAGGATTTTCTTGCACAAAACGTTCTAATTCTTGTGCATATTCTAAGGCATACGGTAAAAATAATTCTGGTTTATGATGGTTTAACCTTGGTGGAACAACTATTTCTTTGCTGTTCCACAAACGCGTATGCAGCCCTTCTTGTATGGTAAATTGCACCAGCAAAGGCACGCGCAATTTTGAGGCCAATGCATAGGCCTTGATGGGGAGACGTATATTTTCCCCCAAAAAAGGCACCTGCACATAGGGCTCTGCCCCTTGCAAAGCCGATGCATCCATAAACCTATCTCCCATGAGCAGTACAAGCCCTCCCTCTTTCAAGGTGGTATGCACTTTCACCATGGCTTCCAAAGGTTGCCCGGCATTGATTTCCCGCACCATACTATGCGGAGAATTTTCAAAATAATGTTTATCCACTTCCTTAGGATCACGCCACAATAACACACCTATGGGACGTTGATACTGCTCCAAAGCCGCAAGCCCCGATTGCCAGCCCCCCACATGAGCCGTCACAATAAGACAACCCTTACCGGCGGCAAGCACATCTTGCATATGCGTGTAAAAAAATTGCTCCGAAGCTTTCAACGCGCTTTTCTGGCTCTCCGTGTGAAGCATGCGGCAAAGGAGCACCTCTCCAAATTGACGATACAATCGCCAAATATGGTAAAACCTTTGCCCACTTGTTATGTTTTTGCCAAAACGATGGTTCACATAAGGTATGGCTCTACGGCGCACTGCCGGCACTAAAGTATAGTAGAATACCACCACTTGCAAGACGATGCGAGCCAGAAAAAATGCATTATGTCGTAACATAAAACGAAAAATTTCATGCTGCGCTCTAGACCCTAAACTACGGCTTGACCATGCCTGTTTTGTTTCTTTTTGCGAAAACCTTCGTTGATTTTTTAACCAAGAAAAGCCTTGCCCCAAGCGCCAAAAAACAGCCTTTGTGGTTAATTTGGTATTAAGCCATGTCATGCGTACATTATCACGCAGGGCATGAAAATGCGAAATACGCTCTTCATCCCTTTGATAAAGCACTGCTATCTCAATACCCTTTATGCTCACCCCAGCCCATGCTGCCTGCACAAGCACTTCCACCTCAAAGGCATAGCCACTTTCTTGTAATTGTAATGTTGAAAAAACATCTAAAGGATAGGCGCGATAACCACTTTGCATATCGCTGACCTTGCATCCCGTTTGCACCCACATCCAAAAACCGGAAAAGCTTCGCCCAAAACGTGAAGAACCAGGAATATGCGCGGCAGAAAAGTCACGATTGCCAATGATTATGGCCTGTGGATCCTGTTCCATGGCTTGAAAAAAGAGCGGTAAATCTTCTGGATAGTGCTGGGCATCGGCATCCAGCGTAATCATATGCGTAAAAGCTTGCGCCGCCTCATTTTGCGCCGTTGTCTGCATAAGATACGTTGCGGCCCTTAAAAGTGCCTTGCCCTTACCTTCATTATGCGGCTGTTTCAGCACAATAATGGGTAAGTCCGCCACATGTGTGGCACCGCCGTCGGTGGATCCATCATCCACCACCACCACATGGGGACAATGTAATAATACCCTTTGCACCACATCGCGTATGGTTGCCCCGTGATTGTATAAAGGTATAACCACACATGCCTTTACAAGCATACACTCTCCTGCTCCATTGGAGTTAACGTGCCTTCGCGCCAACGTTCTCGTAACGCTTGAAAGAAAGGTGGATGCTCCAACAGCAGTTCATGCTCCTTGGTCACCATGAGCTGTGTGGTAAAAGCTGTGGTCATAAGCTTATCCGCGCCGTCATAAATACCATACTCTATTTCAAGCAAAGCAGCATCTTGCCATAAAAGACTTGTCTCAATCGTATATACTTGATTGTATTGTAACGGTTGCACATAATCCACATGGAAAATTTTTAAAGGAATAACCACATTATGCGCATAAAAATCGGTATAATGCATGCCATACGTCTTGCCTAGAGCTTCACGGCCATCCTCAAGCCAGCTGGCGTAACGACCATGCCACATGATATTTAAAGGATCCACTTCTTCAAAGCGCACTCTGCGCTCTATACGACACACTAAGGGTGCTATGGAGCTTCTATGTTTACGACGTCGAAAAGTCATACTCTCTCCTTAGGGCTTCATGGATTGCCGCAAAACTATTTTTGCATGCGTCGCTTCACCCACAGTCACCATTCCTGCAAGCATCCCTTCTTTTCTCCCCTTTTTCACCAAAACGCCTATGGTACAAGGGGGAATAACGGGTGCCATGAGCTTGGCATCATCAATATCAAACATGGAAGGCCCAAGGTTAAGCATCTCTTCTGCAAGCATTTGCACCATCAAACACTGCACCACCGCTGGCAAAATGGGATTCTCAGGAAAGTGCCCTGCAAACATAGGGCTATCCACGGGTAAATCATACCAAGCCACAAGCCCTTCGTCTGTGGCTTTTTTATCCCTAAGACAATGCTCGATGGCTGCACGTAAAGACATTACTGTCCCCCTTCATGTAATTTTATTTCTATACTTCCAGAATTATCGATATAAATAAAAGAATCGTCTTGCCCTTGCACATCATATGCCCCCAAAGATTGCTCCTGCATTCCATGCTTTAAACCATACACAATGCGATACGAAGCCAATGCCACACGCTGTACCATGCCTTGCACTTGGTTACCAAGACCTTCTGAAGCTTCACAGTGCATACGTAAAGTCTGCTCTAAATTTGCTTGCCATGTACACAGCCCAAGTGTGCGTCCGTGTTGTGTCATAAGGGCCATGCGTCCACCTTGCGCACTTATTTCCATACCGCCTTGTAAAGGAAGTTCTTCCCTTTGAGCAATTTTAGCAGTAAAGCTGGCAAAAAAAGGCTCTTCCTGCCATACAGGAACAGTATGCGATTGTAAGGCACAGCCCAAAGAAAACAACAGCAAGCCAGTTAGAAGCAACAAGCAAAGTACACGATGCATATCAAATTCCTTTATACAACTGACGATTTTTTATAAAAAAGAGGAATAATCCATAAAGCCACGGGCATTTCCACCACAAGCCCCGCCACGATAACTTGCCCCATGCTATGCAAAGCAGGATGCTCTGCCAACATAAGTAAGCCCATGCCTAAAATGGCTGTGCACGAAGAGGTCACAATGGCACGTTGGACACCATAATCTTTATTTTCGCCAAGTTCATGGGTCATGACAATGCCGTGATCCACTGCTAGCCCCAAAACCAAGGGCAAGGCCGCCATACTTGCCAAGGTTAACGACATTTCTTGCCATAAAAAAGCTAACAAAATACCATTAATAGCCACAAGAGGAGGTAAGGCCGCCAAGAGTATATCGTTCTTACGTGGGCTAAATAAGAGCAATAAAAGCAGACATACTCCACCTGTTATGGGTAAAAGATATTGCTCTGCTTGAAGAGCTTGTAAAAGCTTCTTTTCCAGAGTACTGGCTGATAAAAGCACTGTATACGCAGATGCCGTGTCAGAGAGTATGGGGCTTTGCCCTGCTTTTTCCTCTGCATTTTCCTCTGCATTGGCCAACACCAAGGAAAAAACCCTATCGTGCCCTTGATTATTCTTTCCCTGCTCCACAAAGGAGTGCCAAAGGGCCCCCAAACCTGCTTGCTGTAACAGTGACATTGTGAGCGAATGCGGCTTTTGCTCTAACCATGCTTGAAAGGGAGCAAAGGTTTGCTCCGTAAAGCCCTGCTGAAGACCTTGTCTTTGTACAGTGGCGAAAAGATGGGCATGCTTTGCCACAAAACTCTGCCACCGAGCTTTGTTGGCTTCCATTTCCTCTTGCGAAGGCCATAGGGACACTAAAGATTGTGCGCTGTGGCCTGCTTCTGTCAATTCTTGCACCACCAGTTTTGAGCGCTGCAAAGCTTGTTCTACACTTTCCCCTTGCACCACAAAAATATGCTCTT
The DNA here is from genome assembly GCA_964370015.1 of uncultured Desulfovibrionaceae bacterium. GTDB lineage: Bacteria > Desulfobacterota > Desulfovibrionia > Desulfovibrionales > Desulfovibrionaceae > CAYJAD01. The sequence continues at coordinate 9,003 of CAYJHD010000033.1, read as the reverse complement.
GCCCCGACTCTTCAAAACCCCAAATTTTTTGCATGGTTTGCATGTCTTGGCTTATTTTAGCCACATCCGCCCCCATGCTACGCGGCGACACGTCCACTTGCACCATTTTCCATAAAAAAATACTTGCAACCAACAATGAAGCCACACAGACGCAGGCAGCCCCTTTGCGTAGAGAATTTTCACCATGCGCACACGGTTTTTTCATGGCTAGGCTTAGCAGTGCCGGCACAGCGAAAGATGTCCATAAAGGTAATATGACCAAGGCTAAAAAAAGACCGCCAGCCAAGGTAAACAGCGCTAAAGCCGCCAATTGCCGCAAAGCCGGAATGCTGGAAAAAAGCAAGACACTAAAACCGGCAGCATTAAGTAAAAACGCTTGCACCAAGGGCTTATATAACACACACAGCACCTCAGCACTGCTTTGCCCCCTTGCTCTGCCATGGCGTAAAGCAAAATGCATATGCATGGCATAATCTTCTGCAATGCCTAAAATGGATGCGCCAAAACCCAAGGCCAAACCTGCAATGAGCGGCCATGAGAGAGCCACAGCCCCCCAAGCCAAAAGCCCTGCCACCACCGGCGTGGCCAAAAGCCAAAAAGCCCCCGTGACCGAGCGCACTAAAAAAACATACACCAGAGCAAAACCCGCCAAAGACCAATACACAATACGTTTAATATCTGTCTCAATGGTGCTGGCGTTGGCAGCGCTATGTCTATGAGCGCCGGTGCTAAGCACCTGTACATGGCTCGGCACATATTCTTGTAGCACGTCATCCAAAACGTGTACAAGTTGCGCAGCTTTATCCACTTCATGCATGGAAAATTGCGGACGCAATACCAAGAGTACATGTTGCCCATCTTCACTGAGCACAAGACCTGTGGGCCCATGTACCTGCCCAAAATTTTGTGTTGCTGGCAAGCGAGATAAAAGAATTTGACGAAAATTCAAAGGGTCATGCTGTAGCCATGGCAAGGACAATGCCCCCCAAAGTTGTTGCAATTGTTCCATGCCGCCTTGCAAAGAGCTTTGTATGCTCTGCGCTTGTACTTGTTTTTCCAGATATGCCAAAGCTTTCTCATCCACCAAGGACGGTATGAGGGAGAGCACTTGCTGAGGGTGTAATTCGGGCACTGCCGTGGTATGGGATACCAAATCTTTAGGTAAAGCTGTAAGTACCGCCTCAGCCATAGCAAGTAAATCTTCTTGTGTATATGTTTTTCCTGTATGCGGTGTTTTTGCATTGGGATCAATGGAAAAATCCACCATGAGTAAACGTGAAAAAGGCGCCATGTGTAAGGCTTCTGCCATCTGCACCAGCTCAGGATTTGCATCGGGAAAAAAGGATAACGTAGACATGTCGGTACGTGAATGCAAAGCAGTATACACGGCCAAAGCCAATACAAAACCTAACATTACCATCACCATGGCTCTATGGCGCAATAAAAAAACATGCCCTTGCATGACAAGAGAGGAAAAGGAAGTGTGTCTTTTCAGCATTAAGGCACAATAAAGCACGCAGCAGGTAAAGGTGTATTGCGCTGTGGATTTGCAAATGAAATGCGCATACTATCCCCATTTTTCTCTAGAAAAGTAAGCTCTTGTACACCATCTAGTGCTGAAGTAAGCTTCACCTTAAGTGTCTCAAAAAAATTTTGCTTTTGTTTGGGCTGTAAAATAAGAATGTGTACGCCTTCTTCCGTGGTACTTTGCACTGTGTACAATCTGGTAATATGCTCAGGACTCACCTGCACCCAAGCGCGTATATGCTCACTCACGGTTTTAAGCGCCATGGCTTCGGGGCCTTGAGCACGTTTAGGCATTTGGCCTTGCTGCAAAGGGCCGTTCCAGTGAAAATTCTCCTTACCCACAGCGGCAAATCCCGATGCTTGCGGCTTGATATACGCCCATACCAAGCGTTCTTTTTGCTCACTCTGCGCCTTTTGCATGCACATATAGCCTTGAGAAAGCAGGGGCTTTGAAAGGACGGTTATTTTTTTCTCTTGGGTAAAGGTGGTATATAAACTTTGCAAAGGAGCTGTATGTTTTGCCAATGTTTGCAAAACATCATGTGCATCGGCGCGCGCCGTGGGAATTAAAAACAAAAAACCAAGGGCACAAGAAACCATGGCCATCATGAAAAATCTTCGCATAGTTTATGCCCCCTGCACAAAAATTTTAAGCTGACCTTCGGCCACACATTGCGTGCCCAAAAAAACTTTTCCTTCCACCAAGGAAATGGCGCCTATGGTGGCGCAGCGACGCACATAGATATGTAAAAGATCGCCCACTTTCGCCATGTCATGCATACGAATGGGACGCATGGCGGCCAAATACCCTATGGGAGGGCCAACCTCAGCGTCTGACATGCCATCTGCCAAAAGCCCCAAAGCTCCGGCGCACTGGGCTATCATCTCCCCAAAGGCCACAGGCTCTAAGCTGGCATCCTCACGCACAAAAGGATTATCCTCCCGCACCAGACATTGCCCACTGGCTTGCCAAAGCCCATCTTGCTCCATTTCTTGTTCGCCTTCATGCCCCATTTCAGTCTGAGGACTTTGGCACTCTTCAGCATTCAAACTTACACTATCAAGCAATAAAAAAGGAGGACGATGTGGCAATAGAGCATACACATCGAGACATTCTTCTCGACACATATTTTGGGCCACAGCATCCTCCTTGGTGCAATCTTTTTCTTTACACATGAGTCGAAAAATTACACATGCAGTAAATCAATTTGCTTATCAATATTTTGACGTAAGGTATTAACCCATTTGTTATAATTGGGATGAATAGTACCTTTGGCGGCATCATATTCCATATTATTACTGGACTTATAAATGATGGAATAATTTTGCGTAGAATACGGAATTTCCACCACCACAGTATGCTTGCCGCGCACAACAATGGAAGCTTCTAAAAGACCGGAAGAAAGCTCACGCATTTGCCAGCCTGTAATGGACCCGCCACCCACAATGGCTTTACGTACTTCATTAAGAGTGGCTTGCTTCATGGTAAGGGTGGTCACAGGAACGCTTTGCAAATTGGTCACAGGAGTACCTGGGCGGCAACCCACTGCAAAGACCATCATAAGCAAAACCGACATAACAAGAATTTTTTTCATAACTTATCCTCACAATTGTTTACAAATGAGCCGTGAATAGCTTACGCACATGGCGAAGCATGGCCCTGTGTGGCAAATCTTCTTTGTGAAAAGATTGCGGAAAAACCGGATCTAGCACTTCCATATGAATGGTTTGTGGTGCAAAAAATTTTGCCCCTTTGGGGAATACATGCCACGCATTTTTAATGAGCATGGGCACCACAGGCACTTGCGCTTGCTGAGCCAAAACAAAAGCTCCCACATGGAATTTTTGCAATGAGCCATCCCTAGTACGTGTGCCTTCGGGGAAAAATACCACCGTGGCTCCTTGCTGTAAACGCAAAAGACAATGCTTTGCCACCTCTTCTGCAGGCAATGCTTCAGCATCCACATAGCCAGCAAGACGCATGATGGGCGCAAAAAAGAAAAGCACTTTATACGGCCATGATTTACTCACAAGGCATAAATTGCTTTGTTTTTGGCAACCAAGCAAGTATAAATCTAAAAAAGATTGGTGATTTACCACCAAAACACAAGGCCCTTGCTCCCAAACTTTATGCGCATTTTGTATGCGAACAGGCAACCATGGACGCAATAACAAGAGCATGCCTCGCCCATACAGCGACACATAAGAACGAGCCGCCTCCTCCAACCAAACAGGACGCTGCTTCATGGCAGATAAAGGCCATGCAAGAAGAGCGGCAAAGAGGCCCACGGGAAGTATACATACTGTCCAAAGAATAAAAACAGCCGCAATGGCGCATGTTTTCCATGCGCTTGTACCTGCGCCTTGGACAAGATTTTGCTGTCCCATGTCTACCTCATGGGGACACAAATCCCCTTCTCAAAAAACTATTGGTCAGAAGACACCACACCTGTATCACGTAGCTGTGCAATATAGGCATAAATATCCCCAAGGGTTTGAATGGTTGCCAAAGCTTCACGATTGGGCAACTTAAATTGAAATGTTTTTTCAAGCACAATGACCATATCCACAATGTCAAGACTATCCAGACCCAAGTCATCACGAATATGCGCCTCAGCATGTAAATCTTCAGCGTCTAACTCAAACTCTTCTGCCAAAGCTGCATTCACTTTGACCGCAATCATATCGTCGTTCATATTAACCTTTACTTTGAATGATACCTATCTAAAACAAGACTACACACGCACCCTCCTAACGCAAAACAGTTCTTTAGTAAAGGTTTTGCTAAGGCCGCTTGCTCGTAGTGTACATATTGCAATGCAGGCAATAGAGGATCTATATGTTCAAGTCCCAAAGTGGGGAAAGCCTTTCCTTGAGCTAACATATGCACACAGGCAATGCTTTCCAAAGCACCGCAAGCCGCCATGGTGTGCCCCATATGCCCTTTCAAAGAGCTCACAGGCACATGTCCTCCAAAAAGCTGTGCTATGGCTTCGGCTTCGGCCTTATCCCCCTGATGCGTAGCCGTGGCGTGGGCATTTACATAGCCCACATCTTGAGGCTTCAATGCCGCACTGTGCAAAGCTTCTTCCATGCAAAAACGTATGGACTCCACATCAGGCTGAGCTATATTGGCCGATTGCCCCATGGCAAAGCCTAAAATTTCTCCGTAAATGGGCGCATTACGTTCCAAAGCACTTTCTAAGCTTTCCAATAAGAGCATGCCGGCTCCTTCACCACACACCACACCACTACGTCTTGCATCGAAGGGTAAGGAAGCTTTGCTCTCTTCTGTGGCATGACTGGCTGCGCCCATGCGATCAAAGGTGGCAGAAGTGAGGGCGTGATATTCATCGGTACCGCCACAGAGCATGCGTTGCTCTTGCCCTGCCATAATACTTTCATAACCAAGACCTAAAGCCATGAGCCCCGAAGCACATGCCGCAGAAGGAGCTAAAACCCTACCGCGAACTTGGCAGGCTAAAGCCACATTGGAAGCCGCACTATGACTCATCACCTTGAAAAATGTGGTGGTGCGCACACTTTCAACGCTATTTTCTTCCAAGAAAGTGGCAAAGAAATCATGCAAGGCTTGAGTACTGCCTAAAGTAGATCCCAAGGCTAAGCCCATGCGAGGACGTGGCGTGGCGGTAGACATTTCCTGTCCTTGCTCCCCTTGTCCCATAAGGCCGCTTTGCGTTAAAGCTTCCCACGCAGCCAAAGTGGCATAGATGGACATGGGCGACATGGCACGACGAAGTTCGCGCGGAATGCGCTTTTCTGCCACTGGCGGTACAATCCCAGCTACACTTACTTGAGACCCACCAATGTGATGCGGGGCCATGCGTAAAACATTTTCCCCTTGCTCCATGCCGTGCACCATGCATTGCACACCTTCACCATAGGGAGAAACAGCCCCCATACCTGTAATGACTACGCGCGTGCGCATGCACGAAACTCCTTCAATGCCATATCGTGTCCCAAACTAAATCCCACAGCCAGTGCAGCACTGATAATTCCCCCCAATACTCCAGGAAGAATGATATTTTGCCCTGCCAAGAAAAGCCCCGGCATACGTGTCACCGAAAGTAAAGGCATATCTTGAACCCTATGCTGCATGCCGTATAAAGATCCTGTGCCGCCCACAACCCATTGACGCATGGTGCGCTCGGTGGCAGCATCCAAAACACGCCACTTTCCGCGTAATTGAGGACAACGCTTTTCCGCAAGCTCCACCAGCTCTTGCACCGCTTTAGCCTTATACTCTGCGTACTGCTCCTTGGAAAAATCCTCAAAAGAACAAGGTGGCAAAAAACGTAACATCATAAGCGGCAAAGAGGTGCTATCTTGTGCCTCTGGTGCTGGATAGCCTGTGCACATATAGAGGCCCGACTCTTGTCCCTCAGAAGAGAACATGCTGTCAGGATTTTTTTCATGCTCTTCAGTGAGCACATACATGCTTTGCCCCGGCTCAAAGGCTGAACATTGGGCAAAAAGCATAAGTACAGGCAATGTTTCCGGTATATCCTCTATATGCGTATAAAAGGCAGGACGTAAAGCCCCCTGCGGCAAGAGGCTTTGTAATTGCTTAGGATGCCCTGTAAAATAGCACTGTTCAAAGGATAATTGCTGACCATTTTCCAGCACTATACCCTCAATACCTGTGGATTTTTGCCCTAAAATGGCTTGTACACGGCTACGACACTGTACAGATACATCATGAATTTTCAGCTCTTGCAACAATGCCTTCACGAGGGCTTCTCCACCCCCCTTCCACGTGCCACAAGAGTGAAAATACGGCCCAGATACCAGCGCGTAGTGCTCCCACGAAGATTGAGAAGGTGGTGTGCCATACAGCAAGCAACGCGCCATAAGCATGGCCTTTAAGCGCTGGGGTAAGGGCTTATCTGCCAAATATGCCAATGTACTCTGTGCATTACCAAGATGTAAGGAGGGATCCTCCTCAAGATGAGGGTTGGTATAGGGAGAAAGTTGCAATACGGCATCGCAATCATGCACAATGTCTTGCATACCAAGCCCGTGACCAGGAAATTGTTTTTCAATACTGGGAAGAAGTGCTTCGCCGGCATGTAAATATCCTTGACTGCCATCTTCAAAGAAAAAAACTTCACTGCTGCCTTCGGGGTAAAACTCTAAGTATTTTTCAATATCAAGAGCCTGTAACCATTGGCGCAATATACCACCTTCACCAATGCCACCACCATAGTGAAAGCCTGTATCAAAAAGTAAACCTTTACGCCTAAATCCCGCAAGCAAAGGCGCCGGCCTTGGTCCTGCTTCAAAAATACTGACCTTGTGTCCTTGCTTTGCCAAAAGCAAAGCCGCGCTCAAACCAGAAATTCCGCTTCCCACAATGGCTATATTCATGAATAGCGCACCACTAAACAAGCATTACTGCCGCCAAAACCTGCAGAATTACAGAGTATAGTGCGTGCCGGTTCTTCCTTACGCTGGCGTAAAATATTTAAGGGCGTGGTATCACCCTCGATAAAATTATAGGTGGGAGCTGTAAAACCTTGTTGCGCCATGAGTGTGGCATATACCATTTGCGATGCGCCGGACATCCAAAGCTCATGGCCTGTAAGGGCCTTCAGAGCCATGACAGGTGGACAATGTTCTCCAAAAACACGAATAATATTTTCCGCTTCTGCCGCATCACCGCGCGGTGTGGATGTGGCGTGGGCATTGATAAGATCTATGTCTTGCGTTTGCATGTTAGCATCGCGTAAAGCCATACGCATGGCGCGTGAAAGCCCCACGGCACTCGGCACAGATAAAGCCTCACCATCTGCGCTACAGCCAAAGCCACAAATTTCTCCCAATATGGTGGCACCGCGTTTTTGCGCCAAGGAGTATTCTTCCAGCACCAAGGCCGCCGCACCGCCGCTGGGCACAAGGCCATCACGATCTTTATCGAAAGGACGAGATGCCAACTCAGGTGCATCATGCCTTGTGGAAAAAGCCCCCAAGCCATCAAAAGCACTGACAGCATTCCAGCCCATCTCTTGCGCAGCGCCGCACAATACTCGTGCCATGCGCCCAAGACGTATGGCATCGGCCGCCATGCCTATGGCATAGGCACCACTGGCGCAAGCCGCACTCACCGTCCAACCAGCACCAGTATTACCAAAAAGCACGTTTAAATTCATGGTGATGGTGGAGTTCATACATCGAAAAACATGCCCGCTACCCATACTTTGGGTGCTACCGCATTGGCTAAGAGCCTCAGCTTGATCTAAAGTGGGAATGACGCAAGAATCATTACCAAAAATAAGGGCCGATGTATCATTAGCCAAGTCTTGTGGCTCTAAACCGGCATGTAACACAGCATCCATGGCCGCACTATGAGCTTGGACGGCAAATTCCGGCATACTTTTACGCTGCTTGCGGTTAAGATACTTGGCGCTATCAAAACCCTCAATGTGGCCGGTAAGTCCACTACGCAATCCATGCGTCAAACGCTGGGGCTCAAAAACAAGCCCCGATCGCCCTGTATAAAGCGATTGGCTTATATTTTCAGCCGTTAAACCAAGTACTGAAACGGCACCTACCCCGGTGATGGCAACTCTTTTCATGCTAAACTCACATATACAAGCCGCCATTAACGGCGAGCACTTGTCCTGTCATATAACTGGCACCGGGAGAGCACAAAAAGCGCACGCATGCCGCCACTTCTTCCACTTTTCCGGCACGCCCTTGAGGGATGTATTTCACATGTTCAGCCATATCTAAATGTTCAGTCATGGCTGTTTCGATGAAGCCTGGAGCCACGGCGTTGACTAAAATATTGCGTCTTGCAAGTTCACGGGCAAGAGATTTTGTGGCCCCTATAAGACCAGCCTTGGCGGTGGAGTAATTGCTTTGTCCTGCATTACCACTTTGCCCTGCGGTGGACACCATGGTAATGATGCGCCCTTGTCTTTTGCGCATCATCAAAGGTACAATTTTACGTGTCACATAAAAGAAACCATTTAAATGCACATCAAGCACATCTTCCCACTGCGCATCGCTCATGAGCCCAAACACCGTATCCTTGGCAAATCCGGCATTATTCACCAAAATATAGGGGGTATGTTCTTCAAGCAAAGGATCAAGTGCCGCGCTCACTGCTTCTTTATCGCACACATCAAAGGGTAGCAGCACACATTGACGCCCAAGGGATACAATTTCAGCAGCCACAGCTTGAGCACCTTCGTGATCGCTTCGATAGTTCAACCAAATATCAAAACCGTCAGCGGCTAAACCTAAAGCCACGCCGCGACCAATACCCTTGGCCCCTCCGGTAATTAATGCAATTTTTTCCACAAATTTTCTCCCTCTTTGGCATGCTGTAAAAGGCGTATTGTGTCTAAAAGTACCCAAAAACGCAAGTTATTTCCCCGCACAGCTTGGGCAAGTACATAAGTAAGAATCCACCAGCCTAGCTGGTGGTTTTTCTTATGCGCCTGTAAGGCT
>CAYJHD010000032.1:0-21487 GCA_964370015.1 uncultured Desulfovibrionaceae bacterium | reverse complement strand
TTTTACATTCCAATTTGATGAGGTGGTTTGCGTGGTGTCCATAATGCACTCGTTAGTTTGATAGTTGTTGAACTGTTAATGTTAAAGGCGAAAAAAATTTCACACTACTGGTAATATTTTCTGGAGGAAAGCCTTTTTAAAAAGAGGTTCTTTTCTCAGCCCCGTTTTATTCTCTATTCCCGTAAATTTCGAAAACTCACCAACGGGAAGCTACGCGTCCTTTGGGTAGGCTGTCTAAAAAATTTTCATGCCGATGAAGGATGAATGTTGAAGAGAGGCCTTTGCCGCAATGTAACTTTTACTAGTATGATTTAGCTTTAAAAGGTTATCCTTTTCTTTCGGGTAAAAGACTAGGTTCAATATGCGCTTTAGCTCTAAATTGGCGGCAAACGGCGGGATCGTTGTCGCAACATTTTTCGGTTAAGAAACCTACGATTTCAAGCATGAGCGGAATATTGGCCTTGTAGCGCATGAAGCGGCCTTCTCTTTCCACATGAGCCAAACCGCTTTGGACGATGGTCTTCAAATGAAAGGAGAGGTTGGTGGTGGGGATTTGCAAAATTTTGGCAATCTCTCCGGCCACTAAACCTTGAGGGGCGCTTTTTACCAATAAGCGGAAGATGTCCAAACGGTGTTCTGAGGACAGGGCTTCAAAAAGTGTGCTTGCGTGCTTTGTTTCCATAGATTGATAGTTCAACATTATTTGAAATAAGTCAAGGGAGAAAATACAGCTAAGTCAAAAAAACTTCTGCGTTTTGTATCCTGCAGAGGCTGTACCTTTTCTTATGCCTTGTGGAACTCATGTGGGGAGCGCGTTTTGAAAGGAGAAGGGGGCTTGGGGGAGGGGAGAGGAAAAACGCCTAGGCGTAGTATATCCCCTCCCCAAAGATTAAAACTAAAAATGATATTCCTACTCTTTTCCCCAGAGCATTTTCCATTCGATGATTTTTTGCAAAGCATCCATGGGGCTAAGATGTTCAGGATCGCAATCTTTAATGATACGAATGAGAGGATGTTCTTCGGGCTCGCCGCCTCCATCTATGTGCGGTAGTGGCGGCGGCGCATCCAACTCTTTTACAGGAAGCTCAAGGCCGGGTAGGGTGCTGGCTTGAATTTGGCGAATGGGTTCACTTTGCTGACTGGATTTTGTTTCCAATTGTTGCAAAATTTGACGCGCGCGTTGCACTACAGGCATGGGCACACCTGCCAGACGGGCCACTTCCACGCCGTAACTTCTATCGGAAGGGCCGGGCACAAGACGGTGTAGAAAAATTACTTCGCCGCCATGCTCGCAAATGGCAATATTCATGGTGAACACTGAGGGAAGTTGAGCTTCAAGGGCCGTGAGTTCATGGTAATGTGTGGCAAAAAGCGTACGGATGGTGCCTTGGCAACGCTTGGTGAGTTCTTCCACCACCGCCCAAGCCAGAGCAAGACCATCATAGGTGCTGGTGCCGCGACCGATTTCATCGAGAATGACCAAACTTTTCTTGGTGGATTGGCGTAAAATTCTGGCTGTTTCCATCATTTCCACCATGAAGGTACTTTGCCCTGCGGCAAGATTGTCGGAAGCACCCACACGAGAAAAAATCCTGTCCACAATGCCAAGGCGCACGTGAGAGGCCGGCACATAGGAGCCCATATGCGCCAATAGGGTGATGATGGCCGTTTGGCGTAACACTGTGGATTTACCTGCCATGTTGGGGCCAGTGAGTAAGCAAAGGCGGCGTCGCTCATCCATGGTAAGGTCATTGGCCACAAAATTTCCTGTGCCTATGATGGCTTCCACCACGGGGTGGCGTCCTTCTCGGATGGAAATATCTTGTGAGTTATCCAGCTCCGGCGCAGTCCAGTGATTTTGCCTTGCCACATGGGCCAGACTTTGCCAGTAGTCCAACTGAGCTATGCTGTGCGCGCTGAAGAGAATGCGACTGCGTTGTGCATTGATTTGTTCGCGAATGTCTTGGAAGAGGGTGTATTCTAAACTTTTGCGCTTTTGCGCCGCGTGCATGATGTCATCTTCCAATTCTTTCAAAGCGGTGGTGGTGAAGCGTTCGGCATTGGCAAGGGTTTGGCGGCGTACAAAGTGCTCAGGAATATCTCCTTGTCCAGCGGCGCGGGTGAGCTCGAAATAATACCCAAAGACGCGATTGTAGCCCAATTTTAATTTGCTAAGCTTAGAGTTTTCTTGCTCAAGGCGAAGCATTTCTTGAAGCTTTTGCTCGCCATGCTCGGCAAGGTCGATGAATTCGTCCAATTCTTTATGGTAGCCCACCTTAAAAAGACCACCGTCGGTGATGGTATTGGGAGGAGTATCCACCAAGGAGCGTTCAAGCAAATCGGTGATGTCTTCCAAATTGTCCCAATGGCTAAGTAAGCTTTCAAGACCCGCGGGTAGAGTTCGGGAGGATTTTTCCACAGCTTCTTTTAAGGCTGGTAATGCTGATAAAGAATGACGCAAAGCTATATAATCGCGGGGCATGGCCCTTTGTAAATGAATGCGCGTGGAAATGCGTTCAAGGTCAAAGACGTTTTTTAAGGCATCGCGCAATGGACGGCGCACTTCATGGTCATGATAAAAATGTGTGACGGCATCTTGCTGTTTGTTGATGCTTGCAAGCTCTCGCCAAGGGTGGCGCAAGCGTTCTTCCAATAGGCGTCCGCCCATGGGGGTGAGGGTGTGATCCAATATATGCCATAAAGTGCCAAGGCCCTTACGCCCGTTGAGGCGCACAAAAATTTCGAGATTACGCTCGGTGAGTTCATCCATGAGCAAATGTTTTTGCAAGTCCAAAGGCGCGAAGGGCTGCAAATGGCGGATGTCGCAGCGTTGTACTTGACTCAAATATACAAGTAAGGCACCGCAAGCTCTGGTGAGTTCGTTTTTGTTGTGCAGTCCAAGGGCCGCTAATTCTTTGACATTTTGGGCTTCTAAAAGCAGGCGCGTGTTATTGTTTAAATCAAAGTGACTGCGCGCGGCCACGCGTAAAAGCTGCATGCCTTCCAGCAATAGGCCGGCGGGGGCTTTTTCCGTGTCGGGTAAAAGAAGCTCGCGCGGCGCAAGCTTTTGTACCCATTGCCATAGTTCAGCTTTTTTGGCTCCATGTATACCGGACCACTGACCGGTGGAGGTGTCCACCCACGCCAAAGATCCTAGTGAATTTTTAGCATCGCTTTCTTTGGCGTCCATATAAAGAGCCGCAAGATAGTTATGGCTTTTGGCTTCTAAATTATCATCTTCAATGACGGTGCCGGGGGTAAGAACTTGTGTCACTTCGCGCTTCACAAGTCCCTTGGTGGCTTTGGGGTCTTCCACTTGTTCGCACACAGCCACATGATAGCCCTTGGCTATGAGCTGTGAAATATAACCTTTGGAAGCATGCCAAGGCACACCGCACATGGGCACGGGAGAAGGGCTGTCCTTATGGCGCGCGGTGAGCGTTATTTGTAATTCCTTGGCGGCGGTGACTGCATCTTCATAAAAAAGTTCATAAAAGTCACCCATACGGTAAAAAAGTAAGCAATTTTTGTATTCTGCTTTTATGCGCAAATATTGCTCAAACATGGGCGTGAGCTTGGCAGGTGGTGTGTCGGGCATAGCAGAGACAGGTGTATCTTGTGTGCTTGGGTTTTCTGAGGGGAGTATGGGCGATTGCTTCATGGTATTTGGGGGTAAGAGTTAAAAAAAAGGGGCAAAAACCTTTGCCCCTTGAAATGTGTCATATTTGCGTAAATTATGCAAAGTCTTCGGGAGTGGCCGTGGTGGTTCTTTGCTTGGGCTCTTCTTTAACTTCTTTTACTTCTTCAATAATTTTTTCTTCTTTTTTGCTTTCGATGGCAGGCACTTCTTTAAGAGCTTGCTGAGATTTTAAAGAAGCCACTTCTTTTTCTAAGGAACGCACGCGCCAGTTGGCTTTCATGAGGCGAGCAGAAAGGTTCATCTTATCCCAAACAAGTACTGTCATGGCCAAAAGAGCGCCCACTAAGAAAGCTGCCAAAACCAAGAAATAGAAAGGTAAGGAAATGGACTCCATGGGTTCGATGAAGAAAAGCTGTAACTGTAATTTCATCTCGGTGGAAAGCGTAGTTTGGTTTTGGAAGAAGAAAACCATGCTTACAAAGAAGATGAGTACAAAAAGTAAAACTTTTACATAACGCATTGAGAGGCCTCCTGACAGGTGGGGAAAGATTGTTCAAAAAGTGGTTTAAGCGCTTTATAACTGGCCTGAAGATGTTCCGGTACCATGCGCACTTCGTCCATAACAGCCATAAATGAAGAGTCGCCATTCCAGCGTGGCACCAGGTGAAAGTGTAAATGCTCTCGAATTCCTGCGCCAGCGGCTTCTCCAATATTAAGCCCGATATTGATGCCCTGACAATTAAAGCGTTGTTGCAAAATCTTTGTACATCGTTGAAGAAAATCCATGATTTCTCTATTCTCTTCAGGGGTTAGGGCTGTGAAGTCCATAAGATGTCTGTACGGTGTTACCATGAGATGCCCATTGTTATAGGGGAATTTATTCATGACAACAAAGCAATGCTTGCCTCTATGCAAGATAAGGCGTTCTTCATCTTCATCTGTATGCTCAGGTAAGCAAAAGACACAAGAATCAGGCTTGGGGCCCAAAATATACGATAGGCGCCACGGTGCCCATAATACCTTCATAGGTGCTCCTTTTACGTCAAGGTCTTTCCAAGCTATACACCTTTTAGTGAGTGTGGGCAAGCTTTTTGGCAAGTTCCAATTGCTGGTCACGGTTGCTTGCTTCACCATCAAGTTTAGCTGCTTTCACAAGGCGCAAAACTTCTCCCATGGGGGGGCCAGAGGCTATGCCAAGCTTAAGTAAATCCTTGCCGCCAATGTCGATTTTTTCTTGGCGCCATGTGGTGATATAGCGAGAAATAACCATGCGCAAATCTTCTGAATGGGTGCGCGCCATCATAAAAAGCAAAGCTTCCAAGGGAGCACTTTGCAAAAGTTGACACAGCTCGCTTACTTTTCCTTTGTTATGATGCCAGTGCTTAAGCTGTGGGCGCAGGATGCGTATGGTTTCACGCAGGCACAAGAGTTCTTCCCTGTGTGGAGGGGGAATGCCAAGACGCTCTAAGATGGAAGAACTTTCATTGTAATTATGTCTGTGACACAGACCAAGGAAGTAGATTTTCCAGCGTTCCGGTGCCGTTTCAAAATAGAGTAAATGGTACCAATCTAAAATATCTTTGAGCGCGTAGAGCAGTTCATGTTTGCGCGGCGTAAGATGCAAAAGAGGATGAATGGCCGGTAAAATGCCCAGCTCTTCCAAACGACATAGGGAGCTTATGGGGTTGAATTCTTGAAAAATACTGCGCATTTCATGGTAAAGTCGAGCGCCTTGGAGCTTGTCTATGAGCTTGAGGGTGAGGGCATTTTTTATGAGATGCTCCACCTTGGGGCCCAATTTGAAATTATAGCGTTGCTCAAAACGCACCGCACGCAAGCAACGGGAAGGGTCTTCCACAAAGCTTAAGGTGTGTAACACGCGAATGCGCTTGTCGTGTATGTCTCTTTGGCCGCCGAAAAAGTCCACCAATTGCCCGAAAACAGATTTTCCCAGATGTATGGCTAAAGCATTGATGGTGAAATCGCGGCGTAACAAATCCAGTTTAATGGAAGACATTTCCACCGTGGGCACGGCGGCGGGGTATTCGTAGTATTCTAAGCGCGCCGTGGCTATATCAATTTGTATGCTTTCCCCTTCAGGATTGGTGAAAATGACGATGGCTGTTAAAAATTTTGGGTGTTCGCGCACGCGTCCGCCTAAGCGACGGGCCAAGGCTTTGGCATAGGTAATGCCGTGGCCTTCCACCACAATATCAATGTCAAAATTTTTACGCTCTAGAAGAATATCGCGCACAAAGCCGCCCACCACATAGGCCGTCATGCCCAGTTCATCGGCAATATGTCCTGCTTTTTCCAGCAGCTCATACATGTTTTTGGGCAGGCGATCGCGTAATAATTTATGTAGGGAGCGCACCTTATTGCTTTTATTCATGGTGCTTGGGTGGGGTTCTGTCATGAAAATACCCACAAGATCTGCACGTGTTACCACACCAATAACCACATCATTTTGCACAATGGGCGCAAGGTATTGTCGACCATCCACAATGACTTCAATGAGGTCAGATAAGCTGGCTTCGGGGGGCAAGGTGCGTATGTCTTGTTGCATGTAGGTGTTGAACTCAGAAACATTATGATTGAGAGCCCGCCCTGCCGTTTGCACGTCAAAAATTCCCACGCAGCGTCTGCTTCCCTTGGCAAAAATAGGAACAGCTTTTAATCCAAAATGCGTCATGAAGTTATACGCATCTTCAATGCTGCTATCGTCTTCAATGCCTAAGGCTGGGGCCGACATGAAGTCTTTGGCGCATTTTTCCGGATGGGCTTGTCCATGCATGGCGTGTAAAATATGCTCGCGCACTTCATGCATGGTTTTATGGCGTACCGAAGCGGAAGCTGCATAGGCATGGCCGCCGCCTCCCAAGGATGTGCAGATGCTTCCCACATTAAAATCTTTACGGCGCGAGCGTGCCACCACGGTGACACGATCTCCCATGCGCCCAAGGGCAAAAAGCACTTCAAACTTTTCCATTTCCATGAGCTTGTGGGCAAGGTAGGCAAAGTCGCCCAAGTAATTTTCCATGGAAACTTCTGCCACCGCCACGGGAATGGAGCCGGCTTGATAGACTATGGTGGATTCCAGGAGGGAATGCAGCGCCTGCACATGGGCCGAGGTGAGCTCGTGGGCGGCAATGTCGGCGATGGCGTGTACGTCCATACCTTTTTCCAAAAGCCATGCGGCGGCTTCAAAGTCTTCGGGCTTGGTGGAGGTATATGTGAAAGACCCCGTATCGGCATAAAGACCGAGACCTAAAATGGTGGCCGTTTGGCAAGATATGGGCACATTTTGCGCTTTAAGTTCCCTCACAAGCAAAGTAACTGTGGAGCCCACCGTATCGTAAACGCAAAAATGCGCATCCATATCGTCGGGGGAAGTTGGGTGATGATCCCAAAGGTGCACTTCCACATCGCTGCGTTCTAAAAGAGGCTGAACATGTGGTACACGGCCTTTTTGTCTTGTATCCACCACCACCAGGCGTTGAATGTCTTCCCACACAATATCTTCTGTTTTTTGGAATTTATACATGAAAACAGCAGTTTCTGTGTAGAAATTTTGCAGGGATTTTTCTTGCGTTCCAGGGAAAAGTAAAATGGCATTGGGGTACAAACATTGCGCGGCTATGATGGATCCAAAGGCGTCAAAATCTGCATTGGCATGGCAAGTGATAAGAGTGCGCGGACTGTGCGCCGTATTTAAGCAGGTTAAGAGCTTATTTTGTTCATGGGCTGGGGTGTTTACACAGTACATGCGCCTGCTCCTTGACCTTGCTCTTGTAAGGTCACGCCGCTACGAGGATGATAGCGTTTGTGTATTTCTTGTAAGCGTCGAGTTTGAATGTGCGTATAGATTTCTGTGGCACTAATGTCGCTATGCCCTAACAAAATTTGCACCGTGCGTAAATCTGCACCCCCTTCCAAAAGATGCGTGGCAAAGGAATGCCTAAAAGTATGGGGCGAAATATTATGATGAATGCCCGCTTCCAAGGCATATTTTTTCACCATCTTCCAGATATATTGTCTTGTGAGTCCGCGTCCAGAGCGATTTAAGAAGACAAAATCTTCCTTGGGGGAAAAGAGCTTGCGCCATTGTTGTGTATAGCCTTGCAAAAAGTCCATGGCTTGCTCATGCATGGGCACAAGACGCTCTTTGGAGCCTTTACCAAATATGCGCAGAATACGGCGTTGGCTGTCTATGTCCAATAATTGTAGATTACATAATTCACTGACGCGCAGGCCAGAGGCATAGAGCAATTCCAATATGCAACGATCGCGCACGCCCAAGCGATCATGCAGGGGCGGTGTATCAAGGAGGCGCTGCATTTCTTCACGGGTGAGGAATTCTGGAAGCAAAGAAGGAAGTTTGGGGCTTTCCAAAAGCTTGGCAGGGTTCTTTCGTATACTGCCTTGATCCAATAAATGAGCAAAAAATCCGCGTAGGCTTGAAAGATGACGCGATAGGGTGCGCCCTGTGTGTCCGCGATTGCGTAGCCATGCCATATAAAGGAAGAGCTCATGCTCTTGAAGTTCGCGTTTGTGCGCTTCTGCCTCAAGTCCGCTTTCTTGCAAAAAGATGAGGAAGTTTTTTAAGTCATGCCCATAGCCTGCCACAGTGTGCGGCGAGAGACCGCGCTCGGCTAAAAGACTGTCGAGCCATTCTTCCATGAGGGGGGACCAATGGGCATTGAAGGGGGTGTGTTCTGCTGCGCTCATGGGGGTATTCTATCTGCTTGGTCATGCATGGGCAAGATAAATTACAGCTGTTGACTTTAGGGAAAAGTTTTTGAAGGACATGACAAAAAAGAGGGGAAAGGTTTTCCCCCTTCCCCTCATAAAAAAGCATCATATACTGCTTATTCTTGTGGTTCTTTTTCAGCGTTTTTTTCTGAAGCTGTTTCGATGACTCTGCCGCCATTGTTAATTTTTTCCAAAAAGGCGTCGCGACAGTCATAGCTACAAAAACGGTGAATAACATCCCCATTTTTCACGGTGATGGAGCTGTCTTTATCGATATAGGTACCGCATTCTGGATCTTTGACCATTTCACCGGAAGCCACTTTGCGTTCCACTTCTTCGGCATCATTTTGCTTAGCCATTTTCTTTTTTATGTCGTTGGCAAAAAGGCGGTATAAAACATAACAGGCTAAAGCCAAGATAATCCATTTCCACATGATGTGCTCCTGTATTCAACAATCTTTTATTGGTAAATTTTTTGTCCATCTAGGGTGTACGTCAGGCTTTCGAGGGCCTTTTCCAGCTCCTGAGGCGCCAGTAGTGTACCTTGGCAAAGCACATGACGCAAGGGAATTAACACAAAGGCGCGCTCCAACATACGCGGATGCGGTAGGGTGCAAAAATCGTCTTGGCTTTGTTCTTGCCCAAAAAGCAATATGTCCAAATCAATGATGCGTGGCCCAAAACGCAAGGCAGGGTCTTGGCTGCGCTGTCTGCCAAGGTTTTCCTCTATGGAAAGGAGAAGACGCATGAGTCCGTGGCTGGTCCATGTGGCGTCACATTCAAGGCGTACCACTTGATTACAAAACCACGCTTGCTCCTTAAGCCCTTGTGGTTCGGTATAATATAAAGGTGATGCACTGCCAAGGCGTATACCTTGAGCTTGCAACATGCCTTCAAGGGCGTGCTGCAAATGCGCTTTGGTATCGCCTTCATTGGAGCCTAGGCAAACATAGGCTGAGGTGCTTAAACCTTGTGACATGGACTACTGACCCTTCATGCGATTGGTGATGTTGTTTTGAATCCATTGGGGGTCGAGCCATTCCAGCGGAGTCACCTCAATGCCGCCCACCAAAATACCAAAGTGCACATGGTCACCAAAAGCCATGCCGGTGACACCGGTGGTGCCCACCACATCGCCTTTTTTGAGCACAGCATCTTTTTGGGTCAATATTTCTGTGAGGTGAGAGTAGAGCGACATGAGCCCAAGGCCATGGTCAACCACCACTATATTTCCATAAATACCCAAGTCACCCACAAAAACTACTTTTCCCGCATTGGCCGCAGGAACTTTGGCTTGTTTCACCGAGGCTAGATCATAGCCCAAATGCCATTGATTATCGATGACTTTACCCTTGTATTCATAGGAACGATACTCACCATAACCGGCGCGAGAAGCAGAGCGCGGTAGGCCTGAAAAAGAACCTTCCCACAAGGCTGTGGGGGCTGACTGAGCGCCAAGGTGGCGCAAGAACTGCGTGTTGGCAAAACGGATGTCACTATTAATAATAAGGAATCTTTCCAAAGGCGTATTTGCATCGGGAGCAAGCTCCATGAGCTTTTTGCTGACGCGGTCTAAAAAGGCGTCGGTAATAATAATGGTATCTTCTTTAAATTTTCTATCTTGCGCGTGGAATCGTAAGTTTTGCTCGGTTATGTTACCGGCCAAATCTTGTGCTTTAATGGTGGGTTTAAATTCATCCACCTTGGTGCCATGAGGAAAAGCAAAAAAAGCAATATAGCTTCCATCGGCTTGTTTGTAACCGGGGAAAAGCTGCGCGCCCACCTGCACACCACTATTGAGCAAATCTTCATTGCCAGAATAACGCACCACGCCCGTGCCGCCGCGGCGTACGTTGGGTGGCAAGGAATGGATGTTCACTTGGGGGGCCTTTGCATCATATCGCACAGGGAGAATTTGACTGCTACTGTTGCCAAGGCCAAAAGATGCCAAAGAGGCGTCCATGGCTTTAAGCTCCAGTTCATACTCTCCTTCAGCCAAGGGGGTGTTTTTGAGAGAAAAGGTTACGCTGGCGTCTTCTGTGTACGGGTCAAAATGTTTGGAAAAAACAGGAATGCTTTCCTTTCCATTGCGTATGAACACATCCACGGAGCGAACTTTGGAAATGTCGTGCAAGGTAAGGGTGATTTGTGCTTGAGGAGAAATGGCTCCTGTATTGGGGGTCATTTGAATGCTGGGGCCTTGACGATCTTCAAAAAAAAGATAGCCAACATAACCTAAGCCGCCCAAAAAGGAAGTGAAAAAGAGTAGAGAGAAAAGTGTTTTTATGCGCATAAATAACCTATTAATGGTATGAGGGTAGATAAAATATGTAATGCCGAACCTTATATACATGCTATGGATGCTTTTGTCATTACGGAGCAGAGCCGGTGAAAAAATTTTAACTTTTAAGAGGGCTTTGTAAAATTTTCTATACCAATACAGGTACGGCGTGGGGAAAAAGCCCTTTTTGTGCCCATGAACCTTGGTGCATCATGGGGCAAAGGGAGGCTTTTATATTGACTTGCCCGAAGAAATTTGTTTTTACAGTGAAACGAATTTCAAAAAGTTTCGCCTTTTAGGCCATGAAGGATTTATGCAGCATTCACCCGTACGAAAAATTGACCCCAGAATATTACGCGCTTCCATGGTGCGCAACCTTCAAGAAAATGCCGGCATAACGGATACGCAAGTGTTGGCGGCCATGAATGCTGTGCCGCGACATGATTTTGTGCAAGAAGCTTTTCGCATGCAAGCTTACGAAGACCGCCCCTTGCCCATTGGCTATGGGCAAACCATCTCTCAGCCTTCAACGGTGGCCCTTATGACACAGCTTTTGCGGGTGGAAAAGGGTATGCGTGTGCTGGAAATTGGTACCGGGTCTGGCTATCAAGCGGCCATTTTGGCGTATTTGGGGTGTCGCGTGTACACGGTGGAGCGCATTGCCGAGCTGTATATGAGCACAAGAACCTTACTTATGCAGCATATGAAAATTAAAAATATTTATATGAAAAAGGATGACGGCACTCTGGGGATGCAAGAAGCCGCACCTTTTGATCGTATTCTTGTCACTGCCGGCGGACCGGAAATTCCTAAACCCCTTGTGCGCCAATTGGATGAAGGGGGCCTTATGCTGATACCTGTGGGCGAGCAAAAACGTTCGCAAAGACTTATGCAGGTGCGGCGCGAAAATGGTTCGGTGCTGGTGCGAGATATGGGTAGTGCCGTGTTTGTGGACTTGGTTGGCAGCCACGGCTGGTAATATTTTTTTGGGAGGGTAATATGTCTTCGTGTTCTTCGTGTTCTTCTTCATCTTCGTGTTCCTCGGGCGGCGGCGAAAAAAAAGCCAGCGCAGCCATGACTTTACAGGATAATCTCATTTCTTCTACCCTTGGTAAAATTCGCCATAAGCTTTTCATTATGAGCGGCAAGGGCGGCGTGGGTAAAAGCTCTGTGACGGTAAATATTGCGGCAGCTTTGGCCGCTCGCGGTTTTAAGGTGGGTATTTTAGATGTGGATATCCATGGACCCAGCGTACCCAATTTACTGGGTTTGAGCTGTGGCATTGAAATGGATGAGAGCGGCTCTTTGATGATTCCTGCTCCGTATAATGAAAATTTATCCGTCATTTCCATGGATTCTTTATTGAAAGAAAAAGATAGCGCCATTTTGTGGCGTGGTCCCAAAAAAACCGCTGCCATTCGTCAATTTGTGGCTGATGTGGCTTGGGGCGAGCTGGACTTTTTGCTCATCGACTCTCCTCCCGGAACGGGCGATGAACACATGACCATATTGCAAACCATTCCCGATGCTTTGTGTGTGGTGGTGACCACTCCGCAAGAAATATCCTTGGCTGACGTGCGTAAAGCGCTTAACTTTTTGCAACATGCCAAGGCCAATGTGTTGGGTGTTGTGGAAAATATGAGTGGACTTTTCTGTCCTCACTGTCACGAGGCCATCAATCTTTTCAAGAAAGGTGGCGGTAAAGAATTGGCAGAGCGCTATGGCTTAAAGTTTTTGGGAGATATTCCCCTTGATCCTGCCACGGTGGTGGCGGCTGACAGCGGCGTTCCGGTGGTCTTTTTAGAAGAAGAAACACCAGCAAAGCGCGGATTTTTATCCTTGGCTGATGCCATTAACCACGCGGCAAACAATAGTTTGGAAGCGTTGGCCAGTAGCCACGAATAAAATATTGGTGTGCAAGCGGCGCTTTTACCCTTATTCGTTACGTAGGATAGGGCCATGAAGTCGCCGCTTGTGGACTGAGAATAAAATAATACTAGCATACGTAGAATGCAATCTTAGCCAAGGCTAAGGGTGGATTTTTCTGGTTCATTGTGTCATTGTATGACAGATTGAATGCATATTTTGTAAATAAATTTATGATTACCGAAAGGTATGGGATTAAGGCATGCAGCTAAATCTAGCTACTAAAATAACGTTGTTTCGCATATTTATGACGCCGCTCATAGTTGTTTTTTTATACTTTGAGGGCCCTTTACTGTGTTTTTTAGCAGCTTTTGCCTTTATTCTTGCCTCACTTTCTGATTGGGCCGATGGTTATATTGCACGTCGAGAAAATATGGTAACGTCCTTGGGTAAATTTTTAGACCCTTTGGCCGATAAAGTACTCATATGCTCCATTTTAATAATGCTGGTGGGGCTTGATTGGATTCCCATATGGGTGGCCATTGTTATTGTATGCCGTGAATTGGTGGTGACGGGCCTGCGCGCCATCGCCATGGACGAAGGTATAGTGCTTGCTGCAGATGCTTATGGTAAAGCTAAAACTCTTTTGCAAACTGCGGCCCTTGTGCCTTTGCTTTTACACTATCCGGTACTCGGAGTGGATGTGCAGCCCCTTGGTATGGGCCTTTTGTATGCGGCAACACTTTTAGCAGTGTATTCTGGCTATAATTATGTTCATAGTTTTTATACAGAAAGCTTACGCCGCAAGGCTTAACGGATCTTTTCATGATCGTATTTTGGCGTACGTGTATCCTTGTTTTTTTGGGTATTCTTAATGTGGTTCTTTTTTATCGTATGATTTGGGGTGATGGTGGTATTTTAGCTTTTAATGCTTTACGCCAAGAACATACCTCCATGGAGCAAGAACTTGCTCGTGTAGAGGCCCAAAATATACAGTTAAGTAAGGAAATTCGTCTGCTTAAAACGGACGATGCCTATGTGGAGAAGATGATTAGACAGCGCCTTCATTATGTGCGCAAGAATGAAATATTATATCTGTTCACTCATGATGCAGATAGGTCTAAGCAAGGAGAAAATGATGCAGGAAAAAATTGATTGGTACCAAGAAGTCGTTGATTTGGAGCCGAGCTCAAAGCTGTTTTTTCCCTTGGCAAAAATGCTTGCTGAGCAAGATGTGTCTCGCGCTGTGGAAACCTTACAGCGAGGATTAGATCGCCATCCAGAATTCATTGAAGCTCGTTTCTACTTTGTGGAGCTTTTGCATAAAAATAGTACCACGGCTGATTATGCTGAACGCTTAAAAACCCAATTGGGCATTTTGTCCCCCATGCTTTCACGCTATGCAGGTTTCTGGCAGGCGTGGGGTAAAAATCTTTTGGCAGAACAAGAAGGCGAGTCCCAAGAAAAAGCTTTGGCTGTGTCCTTTCTTGGAGCCATGTGCGCCAATGAAAATATATCTTTAGCTGATATTTTTGCGGCGGGCTTGCAAAGCCTTAGTGCGCAACAAGTGAACGCACAAAACGAGCCTGCGCAGGTTGTGGCTGAAAAAGCCCAAGAGCAAGCTCCTGCCAGCGCAGAGCCAACCCCAGCTCTTGAAGAAGTAGAGTCCAGCGCAGAAGAGCCTAGCGTAGAAGCGCCTGCAAGTAAGTCTATGACAGTGTCAGGTCAGCTAAACCTGTCTACTACAACCAGCAAACCTACCGTTAAAGCAACAGCTGTTAAGCCTAAAATTGTCATTAAAGGCATAGAAAAGGTTCAGGTTGCACAAAAATCCATGCCAGCACCCGTCACCATGACGGAAGAAAATGGTGAAGATACCATTTCTTTACGCACGCGTTCCATGGCTGAAATTTTGGCAGAACAAGGCGATTACGCTGCGGCCCTTGAAATTTATCAAGAGCTTTTGCAGGGGGTTATGGATGACGATGAAAGACAGGATTTACAAGATAAGATTGCTCAATTACAAGAGGGTGGCAGTGCTGTAGAAACTGCACAAGAACAAGCGCCCACTGAAGGGAAAATTTCTTCACCTGGCAACGAACGTATGATATCAGTTTTGGGTGCGCTGGCCGACAGGTTAGACGCTCGCGCCCATTCATAATATTTAAAGGTAAGCCCGCATAGGGATTGTGATAACGCTTTTACTTTGTTTTTTTGCAAAAATAGAAGGCTTAAAGGACAAAAAACATGTCTATAAAGAAAAAATTGCTAGGAAGCATGCTTTGTCTTTGCATGCTAGGGACTGTGGGTTGTAGTTATAATCAAACCACAAAAAATGTATGGAAAGATACAAAAAGTTTTTGGTATAGCAATGTAAACGTGCCTGCTTCCATTGATTATGATGATACGGGCTCCTTGGATGAATACGAAGAAAAACTTTCCTTAAGCATGGTTGGCATGGATAGCCAATTGATTGCCTTGGAAAAAATTATGTCCAATGCCGATAAGCCACCGACGCAAGAATTTATAGCATCGCTTTTTTCGCGTTTCCCTTGGCTTTCTGGTTTTAGCGGTATTAAATCCGACGGTACTTTGTTAGGTCAAGTACCAGGGCCGCCCATTAAGGCTTTGGATTTTTATCCTCTCTTGGAAGAAGACAGCAAGCAAAGTTTGCGTGCATTGCGCGGTTATGTGCAAGACACTGCCATGGGTCCGGAAGTATTTTTAGCAACGCCTTTGTATGATGCTTTATCCTTCCTTGGTATTGTGACCGTGTACTTTGATATGCGCGCACTCTTGACCTATTCGGCTAACCCCGATGATTTGGTTATTATTGCCCCCAATGCTTTGTTATGGGCAGGTAAATATAATTTTGCCAGCACCCCCATGGCCGGCATAGAGTGGGATAATATCGTGCTTAAAGAGAGCAGTGGCACTGTGACCAATGAAAATGGTTCGTTCTACTGGTCTGTGCGTTATCTTGGCAATGTGCCGCTTATTTTCGCTGTGGCCATGGAAGGCAACTTTGGTGAAGAAGCCAACTTACGTACCGGCCCCACCAGCCAAGGGCCTTTCCCCACACCTAAGGCGTTGAAAATGCCACCTGAGCCAGAGCTTGAGCCCATTCCTGCAGCCAAGCCCAAGCCAAGACGTGTGGTGAGAAAACCTCTGCCCATGCCAGAGCCTTTCACGCCGCCTCCTGCTGAGCCTGTGGAACCAGTGCGTATGCCTTCACCCTTTGGTAATAGACCTGCCGCCGATGACGCTGCAGATACTCAAGAGCCAAAGCCTGCAGAAGCACCTGCGGAAAATAGTGCCCCAGAAGAAGCACCAGCCCCAACTCCGGAACGTGTGAGTCCCATTGGGCCTAAATAAAACTGTTACGCCTTGGGGCGCTTCTAGCCCTCAAGGATAAGCATATACAATTACATAAGGGCAAGGCTTAGGCTTTGCCCCTTATTTTATAAGGTAGGGCGAAATGTCTGAAATTACCGTCACCGAACATGTGCTTTTGCATCAAAAGCGTAGTCCCTATGCCACTGGGCAATTTACGGCACTGTTATATGATTTAATTTTATCCGGAAAAATTATTTCCCGCCGTGTGGGGAAGGCAGGTCTTCTTGACGTGCTGGGTGGCACAGGGCAGGTCAATGTGCAGGGTGAGCAAACCCAAAAGATGGATGAAATTGCCAATGACGTACTCATTTATCGCATGCAACGCTGTGGGCATTTATGCGCCATGGGCTCGGAAGAAGAAGAAGAACTCATTCGCGTGCCCAAGGAATTTCCCAGTGGTGATTATATCCTCATGTTTGACCCCTTGGACGGATCTTCCAATATTGATGTAAATATCAATGTGGGTACCATTTTTTCCATTTTACGCAGACCCAAGGGAAATAGTGGCCCCGTGACCATGGAAGAAGTTTTGCAACCTGGCATGGAGCAAGTGGCGGCAGGGTATATTTTATATGGCCCTTCCACCATGCTTGTGTTTTCCACGGGGCAAGGCGTGCATGGTTTTACTTTGGATCCCGGCGTGGGTGAGTTTTTATTGTCACATCCCAACATTACCATGCCAAAGCGCGGTAAAATATATTCTGCCAATGAAGCCTATTGGCATTATTGGGATGATGCCGCCAGAAAGAGCGTAGAGTGGTTTAGAAATCCTGAAGCGGCACATGGCACGCACTATACGGCGCGTTATGTGGGCTCTTTGGTGGCAGATTTTCACCGTACGCTAATGAAGGGTGGCATTTATATGTATCCCGGTGATACCAGAAACCCCGAGGGGAAATTACGCATGATGTATGAAGCAGCGCCCTTGGCCTTCTTGGTGGAGCAAGCCGGAGGCAAGGCCACCAATGGTGTCGATCGCATCATGGATATTACGCCCAAATCTTTACATCAACGCACACCACTTTTCATTGGCTCTGCCGCAGAAGTGGATGATGTGACAGGTTTTTATGGTGAGCATTATGCCTCATTGGTTCTTTAAGGCATAGGGGCCCCTGTGATTTGTCTTGGAATAGAAAGCTCTTGTGATGAAACGGCGCTGGCCCTTGTGCAAGATGGGAAGCTCTTGGCTTCGGTGTTATCCACGCAGGTGCAAATGCATGCATTATTTGGTGGCGTGGTGCCGGAATTGGCTTCCAGAGAACATTATCGTTATATGGGGCCTTTGTACGATGCCTTATTGGAAAAGGCCAACCTCACCTGGCAAGATGTGGATGTGTACGCTGTTTCGCGCGGTCCCGGCCTTTTGGGGGCTTTGCTTGTGGGTGTAAGCTTTGCCAAGGGCTTGGCTCTGGCCAGTGAAAAGCCTGTGGTGGGTGTGAATCATTTACATGCACACCTTTTGGCTGCAGGGCTTGAGCATGAATTATTGTATCCTGCCTTGGGCGTGCTGGTGTCGGGTGGGCATACGCATCTTTACCGTATGGACGGTCCCGATGTTTTTACTGTGCTTGGAAAAACATTGGACGATGCCGCCGGTGAAGCCTTTGATAAAGTGGGAAAGGTCTTAGGTTTGGCGTATCCGGCAGGGCGAGAATTTGATCTTTTGTCTCAACGTGGCACTGTGGCCACCAAGGGCAAAGCCCTTTTTCCACGCCCGTATACGGATAATGATAATTTGGACTTTTCCTTTAGCGGCTTAAAAACGGCGGCAACGCTGTATATTTCCAAGCATCCTGAAGTGCTGGAAAGCTATGATAGTGTAGACACAGCACCGCAAGCTTTGTGCGATATGTGCGCTGCTTTCACCGCCGCAGTGGTGGATACTTTGTGCATTAAAAGCCAGCGCGCTTTGGCGGCCCATGGGGATATAAAGAGTATTATTCTCGCCGGTGGCGTGGCGGCCAATTCGCATTTGCGGTATAAGATGCGGGAGCTGGCGCAAAGGCACGGTATATGCTTCATGGCTCCTTCGGCGGCTCTTTGCACAGACAATGCCGCCATGGTGGCCTATGCCGGATGGCTGTATGCGCAAAAGGGCTTGGCCCATGAGCTTGATTTTGAAGCCATAGCTCGCGGACAAACCATACCCAATGATTGGATTGTTACTGAAAAAAGGCTCCAGTTGTAGGCAGGGATAAGACGTATTCATAATGCTCAAATGGGTATTTATGTGTGCTAAGTTTGTGCTTTTGCGGTTCAACAGGGCTTGACAGCAAGGGTTTAGAAAATTACACTCTTGGCCTAAGCTGGTTGTGTTTTAAAATCTATATAACTGTTACAACAATAAGGAGAACCCTTATGGCTACCCAAGTTACCGATGCAAACTTTAATGATATTGTTTTAAAATCCGATATTCCTGTGCTTTTAGATTTTTGGGCACCTTGGTGCGGTCCTTGCCGCGCTGTTGGTCCCATTGTGGATGAACTTGCCACCGAATACGAAGGCAAAGTGCTTGTGGCTAAGATGAATGTGGATGAAAACCCCAATACTCCCGGAAAATTTGGCATCCGCGCCATTCCTACTTTGATTATTTTCAAGGGCGGCGAAGTGGTAGATCAAGCCACCGGTGCTGTAACTAAAGACGTTTTGAAAGAAAAATTAGATACAAAGGCTCTTGCATGAGTACCTATGACGCCATCATTGTAGGCACTGGTCCTGCGGGTATAACGGCGGCTTTGTATATGGTGCGCTCCGGTTGCACTGTGGCTTTGGTGGAAAAACTTACCCCCGGCGGGCAAGTATTACAAACCGAGTCCATCGAAAACTATCCGGGTTTTCCCAAAGGCATAAAAGGCTACGAATTGGCCGATGCCTTTGCGGCTCATTTGGATGAGCTAGAGCTTGATCGCTTCACCGAAGCGGTAACTGCCATGGAGCTAAGCCAAGATGGCAAGGCCATGCACAAAGTACAAGTGGGAGAAAAGTGGCTCGAGGCTCGTGCTGTGGTCATTTGCTCCGGTGCTGTGCATAGACATTTAGGCGTGGACAATGAGCTTAAGCTTAACGGCCGCGGTGTATCCTATTGTGCCATATGCGACGGCAATTTCTATCGCGGTCTTGAAGTGGCCGTGGTGGGCGGAGGAAATACAGCCCTTGAAGAAGCTGTGTATCTTTCAAAAATTGTAAAAAAAGTACATCTTGTTCACCGCAGAGAAGAATTCCGCGGTGCTAAAGTGTATGTTGACCGCCTTGAAGCGGCAGATAATGTGGAAATCATACGCAATACTGTGGTGAGCGCCATTCACGGTGATACGGCCTTAACCGGTCTTACCCTTGAAAACGTGAAAGACGGTAGCAAGTCAGAGTTAGCTGTGGACGGCTTCTTTGTATTTGTGGGTATTAAACCAAGCGTTGACTTTGTGCCTGATATGGTAGACAAAGACGCAGGCGGTTTTATTCATACCGACACGGAAATGCGTACGAATATTCCTGGGGTTTTTGCCGCAGGTGATATTCGCTCTAAACTTTGTAGGCAGGTAAGTACGGCTGTGGGCGACGGTGCCACTGCTGCTCAAGCTGCTTTCCTTTATGTGGAAGAACACAATGCGTAAAAAATCACTGCACATACTTTGTGCTTTCATGACGACGATGTGGCTATCTGGTTGTGGTATAATTGACCATTTTTATTTACCACCTCCAGAAGATACGGCTCAAGAACTGTTTGAAACTGCCAATGACTTCATGGCAGAAAAAGACTACTTAGCCGCGGCAGAGCGCTATAATAGATTGCGTGACGATTATCCTTTTAGTCCTTACACCTTGCAGGCAGAGCTTTCCTTGGGAGATGCGTATTTCCTTGATGGAGAATATGCTGCAGCTGTGGAGGCTTATAAGGATTTTGAATCACTGCATCCACGTCATGAGTCCATTCCTTATGTGTTGTACCAAATTGGTGCGGCGCGCTTGAAGGGTTTTATCTCCATCGATAGACCCACCAATGACTTGCAAGAGGGCTATGAATATTTTGACCGCTTGGTTCAAAGCTATCCTGGTACAGAGTATGCGCAAACTGCCCCCGCTCATATGCAAGAGTTACGTAAGCTTATGGCTGAGCATGAAGTGTATATAGGTGATGTGTACTTTAATATGGAGCAATACGGCCCAGCGTGGCGTCGTTTCACCTATGTGGTGGATAACTTTAAAGACGTACCCGATGTGGCTGAACATGCCCAAAAGAAAAGCCTAGCCGCTTATCATGAATACACCAAGGAAGAAAACCAAGAAAAGCGTGAAAAGCGCGAAGGTACTTGGAAAACATGGTTTGAGTGGCTCTAAGAGTCTTTCAAAAAATATGATATGAAAAAGCCCTGTATCAGTAATGATGCAGGGCTTTTTTTGTGAACGATGAAAAATGATATTCAATATTTTTGTGTGCCATACGATCTATTTTTATTCGTCGTCTTTTGCATCCTTTTCTAAATGCGTGAAGATGGTTTCCTTGGCGTGGTTGATATGCTCTTGCATGGCAAGGCTTGCCCCTTGAGCATCGCCTTTTTCAATGCTCTCTACTATGCGTATATGATCGGCATCGGACCATTCAGCTTCTATATGGGAAATGGTGGGGCGCAAAAGACGTTCCACCACACCGTCAAGCTCGGTTAAAAGCTGCGCAAGAAGGGGTGAGTGGGCCGCATCGCGTAGCATGCCATGAAAATCTTCATTCAATTGTACCAAGGTTGGGATATCTTGCGAAGACGTGGTGCTAAATTGCTCAAGGTTTTGCCGCAGAGCTTGTTTTTGTTCCTCGGTGCTACGCTTTGCAGCCAAGGATGTGGCATAGGATTCGAGCATGGAGCGAATGGCAATGGCGTCTTCTATTTCTGTGCGCTGTAAAGAGCGTAAGATATAGCCTCCAGTGCGTCTTTTTTCCAAAAGGCCTTCCTGGGCAAGACGATGTAAGGCTTCGCGTAAAGGCGTGCGGCTTATGCCAAGTTCTGTGGCGATACGATCTTCCACCAAACGTTCACCTTCGCTGAAATGCCCATCCAGAACCATTTTGCGCAAGAGCTGGGTGGCTTCTTGGCCGAGAGAGCTTTTTTTAAGTTGCATGCGTGTCTCCTCAGAAAAACTGCGCTGTATTTTGCATACAGTATAAGAAATTTATGAGGAAAGTCTAGCGTAGAGAAGAGTATTTTTTTTTCTAAGGGAAGAAAATGTATTTATGTGCGAAAAGGGTAAAAAAAGTGGAGAAGATACGTGTCCTTCTCCACTTGGATTATTTTTATATCATGATTTTTTCAAAAGCTTTGTGAGGTAGGTGTAGTACAGCTTTACATTGTAAAAAGGTTTATGCTCACTGTTAAGTTGTGGCCGCAACGGAAGTTGTTATTCTCGCATGCCGTTTTCCACGTCCACTCCCTTGGGGGGGGTGAAGGTGAAAGTATCTTGTGAGAGTGTGTTGTTCAGGGTGATTTTCGTGAAGGCCAGTGTATTGCTATTGCCATAAAAATCTATGATGCTGGCTTTACGAATGAGTTTGGCATCATCCACCC
>CAYJHD010000031.1:16851-23251 GCA_964370015.1 uncultured Desulfovibrionaceae bacterium | reverse complement strand
TTTTAAGGAGAAGCACATGCTTGACATAAAAGCCATACAAAAAAATCCCGAAGTTTTGGGCGCCGCATTACAAGCTCGTAATTCCAATTTGGATGTGGCAGAATTTTTAGCCTTAGATGGAGAGCGTCGCCGTTTACTCCTGGAAGTGGAACAACTAAAGAGCCAACTCAATGCGGCATCTGCCGAAATTGGCAAACGTAAAAAAGCCGGTGAAGATGCATCTGAAAGCATCGCCGCCATGGGCGAGTTATCTCAGCGTATTAAGGCTCTTGATGTGGAAACCGAAGCAGCCAAGGAAAAAGTGCAAACATGGCTTTTGGGCGTACCCAACATTCCGCATGAAAGCGTGCCCGTGGGTAAGGACGAAGCCGACAATCCCGAGGTGCATCGTTGGGGCACCCCCCCCACCTTTGACTTTACCCCCAAAGAGCATTGGGAGCTGGGCACGGAATTAAAAGGGCTTGATTTTGAACGCGGTGCCAAGCTTGCCGGTTCGCGCTTTGTGGTGTCCCTTGGTTGGGCAGCACAATTGGAAAGGGCCTTGGCAGCATTTTTCCTCAATGAACACGCGCAAAGTGGCTATATAGAAGTGGCTCCGCCTCTCATGGTGAATCGTGATACCATGACAGGAACAGGGCAATTGCCTAAATTTGAAGAAGATTTATTCCGTTTACCGGATTTTAATTACTATCTTATCCCCACGGCAGAAGTTCCCTTAACCAACTTGCACGCCGGCGAAGTGATGGATGAAGATATGTTGCCCCGTGGCTATTGCGCCAGCACTCCATGCTTTCGCTCCGAAGCAGGCTCCTATGGTAAGGACACCAAGGGCCTCATTCGTCAGCATCAGTTTACCAAGGTGGAAATGGTGCGCTTTGCCCATCCGGAAGATTCGTATAACCAATTGGAGCTCATGCGCAAACATGCAGAGTCTTTGCTTGAAAAGCTTGGTTTGGCTTATCGTACCATTGTTTTGTGCACCGGCGACATGGGCTTTGGCTCCACAAAGACCTATGATTTAGAAGTGTGGTTGCCAGGACAAAATACCTACCGCGAAATTTCTTCTTGCTCCAACTGTGGTGATTTCCAAGCGCGCCGTGCCGATATTCGTTTCCGTCCCAAAGCCGGCGGTAAGCCACAATTTGCCCATACCTTAAATGGTTCCGGTCTTGCCGTGGGTCGTACTTTGGTGGCTATCTTGGAAAATGGTCAACAAGCTGATGGCTCCGTCATTTTACCTGATGCGCTTGTGCCTTATATGGGCGGGCGCAAGGTTATTGATGCCACTTGTAATCCTTGGTAATCAAAAATTTTACTGCTGATAAAGACTGCTGGGGGAAAACCTTTTCTGAAGAAAAGGTTTTCCCCCAGACCCCTTTCCAAAAAACTTTAATTGCGGCAAAGATTTATCTTTGAAAAAAAGATTGTGCCGCAATGTAAAAATGTAAAATACGAGACCAATAAAGCTTTTTTTAACGGTTAAAATATAAAATTTGAAAGCTATCCTATATTGGTACAATGACTTTGTAATCCTATGATTTTCCACTATGAAAGAGTGTATGTAAAAAAAGCACGCCTTAGACGTGCTTTTTTTATATAATGAATAGTTAGTTTACAATACTACGCTTCGTGAAGATCTTCTTCTCTATCGGCGTATCTGTCGGCAATTTCGATGAATTGCTCCTCTAAAGCCAAAAAGGCGTCGCAAACATCTGGGTCAAATTGCGTGGCATAGCCTTCCATGATGATGGATTTGGCCTTGGCATGCGGCATGGGTGGCTTATACACGCGACGACTGGTGAGGGCGTCGTACACATCGGCCACGCTCATAAGTCGCGCACAAAGGGGAATATCCTCTGCGGCCAGCCCTTGGGGGTAACCTTTACCGTCCCAGCGTTCATGGTGACAATAGGCCACCAAACGAGCAATGCTTAAGAAGGAATCTGAGCCCAATTTGGAGTCGGTGGAAGAAAGAACAGCTCTACCACGAGTGGTATGCTCTTTCATGATTTCGAACTCTTCTTCGGTGAGGCGACCCGGTTTTTGTAAAATAGAGTCGGGGATGGCCACTTTACCCACGTCATGTAAAGGCGCAGAAAGGTAAAGCCATTCACGGGTTTTTTCATCAAGCTGGCCTGCAAATTTATCTTGCTCTGCCAAATAATCTGCCAAAACTTTTACGAAAATTTGCGTGCGTTTAATGTGCAAGCCTGTTTCGGGGTCACGCCACTCTGCAAGGCTAGCCATGCTTTCAATGGTGGCTTCTTGGGTTAAGCGCAATTCTTTGGTGCGTTCACGCACAAGATCGTCCAATTGATCGCGGTGTTTTTTCAGTTCCAATTGGTTGTCCACACGCGATTGCACAAGGGAAGCGCGGAAAGGTTTGGAAATATAGTCCACACCACCAAGGGAAAGACCATGAGATTCTTCCTTTTCATTGCTTTGCGCCGTGATAAAAAGGACGGGTATGCCTCGAGTTTTGGGATTTTTCTTAAGAGTTTCACAAACCTCATAGCCGGTCATGCCGGGCATAATAACGTCGAGTAAAATAATATCTGGTTGTTCACTGCCCTCAGCAATGCGCAGGGCATCTCTGCCATTAAGGGCAAACATAATTGTATATTTATTGCACAGCAATTCGCCAAGGATGCGTACATTTTCTGGGGCGTCATCCACAATCAAGACTTTTCGTTTATTTGTGGGTGCGCTGGTCATTTCAAAGGCCGTCATACTTTCTCCGAGGTTAAAAACACAAAATAGAGTGCAGATATAGTATGCTCTCTGTGCGTACTGTCAAGGGGAAAAGCGTTATTTGCGATGCAGGGCTTGACCTATGGGGCCGCTTATATGCTCAGCCAATTTTACCACTAAAGCACTTTGTGCCTTTACCAAATCGGTATACGTGGGGCCGGCGGGCATGCTTTCCACAAAGACACCGCTCACAAGTTCCCTATTATCATAGGTATGCACTGTCCAGCGTGCGTCAAGGGTCACGTGTCCTTGTAATGCTCCGTCAAGGCGGCGAATGAAGACAAAAATCTTACGTGCATCGGCTTCATCATCGTCTAAAGATAGCAGAACAACCTTTTCTTCTAACAATGTTGTCATGAGCACATCGGACAAAACGCGATGCACGCCGTCGGAGAGATCTTCGCTCCAAGAATGGAAGTCGGCAATATCAAGGCGCACACCATCGGCATGACGAGTGGTGATATTACTGCGATCAAGGTAGCTTGGGGTGGTGACTTCTTGCAGCACAACCTTGGGCATTTTTTTGGTTTTTGCTTCGGCCAGAGCTTTATCGGGAGAGTTGACATTGCTCTCTAGTATATAAAAGGAGGTGGGAGGACTGCCGCCACAAGCGGTTAAAAGGGCCATGCTCAGCAAAAGGCTAAGCATCATGCCAAAACGTGTGAGGCGCATGTAGTGATTCTTTTTCATTATTTATTCCCCTTTCCCATGATAAGAGCTTCAGGTTTTTGCTCTAAAAGTTTTGCCAATTCGCGGAAGGATCTCGCCATGCGAGCAAATTCGTCCATGGCTTTGTGGATTTCTTGTAAGGTTTTGGAGTTGGGCGAAACAATTTTATTGGCAGAAACCACTGTTTGTTCCAATTCTTTGGCCACTGCCGCAAAGGAATTCATGGCAAGCTGGAAAGCCGCCACGGCTTCGGGCAATTGTTGGTCCAAGGTCACGCTGGTATCGCCAAGGGCATTGATGGCTCTTTGGAGATCATCACGTAAAGACGTGGCGCCGGAGGTGAGCTCGGCGGTATTTTCTAAGGTTTTGCGTAAAGCTGCTATGGATTTATGCAAATCTTCCGAAGTGCTTAGCATGGCAAAGCCATCCAGTGCCGCACTTAAAGAGCGAGACATATCTTCCAAGGGAAGACTGCTTAATGTTTGCTCAAATTGATCCAAGGTGGAGGGCACTGTGGGGATTTCGTGGGAATGGTCGGCCGAATGATAACGGGCCGGCGTTTCGGGGAAGAAGTCCAACTCCACATCATACTGACCGGTCACAAGGCTGCGCATATGTAAGCGAGCACGTAAGCCGCGTTGAATCATGCGCTGCACCAACACTTTACGTGACGCCTCTGAAGCACTGCCATCCACCGAGTCAAAGGCTATGCTGTCACCATGCAAGCTCACATGCACAGGAATGGTGATTTCTTCATCTCTGGCATTGGCCACCAAAAGAATTTGCGTAACCTTTCCTAAAGGCACACCACGAAAGACCACCGGCGCGCCCAGTGATAAACCGTGCACAGATCCTTCGAAATACATAACATATTCAATATCATCGCTGAAGAAATTCTTTCCGCCCAGCGACATGATACAGACTATTAAAAAGGCTATACTGCCAAGCACAAAGGCGCCAATGGTGGCTTTGCTACTTTTCTTACTCATGGGGTATCCTTGGACACACTTTCACCGCGCGTCAAAAAGCTGAGCACCACGGGTGGAGTGTTGGGGTTTTTAAGAAGTTCGTGGGGGGCTCCTAAAGCGGCCATGCCTTGGCTTTGGGCGTCTAAATATAAAGCCCTGTCGGCAATGGCAAAAAGAGATGCCAACTCGTGGGTAACCACCACAAAAGTTTTTTTCAATGTTTGGCGTAGTTCCAGCAATAAATCATCCAGCATACGCGCGCTCACAGGGTCAAGGCCGGCTGAAGGCTCATCCAAAAAGATAATGTCTGGATCAAGGGCCAATGCTCTGGCAAGGCCGGCACGTTTACGCATGCCACCGCTTATTTCAGAGGGATAATATTTACCAAAACCTGCAAGGCCGGCAAGGGCCAATTTTAGCTCGGCCTGCTCATAAATTTCTGCTTTGCTAAGGTCGGTGTATTGCTCTAGGGGCAGGGCCACATTTTCTGCCAAGGTCATGGAGCTCCAAAGGGCACCGCCTTGATAGAGCACGCCGGCACAGCGCATGATGGACTGTCTTGTGTCTTCTTCACCGGGCCAAAAGGGAATATTTTCATAGCTCACAGTGCCGGACATGGGTTCTTTTAGGCCCATGAGCACGCGCAAGAGGGTGCTTTTTCCGCAACCACTGCCGCCCATGATGATGAATATTTCCCCTTGCTGCACATCAAAGGAAAGGTCACGCATGAGAACACGCTGCCCATAGCCCACGTGTAAATCTTGCACAGTAAGAACGCTTTGCGGGCTTTGAATCATATGGCTAACCTATTGCAAATGACAGTGATGATGGCTGTGGCCACAATGATACCCACTATGGAATTCACCACGGCTGAGGTGGTGGCTTTTCCCACGGCTTCGGCGGAGCGTCCGCATTGAATACCCTGATAACAACCGGCAACGGCAATGATGCCACCAAAGACGGTGCCGTATACAAGCCCTATGAATAAATGTAAAATGGGCACATAGGCCAAGGTGGCTGCCACGTATTCTTGCGGACTTAAACCCAACATAAGCACGCCCACCATGAAGCCACCCACCATGCCCATGAAGTCGGCATACAGGGTGAGTAGGGGAGCCATGCACACCATGGCTATGATGCGCGGCAAGACTAAAAAATCCACGGCGGAAAAGCCGAAAGTTTTTAAGGCGTCCACTTCTTCATTGACCTGCATGGTACCAATGAGAGCCGCATAGGCCGCGCCGATACGTCCACTCATGACAATACCCACCATGATGGCACCCATGACGCGCAACATGCCTATGCCCACCAGCGGTGCCACAAAACGCTGCGCGCCAAATTGCGTCAGCTGAATGGCTCCCACAAAGGCTAGAATAAGCCCAAAAAGCAGGGATGTTATGGAAATGATGGGTAAGGATTTGGCACCGCACTCTTCAATGGCGGCCCACACGTCGGAGCTGCGCATGTCGGCTTTGCCACGCACTAAACGTCCAAAGCCCAGAGCTATTTCTCCGAAAAAGTCAAAAAAATCGTGGAGCTTTGTATGCGTCTCTTCAAGAAATTTATCCCAGCGTTGAAATAAGGAAAGTTTTTTATTGGCAGGAGGGGTTTCTTCGTGTTTTTGCACACGAAAGGCCATTTCCAAAAGCTCTTGCAAACCACTGGGAAGGGCACTGGTTTCTAAGGTGATGTGCGAGTCTTTGGCAAAACGCACCAAGCGCACCACCAAGGCCAACAAAGAAGAATCCCACGCACCCAAATCTTTTTCTTGCAAGAGAACCTTTTTTATATGAGGCTGTTGCATGGCTGTGAGTAGAGGGACCACATCGGGTAATGATTGGCTCATTTTCCATACGCCGGAAAAAAAGACGCTCATCTCGCCACCGGTGGATGTAAATGAAATTTGTGCTATGTCTGACATGTCTTTAATATACATAATATAAGTTTAGTTTATGCAGCACCATGCACTATCTTAGCAGACTTGGCAAGTGTAACAGGCCGTTGAAAAAGGG
>CAYJHD010000031.1:0-16751 GCA_964370015.1 uncultured Desulfovibrionaceae bacterium | reverse complement strand
GCACCATGCACTATCTTAGCAGACTTGGCAAGTGTAACAGGCCGTTGAAAAAGGGCAAACTACGGCGTCAGACTTGTTTTTTGTTCCAGTCACGTATGTCTTGATACGCTTCTTTCACAAAAAACGTCGTCTTCCTTGTATTTTACCCTTTTTGAACGTCCTGTTTTAAGCAAATGTTTGAAAAAGGGTAAACTACGGCGTCAGACTTGTTTTTCACCCTTTTTGCACGGCCTGTTTTTAGCAGGCGTTTGAAAAAGGGCACATCATTGTGTCAAAACAAAAAAACAGACCACTTATGTATGTTCGTCATTAGGTACTGTAGGTGAATACGTAAGAAAGGAAAGAGGAAAAAGAGCATCTTTTTCAGAAAAGTTTTTCTCCCAGTAAGCTTTTCTTTTTTTCATAAGAAGCGTGAAGTCTTAGGGGATATTTTTTGATGACTTTTGGGGCGCAGTGGTCTATGTCTTGGGGAGTTTCATTGTTCTTTTAGTTGTTTGAATTTTTTGCCTTGCCATGGTATGGTGGCAAGTGCCAGAATTTGTATTTTTACCATATAATGAAAGGATGTTAGCATGGAAAAGTCTAAAGTGTATTTTACCGATATGCGCTGTAAAGTGGGTACCAGTTTACAGATGAAGTTGGAAAAGCTCATTCGCAAGGCCGGCATCACAGAAATGCCCCTGGATGGAAAATTTGTGGCCATTAAAATTCACTTTGGTGAGCCCGGTAACTTGTCTTATTTGCGCCCGAACTTTGCCAAAACTGTGGTGGATGTTTTGCATGGTGAAAATGCCAAGCCCTTCTTAACTGACTGTAATACATTATATGTTGGTCGTCGTAAGCATGCTTTGGAGCATATCACTGCCGCTTATGAAAATGGCTATTCGCCTTTTTCCACCGGCTGTCATGTGATCATTGCCGACGGCCTTAAAGGCACCGATGATGTGATTATTCCATTGGAAGGCACCACTTACTGTACCGAGGCTCGCATTGGCCGCGCTGTGATGGATGCTGACATTGTTATTTCTTTGAATCACTTCAAGGGCCATGAAATGACAGGCTTTGGCGGCGCCATTAAAAACATCGGCATGGGCTGTGGTAGCCGCGCCGGTAAAATGCATATGCATAGCGATGGCAGACCCACTGTGAATGTGGAGAAATGTCGTAAATGCGGCGTGTGCATTGATTATTGCGCCCATGAAGGCATCTCCTATGGCGAAGATAAAATTGCCAGCATCAATGCCGACAATTGCTTAGGTTGCGGACGCTGTATTGGTGCTT
This sequence comes from uncultured Desulfovibrionaceae bacterium, assembly GCA_964370015.1. Lineage (GTDB taxonomy): Bacteria > Desulfobacterota > Desulfovibrionia > Desulfovibrionales > Desulfovibrionaceae > CAYJAD01. The sequence goes on along the minus strand of CAYJHD010000031.1, from coordinate 15,470 downwards.
GTAACTTTGACGCCATTGTGGCTCCCTTTGATGCCAACAGCGACACACTTAATGGTCGCATGGCCGAATACACCTTGGCTGTGCTCAAAGACAGACCGCATTTCCACATCAGCATTGTGAACCAAGTGTCCCCATACTGCGACTGTCATAGCGAAAATGACGCCGCCGTGGTGCCGGATATTGGTATGTTTGCTTCCTTTGACCCTGTGGCCTTGGATAAAGCTTGCATCGACGCCGTTAATGCAGCCCCTGCCATTGGCACTGCCGCCGCTTGCGATGGTGACTGTAATCATGGGCATATTGGCGATCACTTTAAAGCCATTCACCCCACCACCAACTGGCGTTCGCAATTGAGCCATTCTGAAAAGATTGGCCTTGGTAATAGCGAATACGAGCTTATAACCATTAAATAAGCTAGTTACTATATTGTATGAAGGTGCTTTGCCATGGGCGGAGCATCTCCAAAAAAGTTCAAAAATCATGTGCTTCATAATTGTGTATGGCGGCAACATTTTACTTTCAAAGATAACACGTTGCCGCCATTAAAGTTTTTTGGAAAGGGGGTCTGGGGGAAGAACCTTTTGTTCACAAAAGGTTTTCACCCAGCAAGTTTTGTCTGCAATTTTAGGTGCTTTGCCATGGGTAAAGCACCTTTTTTTGTGCCCTTATATAACTTTGCGCGCGCGTGAATATTTGACGCATGGGCCGCATTGGGCTATCCAAGGGCATGGTGTTATCTAAACAAAAGAGTTTATTGCCAAGTAATGATCTTGAGCAAGGGTGCATTGGCATTGATGAAGCCGGGCGTGGATGTCTTGCGGGGCCCGTGGTGGCCGCCGCCGTTCTTTTGCCTGAGCATGTGGTCATAGAAGGGCTAGACGATTCCAAAAAACTCAGTGCGGCGCGCCGAGAAGCACTAGTTCAAGAAATTTTTTTGCACGCCAAGGTGGGCATTGGCATTGTTTGGCAAAGGCAAATTGATCAAATAAATATTTTGCAAGCCACCTTCCATGCCATGAGCAAAGCCCTGCGAGCCTTGTGTAAGGGGCATCATGTGTCGGAAAAACCCCATGTGTATATTGATGGCAATAAAACCATTCCGCCCCAAGTGTTGCAAGAGTATTGGCGGTATATGCCCTATGGTTTGCCCCAGCAGGAATATCTCATTGGCGGCGATGGGCTCATGCCGTCCATTGGGGCCGCGTCCATCGTGGCTAAAACCCAGCGTGACCGCATTATGCAGGTGCTTCATAAACGCCATGAAGTGTATAACTTTGCCGGGCATAAAGGCTATGGCACCAAGGAACATGTGGCCGCCATTGAGGCGCACGGCCCTTGCCCTTTGCATCGCATGACTTTTGCTCCTTTAAGTACGCTTTTTGGTGGGCAAGCAACCTCTACTAAACCGCGTAAACAAGCGAAACAAGGCTCATTGTTATGAGTCTTTGGCGCACAGTGCAGGGCTTTTTTTCTTCGAGTGCCATACCGCAAACCAAACAAGAGGTGGGCCAAGAAGGGGAGAGGCGTGCCGCGCAGTATTTACAAAGCCACGGCATGCGTATTTTGCATCACAATTGGCGTTGTGGCTCCTTGGAGCTGGATTTGGTGGGCGAAGATGCCGAGGGTATTGTCTTTGTGGAAGTGAAAACGCGCAAAGCCAACAATATGACCTCGCCCTTGGAAGGCATAACGCATAAAAAACGTGCCACTTTACTTAAAGCCGCCCAAGCTTGGTTGGCCGCCCATGAGGCAGAGGGCGTGTATGATAAACCTTGCCGCTTTGCTGTGGTGGCAGTGGAATATGAACTCAATGAAAACTCTATGACTTATAAGGTGGCTTTGTATGACCATGCCTTCGACTACACCCATACATATTAGTGAGACCCCGGTGCAACTTTGGGTGGTGGCAACGCCGCTGGGTAATACGGGAGATTTATCACCGCGTGCCCGAGAAATTTTGCAAAGTGTGGATGTGGTGCTGGCAGAGGATACGCGCCGCGCGGGTTTGCTTTTTCAACGCTGTGTGCTGAAGGCGCAATCTTTCATGAGTTTGCACGACCATAATGAAGAGCATCGCTGTAAAGAATTACTGGAGTTTTTCGCCCAAGGGAAAACTTGCGCCCTCATTTCCGATGCAGGCACGCCGCTCATGGCAGATCCCGGTTTTCGCTTGGTGCGTTTGTGCCGCGAGCAGGGTATTAAGGTATCCATGGTGCCTGGGCCTTCGGCTCCCATAGCGGCGCTCATGGGGGCAGGCATTGCGCCGCAGCCCTTTACTTTTTTTGGGTTTTTACCGCGAGATGCCGCCGCCAAGGAAAAAGTGCTGGCTCCTTTCATTTCTTTGCCCAGCACCTTGGTGTTTTTTGAGCGCAAAGACCGTTTGCATAACACACTGGCCTTGGCTTTAAGCCTGCTTGGCCCGCGGGAATTGTGTGTTGCCAGAGAGCTGACCAAAACCCATGAGGAATTTATTCTCACGCGCCTTGAAGAATACGAAAGCATATCTCAAGAGCTTAAAGGGGAGATTACCGTGATTATTGGGCCGCCCGAAGAAGCAGGGCGCACGCCGGAAGTGGATGTCATGGCACTGGTGGCCGAGGAAATGGCCAAAGGTGGTAAGCCGCGCGAAGTGAGCCGTAGGGTGCAAAGCCGGGTTCGCGGCTGGACTAGTAAGGAGATTTACCTTTTACCTAAATCGTAATTTTTGTATTGCTTACATAAAGTTATAACAGCAAAAGCCCCCATGCAAATTCTAAGAACGTGCATGGGGGCTTTTTAAGAGGCTACGTATGTGTTCTAAAAAGGATGTTATTTACAGCAAGTGGTGCTGGCATTGAAGAATGCAGCTTTGCCAGCTTTACATACTGGGCAAGCTTCACATTCGCCTTCATGGGTGTAGCCGCAAACTTTACAGAGGTAGTAGTCTACATCGGCGTAGTCAGCTGGGTTGGCAAGGGCCTTTTTGTAAAGGTTGGCATGCACTTCTTCCACAGCGTTTACGAAGGATAAATGCTTAGCAATGGCGGTTTCGCCTTCGGCTTCAGCATCGGCAATCATTTCAGGATACATTTTGGTGAACTCATAGCTTTCGCCTTCAATGGCAGCCTTGAGGTTTTCTTCGGTGTTACCCAAATGACCTGCAAGACGGAAATGTGCATGAGCGTGAATGGTTTCAGCGGCGGCAGCAGCGCGGAAAAGCTTTGCTACGGCAGGTAAGCCTTCTTTATCTGCAGCGTCTGCAAAAGCAAGATACTTACGGTTAGCTTGGGATTCACCTGCAAATGCGGCCATTAAATTATCATGAGTCTTAGACATTGTATTTTCTCCTAATGGGTTTGTTTTTTCTTAACGAGAAATATTACTAATAAGAAAAGTTCCTTTTGTCAACAACAAAAAAATTTCCATAAGCATTTTTTTTGCTTTTTGTAGTTAAGGTGTTTTAATACCACAAAAAATAAAATACATGACGCCGTGTGGGGTTTTTCAAAAAGGCTTGAACACATACTAATACGTGTGAATAGAAGCTGTGGAGCGTAACGCTTTATGAGGAAAAGCGCGGTGAGCCCTACGCTAAAAAAGATATGCAAGGTGCAATCTTATCATGGAAGATGGAAAAAGCATACAAAAAAACTGAAGGCCTTTATCTACGTGGCTTGTCTGGAGCTTGATGGGCGTAAAATATGCCATGCATGAGACGTGTGGTATAAAATTTTTTACCAAATTGTGTTTTTTCTAACTCAGAAAAAATAATTTTGTTGCTAAAATAATTGATTAATTTTGTTTAAGTCTAGAAATGAGTCACAATTTTCTTTAATAAATAAATACTGCTTTCATAGGGTTCACAATAATGAATTGACATTGTGCAGTAGGTGCTATAGTACCAGAATAGAAGTAAAAAAATGACATTTAACTGGATGCTAAAAAAGAGGAAGAAGATGAAAAAAATTTGTACATTACTCCTAACTGCAGGAATGCTTTTAGGTGTGGCTGGCGGAGCGTTTGCCATTGACTTCAAAGTAAAAGGCCAATGGATGTATAGTTTTGGCTTGGTGGATACCAATTTTAATAATAGTCCCGGCGGTACGACACCCGGAGTCACCACCACTGATGCATTCCAAGCACAGCAACGAGTGCGCTTGCAAATTGACGCCGTGGCCTCCGAAGCTCTTTCCGGCACAGTGTTCTTTGAAATTGGCGATCAATCATGGGGGAAGAATGACGATGGTGCGGCTCTTGGCACCGACGGTCTTGCCGTAAAAGTAAAAAATGCCTACATTGATTGGTATGTGCCAAATACCGAACTTTCTGTGCGCATGGGTATTCAAAGCATTGATACCCCATCGGTAGCCGGCGGCCCTGCAATCTTATCGGACGACGTAGCCGCTGTTATGGCAAATTATACGTTTAATGACAATGTAAGCCTCACCTTGGGCTGGCTACGCTTTATAAATGATAACCTTACACAGCGAGAGCTAGCCGGTGCGATAAATTATCAACAAGGTACTAAAAACTATCTTGACAATATGGACGCATTTTACTTGTCTGTGCCCATTCGCGGTGAAAATTGGTCCGTAAACCCATGGGGCATGGTTGGCTTTTATGGTGACAATGCCCTCATGGACATTGATGGAACCACAGAAAGTTATTTCACCATCAACTATGGCAGAGCCGGCTTGATTCCACAAACCCGTAGTGCGCAATTGATTATAGGTTCCTATGATGAAGGCCCCGGTAGTAATTTTAATGTTTCCGAACAGCCTTTCACCGCCTTTTATTTTGTGGGTATACCCATAACCTTGCAAATGAACCATTGGAACTTTGAGCTTGATTTCAACTATGGTGCGGTGGAAAGCAGCGGAACATATGCCGTGTATCTTCCTGCCAATATAAAAAATTACGGGACTTATCCGGCACATTGGGAAGATGGCTTACGCGCGGACATGAGCCGCTCCGGCTGGTTAATAAAGGGGCTGGTGGAATATAAGTTTGACTTTGGTACTGCCGGTCTTTTCGCGTGGTATGGATCCGGTGACAATGATAATGTGACCGATGGTTCGGAAATGATGCCCTATATTGCCCCCAATGGTAATTTCACCTCTTTTCTGGGCGATGGTGAGCTTGGCTGGGGCATTGATCGCTCCTATGACTTGCAGCTTTCCTATGCCGGCTCTTGGGGTATTGGCCTGCAATTAAAAGACTTCTCCTTTATGGATAACCTTTCGCATACTTTGCGTGTTGCTTATTGGGGCGGCACCAACCATCCTGACAATGTGCGCTATATAGCCACTCCTTATGGAGACGAGACAAATTATACCTATATGGTAAAGGGTGACTATTTAGTTGAGGTAAATTTTGACACCAAGTACGAAATGTATGAAAATTTTGATGTACATTTGCAACTTGGCTATATTTATAACGGCATAAATACAGACCATTGGAACAATCACCGTAACCCCAATTTCGCCGTAGGAAATAACGATGGTTACAAAGCCACCACAACTTTTGTGTATAGTTTCTAAGTGGTTTTATTTGTGATTTTTAGGCCCTCAAGTCTTTGGCTTGGGGGCTTTTTTTCATGGCTATGAGGCCAATGTGGCGAAAAAAGCACACAAAAAAACCCGAAGGTTTTCACCTACGGGTTTTTTTGAGTGGAGCTCTTGACCGGGATTGAACCGGTGACCTCATCCTTACCAAGGATGCACTCTACCGACTGAGCTACAAGAGCACTCAACGAAGATGTTTCTATGCAAAAAACGCCTCGGCGTCAAGTAAAAAAAATAATTTTTTAAAAAAACCTGCATTGCGCCGCGGTCAAGCATGGTGTATTGTGTAAAAAACACAAGAAAGAGCGGAGTAAAGGGGTAAGTATTATGCCTAGATGTATGCTTTTTGCGGTGAAAAAGTTTTTAGGACTTGGGGCCGCGTGTCTATGTGTATTTTTTCTTGCAGCGTGCGGGCCCAAGAGTGTTGGGGACGATGTGTACGTGGCGCCTCCTTCCGGTGCTATGTCTTCGGCTCATGATCCGGCTCAGGCGCGCTATCCCCACGGTGGTCGCTCTCTTGATAAAGCTCTTTATTACGTTAATACGCCGCAATATATGCAGGCTGTGCAACGTGATTTGGATTCTTTGTTGCGTCAAAGTTATGATGATGAACAGGCTCCCAATGATTATACCAACCTTCAGCCGCGGCAAGTAAGCCCCTTTAGGCAATAATATGGATCCCATTACTCATGCTGCCAGCGGTGCATTGCTGGCCTATGCTTTACCGGCAAAGTACGAACCGGAAACTCGCCTGTTGGTGGTGTTTGCGGCTCTCATGGCTGCCTCTCCCGATGTGGATGTATTTTTTGCCACCTTACCCGTGGATTATATTTTACTCCATCGCGGCATTACACATTCCTTGGTAGCGGTGCCCATATTGGCTTTATTGTGGGCTCTTTTGGCTTATCCTTTATACTGTCGACGAGCACAGCGCAAAAGAGCCTTGAGTCTGCTACCTGCAGGGGCCACTGTTCTTGCTGAAAGTCCCAAGCGAAGCGTCATTAAGCGTTTTAAACGTGTGATGCAAATAGTAAGAGAGGGCGGCGGCGCGTGGACTTTTCCCAAAATTTTTGCCTTGGCTTGCGCTTGCCTCCTTTTGCATATTTGGTTAGATGTGGTCACCACCTACGGCACCATGATATTTTTGCCCTTTTCGGAATACCGCGTGCGGCTCAATGGTGTGTTCATTGTGGATTTACTGCTCACTCTGCCCGTATTGCTCACCATGTGGCATGGTGCCAGTCATCGTCCTTATGCCATCATGGGGCTCATATGGATATGCATATATCCTGCGGCGAGTGTGGGCGTGCGCTATTATCATGAGGCTGAGTGGCGCAATCAGTGGCAACAAGAGGCCGTGGTGCAAGAGCGTGGAGCCTTGGTGGACTTAATGGTCTTCCCCGATGCTTTGTCTCCGTGGAATTGGCGTGTGGTTTATGAAACGCAAAAGCCCTATTCTCAGGCCAGCCCCACAGCGCATACATGGTCTCAAGGGAAAAGCCGCACGGCCTATTATTTTCCCAATGGCGAGCATACGGTGCATCAACAGGGTTTCACCTTATTTGGCGAAACGCGCACGCCCTTGCTTGAATATGCGGCTTTAGATCCGCAGGTGATTGCTTCACTTGAGGAGCAAAGTCGTAGGGGACGAGCCTTCATGCATTTTTTGGTCATGCCCATTGCCGAACAAAAGGCACTCATGCCACTGGGGCAAGAAGAGTGGGGCGTGTATGATTTACGTTTTTCCTCCATGGTGCCTTGGGTGCATGCATTGCTTACCATGCGCAATGGAGATACGCCCACGTTTTTATTGGAGGCAAGAAGGTCTGAGGCCGAAAATGCCCCTTGGGATGAGGTGCGCTTGCTCTTGGCTGGAACAGGGCAAGATTCTGGTTGGCAAAAGCCAGAACCACACAGCCCCCCTGCGTGGTGGAGGTGGTTGCTCGGTGTGCAAAATTATTAATTACAAGTAAAAGGATATATATATGACACAAGAATTCTCGCATATGACAAAAGACGGTTGCATTTCCATGGTGGATGTTCGCCACAAAGAAAATACCCAACGCGTGGCCATAGTGCGTGGCTTTGTGCACTTGTCCCCCAGCACCTTGGCTTTGCTCAAGCAAAAGGCGCTGCCCAAGGGAGATGTGCTCACCACCGCCAAGGTGGCAGGCATCATGGCGGCTAAACGCACGGCGGAGCTTATTCCTTTATGCCATCCTCTGTCGCTTTCCTATGTGGATGTACGCTTTGTGGTGCGTGATACTCACGACATACATGGTCTTGAGCTAGAATGCGAAGCGCGTACCTCCGGCCCCACAGGCGTGGAAATGGAAGCCCTCATTGGTGCACAAGTGGCAGCGGCCACCATTTATGATATGTGCAAAGCGGTGCAAAAAGACGTGGTCATAGATGGCATGCATTTAGTATATAAAAGCGGTGGAAAAAGCGGTGTGTACTGCGCCGCCGATTATGTGGCCAACTCCACGGTGAAGGTGTAAATGCTGGCCCCCGTTGTGGATCCGGTGGCTTTTAGCATAGGCACACTGGAATTTCGCTGGTACGGCATCATGTATATGCTGGCTTTTGCCAGCGCATGGCTTTTGGGTCGGTATAGAGCCTCTCGCCCGGGGAGCACATGGAAGGCAGAGCAATTTGACGATGCCTTGACCTATGGCATGTTTGGTGTGCTCTTGGGTGGGCGTTTGGGCTTTGTGCTTTTTTACGACTTACCCAGCTATTTAGCAGACCCTGCGGAGATTTTACGCATCTGGCATGGGGGAATGTCCTTCCATGGCGGTCTTTTGGGTGTGTTGGCGGCTTTGTGGCTCTACGCACGCAATAATGGTCGTTCCTTCTGGGAGGTCATGGACTTTGTGGCCCCTTTGGTGGCGCCGGGACTGTTCTTTGGGCGTGTGGGGAATTTCATCAATGGAGAGCTGTGGGGCAAAGTCACCGACAGTGCCTTTGGTGTGGTTTTTCCCCATGCCGGCGATTTGCCGCGACATCCTTCGCAATTGTACGAAGCTTTTTTCGAAGGCTTGGTTCTTTTCGCTGTGGTGTGGGTGTTTTCCCTTAAAAAGCGTCATACCGGTGCTGTGGCAGGCGTGTTTGCGCTGGGCTATGGCTTGGCACGCTTTGGGGTGGAATTTGTGCGTGTACCCGATGCACACTTGGGCTATTTGGCCTTCCAATGGCTCACCATGGGGCAAATTCTCTCCTTGCCTTTGATACTCATCGGTTTGTGGTTGTTGCTCATACGAAGATAGTTTTTTTACAAGCTGCTAAAGCAAAAGGGCGCGAGGTTGCATGGCTTTGCGCTTTTTTGCAAAGATGCGCATTGGGTGGGATTACGCATGCGTATGGGCTCAGTGTAGGAGTTATATGCACACTCAGTCTGGGAGCTAAGGGTAAATTATCTTGACAGATTATACATTCCCTGTATATGTAGTGCTGTGCAAGACAAAACAGCACGCGGAGGTACTATGGCCAAAGAAGGTGCCATTGAAGTTGATGGTGTGGTGCAGGAAGCCCTGCCCAATGCCATGTTTAAAGTAGAGTTGGAAAATGGGCATGAAGTTCTTGCGCATATTTCCGGTAAAATGCGTAAATTTTATATCCGTATCTTGCCAGGTGATAAGGTAAAGGTGGAGCTTTCCCCCTATGACCTCACACGTGGACGCATTACGTACCGCATGAAATAATTTTTTGCAGGCCTTTTTAAGGTGTGCGAAGAAGTGTTCCTTAAGCCGTATAGGCTTGAGGGGCACTTTTTTTTATGCATGCAGTTCATCTGGTATGGATGCGTATTTTTGTCGCTGCTCTTTGGCATGTGCACGGAGCTAGGTTTGGTATATATGCGCAAGGTTCATACTATTTTTGCCACAAAAAAAGCCGGAAGAGCGCAAACACTTTTCCGGCTTCTGTTTGTATGACGGTTATTTCTTCATATCGTCCAAGATATTGCGAAGCATGGTGGCTTGCTCAGACACTTGGCGAACAATATAAGACGCATCTTCCATGGAGCCGGCAAGCTTTTGAGCCAGCTGGCTAGAGTCGGCCACGGTGCGGCTCATGTTGCCTGTGGTGGCAGCTTGCTCTTCTGCGGCGGTGGCAATGGTGGCCACTTCTTCCGCAGTGGAGACGCTTAAGGACACAATGTCGCTAAGGGTATTGCCAGCATTGTGCACTTCGGTGGTGGCCTTAAGAACCGCCGATGAAGTGGTATCCATGGTTTTGCTACTTTCCACGGTGCGCTCTTGGATAATATGGATGGCAGTTTCCACTTCCTTGGTGGCGTCCATGGTCTTTTCGGCCAGCTTACGCACTTCGTCTGCCACAACGGCAAAGCCGCGTCCTGCCTCACCTGCGCGTGCCGCTTCGATGGCAGCATTGAGGGCCAAGAGATTGGTTTGGTCTGCTATATCTCTAATGATATTAAGGATGGCTCCAATGCTGTTGGCGTGCTCGGAGAGCTTTTCCATGTCCACCTTAAGATTATTGGAAGACTCTTGTACACTGAGGATATCCTTAACAATGCGCTGTACAATTTGGTGACCATCTTGGGCTTGATTTTGTGTATCCGAAGCACCCACGGCGGCCTTGGAGGCATTGTGTGCCACTTCTTGAATGGTGTTTTCCATTTCTTCAATGGCCACGGTGGTGTTGCTCATATAGTCGGCGGTGTTTTTGGCATCGCCTTCAGCGGCGGTGACGGCAGAGGTTAGGCTTTGCGCGGCATCATCAAGGGTGAGCACCACGTTTTCAATTTGTTCAATGAGGGCACGGCGCATGTTTTCCGTGGCTACTTCGGCTTCTTGGCGAATTCTTTCTTGTTCCGTGATGTTAATGCCCACTTCCACATGGCCAATTTTATTGCCTTGCATGTCATGCAAATAACTTAAGCGCATATGCATGACGGTGCCGTTGGGCATGGTGTTGATGGCTTCAGAAATGCCTTCTTCCAAGCGAGAGATACCGCAATCGGGGGTATTACAAAGGTTACCGCCGCGAGTATGGCAGGGTAGCCCCATGAGCTCTTCCAATTTCTTGCCGGAACCGGCAAGGCCTGCGGAGTTTACGAAGGTCCAATTTCTATCCATATCGGTGACAGACACATTGATGGGTAGGGCATTGAGCACGGCATTGTACCAATGGGCTTGTTCTTTGAGTTTTTGCACCATTTCTTTAAGAGCCGTGGCCAAGATGCCAAATTCATCTGTTCTGTTCATTTCTAGGGCTGCATCGGCATGACCGTGCGTCACCTTGGTGGCATAGTCAGCAATGATCTTGATGGGCTTGGTGAAGCGATAACCCACAAATACAGCAATGATAAGCATGATAAGTATGACAATGCCGGTGGTGATGATGGTGTTCATGCGCGCTTGCTCTTTGGAGGCAAAGGCCGCTTCCACAGGTAAGCCAATGAACCACATGCCAAGGGTTTTATCATCACAGGTGCGTGCAGGCCAGTAGGCGGCATAATACTTTTCGCCGGCAATGGTGCTTTCGCCAAAATATATTTTACCTTGGTTTAAAACCGTGTTTTCGATGGTGGGGTTATTTAAACGTGTGCCTATGAGGCGTTGACCATGGGCGTCTTTAATGGTGGTCATAAGACGGGTGCTACCTTCAAAGAAGGTCACTTGAAGATTAAGCAAGCCGCTTATCCAATCCAAATAATTTGTGCTGGCCAAAGAGTCCCCTATGGAAATGGTGCCCACAATAGTGGAACCCACAGTGAGGGGGCTTGAGCCACGAATGGAACAGGCCACTGCGCCTTCCATAAGTCCTGAGGAAGATGTGCCGCGCAGGGCATCGGCAATGGGTTTTTGGTGGGCAATATTATCACCCTTTTTATCGTCATGAACCCTGTGCAAGACGTTTCCTTGCGCGTCGGTGATGGTGAGAATGGTGGTTCTGGTTTTCAGTATGATGTTTTTCGTTAAGTTTTCTATGGTGGCAACATCATTATTGGCCACGGCTTGCGCAAGTCCTGCATAATTTGCACCCAATTGGGATACATACAAGTATTCAGTTTGTTTAGCTTTGTTGATGGCGTCAAAGTTGCTTTGCGCCTTAACAATGTCATCGTAGAGGGTTTCGTTGAGCGTTTCAGAATAGTTGTAGGTAGCAGTTAGGTAAACAACCCCTGAGCTTATGAGCAATAGGGTAATCAAAATGGCCACAAATTTCTGCGTAACGGACAATTGCATACATCCCCACAATGTTGAAAATTACTGATAAAATCAAAAGCTGTTCCAGCGAGGGGTAAAGGCAAAAGCGAGAATGAAGTGTACTCTACCTTTCCATTTTAAATAGATAGCACACCACAAACAATAGTCAAGAAAGTCGCTTAGGGTATAAAAGTTATCCTTTGTGCCAATGAAGTGAATTTTAGCAGAAAAGTGGAAAATAAAAGTGATTACGGTAAATTTTAATTGTTTTTTGAAAGACAATTGGCGAAGCAAAATTTTGAAAAAAATTACAAAAAAACCTCCCCAATTGAGGAGGTTTTTTTTCATGGTAATTAGGTAGGAATTACTGTTTTTGCATGGTAATGATAAGTTCGCTCAAAGCTCTACTTTGTGAGGTAAGAGAATCAATGGCGTTGAGAGACTCTTGCATGCTGGCAGCCGTTTGTGCCGCCAGTTGGTTCACTTCGGTAAGTTGGCTATTTACGCCATGGCTGTGGTCGGCCTGTTGCATACTGGAAGAAGCAATATTCTTTGCTTGAGCAGACGTTTGCTCCACCATATGCGTAATGCTTTGGAACACAGTGCCTGTCTCATGGACCAATTGACTGGTTTTTTGCACTTCCGTGGCCGATTGATTTACCTGTTCAACACTGGTGTGCACACTGTTTTGAATGGCAGTGATGGCTTGTTGTACCTGTGTTGTGGAAGACATGGTCTTTTCTGCCAATTTGCGCACTTCGTCTGCCACCACGGCAAAACCGCGGCCCGATTCGCCGGCTCTGGCGGCTTCAATGGCAGCATTAAGGGCAAGTAAGTTGGTCTGGTCGGCAATGTCGCCAATGGTAATGATAACTTCATTGATGGCATTGGCATTTTCGTTGAGCTGTTCCATGCCGTCCTTTAGTTTTTGGGATTGGGCTTCCAAGGCGTTGATGCTCTTTACTGCCTTGCCCACCACGTCGGCGCCATTTTCTGCTTCAATTTTGGCCCGTTCGGAGGCTTCGGAAGCTTCTTGAGCCATGGAGGCCATGACACTCACATCATTATTCATATTATCCATGATATGACTGGCTTCAGAGGCGCGGCTAGCTTGGATAACGGCGGTTTCTTCGGAGTATTTCAGCTGCGTGCTAAGCTCTTGAGAAGATTGTGCCACTTGGGCAGAAATCTGTGAAGCTTGCTCCGCCACGTGTAAAATGGTTTGCTGTGTGGCTTTAAAGGCGGTTACATCGGTCACAAGCTGTAGTAAGGCGTTTACTTCGCGTGTTTTATCATCTAACAAAGGTATGGCATTATAGATAATATCCAAGCTGCCCTTTTGTGGATGAGCTTTGGTCTCGCCGCGTTGAGGAAGCTTGGTGGAAGAAGCCTTTTGCAAACCGTCCTGAGGCGTGGAGTCGTCTTCGCGATTGAAGAGTTCCCTACAACTCTTATCGCGATAGGCGGTGCCGGCTAAATCTGTACCGGCCTTGTTCACATATTTTGCCTTCAAGGTTTTATCGAGCACCACCACCGGTGAGGGGATATTATCCAATACCGTGAGGTAGTTATTGATGATGGCATTGGTGCCGTGAATGAGTTTGGCAAAGTCACCGCTGAAGTTTTGGTTTTGCGCTTGAGCTAACAAATCGCCATGTTTGATGGTGTCTTCAAGACGGGTGTATTCGGCAATGATGGCGCGCAATACATGGGAAATGTTTTGCAACGATTCAGCCAGCATGCCCATTTCGTCTTTGGATGTTTTTTCAATTTCTGCATCCAGCTTACCATTGGCAATGTCATGGGCAAATCTCACAGAAATCATGAGGGAATTACGCATGCGAATGACACAGAAGCCTGTGACAAGAACGATTATGAGCGTAACCAGGGCCGCAATGCCAAAGATTCTTTGCCCAATGGCAAGGCTAGAAGCATTGGACTCGTTGACGTCAAGGGCAGCAATGGCCACCCAGCCGGTATCTTTTTGTTCATCGTAATACGCAAACTTTTCTTCGCCATTGAGGTCAAAGGTGAGGTTACCGGAGCGAGTTTGCATGATTTGCTTGCCCCAAGGTGTTTGGTTGAGCTGACTCCTTAACACTTGAGAGGAGTCACTGCTCAAAAATATGGTGCCATTTCTGTCGGCCACCATGAATGAACCCTTTTTGCCCAAAGGAATTCTTTTGCTAAAAGTGTCATCCAGATAGGTTACGTTGAAAACAACGCCGATGATTTGCTTGGTGCCGGTTTTATACACAGGCGATGACACCGCATAAACCACACGGCCATTGAAGAGGAAGGGAGCCCCCGCGGTGACGTGACCTTGCATGGCGTTGGTGAACATAAAATCTTGTGAAAAATCTTTTCCCACCAAGTTTTGCTCGGTGTGGCGTAAGGTTTTGCCCTTGGTGTCAATGATGCCAAGCATGGCGTAACTATAAGTTTTGCGCATGTTTACTATGCGGTCAATGGCGCCTTGGGTGTTGGCGGCAACTTCTTCTGGAGTGCCTATGAGGTAGGGTTGTAAGAGACCTGTTTGTGAAAGGGAAATGGCATTGAGTACGTTAAATTCATGTATACCGCTCAATTCTGAAATGGTGTTATTCACCGCCATAATGTTTAAGTCTTGCTGCGCTTTGTTCATATTTTCAGAGCTCATATCATAGGTGATATAGGCGATGAAAACCATGCCAAGCAAAATGATACTACACATGGGCAAGAGTATCTTGGTGGTCACTTTCATAAGGGCTCCTCTCGTATGAAGTACAGTTCATTATACATTATCGTCGATTTTTCAAAAGACATTAGGACGCAAAAGCGCTTTTTCTCTATGAAGGCAAGGCCATAAGAAAAAACAAATGAGTTGAAATTACCTAAAATTCTGCTGTGTGAAAGACTATTTTGGCATATTATACCATGAAATGGCGCCATATACCAAGGCAAGCCATGGCCATGAGGGCGGCAACCACATCATCAAGCATAATGCCAAAGCCTTGACGCATCCAATGCTCGGCGGCATTCACGGGCCAAGGTTTGACTATGTCAAAAAAGCGAAAGAAAATAAAAGCAAGAAGAAGCTCTGTGGGGCTCACCTTGGCAAAAGGCAAAAGCACGAGCCAAAGACCCACAAATTCATCAATGACAATTTGCGAAGGATCTTCGCATTGTAAGGTTTGTTCAACGCGCGTGCTGGCTAAGGCTCCCAAGAAAAAGAGTACACCAAGCACCAAAACACGCCCCATGGTGGGCATGGGTAAAAACCATATGGGGGCAAAAAGGGCCGCAACCAAGGTGCCCCATGTGCCCGGAGCGTGCGGCGCAAGGCCGGCAACCCCCACACGACAAAAGAGGAGACTAAGGGTGTCTAGCAAGTTGACACCCCAACCGCAATAATTCATGTACTACTCTTGTAGGAAAGTATATTTGCCAACGCCAAGCAACTGCTTATTGACGTCAAGGGCCTTTACGACATATTGATAGACACGGCTTTCATCTGCCGGAGGGCAAGGGCCGGTGTAATACTTGGTAAGAGCACCTTCTACGATGACAACGCCATCGTCAAGCGTGCTGTTGGGATCCCAAGCGCCGCCGCCATGAAGGCGGTTGCCATCGTCCACATCTTCAAGGCTCACGAGAAAAGTGTCGGTGCCTTGAGGCGGAGTAGGGATTTCGATTTCGGGTGAAATGCGCGAACAGCGATGTTCATCACGGAAATCCACGGATATTTCCATGGAATTATTAACTTGTTGTG
>CAYJHD010000030.1:0-23255 GCA_964370015.1 uncultured Desulfovibrionaceae bacterium | reverse complement strand
CCATCTTGGCACCGCAAGGCTTCCTTGAACATGCTGTATCTGAAAATGTCATAGCCGGTGCAGCCATGGGACGAAGGGCACAATATATGTATGGTGCCTTTTTACCGCGCAATGCCCAAGGTAGTGTGGGAAGTGGTCTTGGCATCACCACTTCACGCGGCAACACTGGGCTTATTCCTCCTACACAAGAAATAACCCATACGGGAGAACGCATTGTTCTTGACGGCGTGGAAATGATTTTTCAGATGACCCCGGGCACCGAAGCCCCTGCGGAAATGAACACATGGTTTCCGCAATTTAAAGCTCTCTGGATGGCAGAAAATTCTTGTGCCACCATGCACAACATTCTTACCTTGCGCGGCGCTCAAGTACGTGATGCTCTCGTATGGTCCAAATACATCAATGAAGCCCTCGAACTTTGGGCCCATGAAGCAGAAGTGCGTTTTCAATCGCACCACTGGCCCATGTGGGAAACACAAAATATTGTCTCAGCTTTGGAAAAACAAAGAGATATGTATAAATATCTCCATGACCAATCGGTTAACCTCATGAATAAAGGCTATGTGGCAGAAGAAATATCTGAAATGCTCTCCCTTCCCGATTCTTTGGGCAAGGTATGGGCCAACCGTGGATATTATGGCACGCTAGAGCACAACAGCCGCGCCATTTATCAAAGGTACATGGGCTGGTATTCCGGAAATCCTACAGATTTACATACCTTACCTCCGCAAGAGGCTGCAGTGAAATATGTTGAATTCATGGGCGGTGAAGATGCCGTTTTACAAAAGGCAGAACAAAGCTTTGCCAAGGGTGAATATCGCTGGGCGGCTGAAGTGTTAAAACATGTGGTCTTTGCCAATTCTAAAAACACTGAAGCACGCCATCTCTTGGCGGATACATTGGAGCAGCTTGGCTATCAGGCAGAATCCGGCCCCTGGCGCAATGTCTACTTACAAGGTGCCTTTGAGCTGCGTAATGGCATTCCCCCCGCGGGCACTTCCGTGGCCAATGCAGATACCGTAAAGCATATTCCGCTAGAACTCACCTTTGACTATTTAGGTGTGCGCCTCAATGCGCAAAAGGCAGAAAATAAAAATATTGTCATTAACTTTATTATCCAACCATCCAATAACACGCAACAAAAGCCGCAAACCTATACCCTATTTCTCGGCAATTCTGTTTTGAATTATAGTACCAAGCTCAAAGAAAATCCCGATGCAAGTTTTACCCTGCCACAACCTGCACTCACGGCTCTGCTATATAGCAAAGATCCTGCGAGCACTTTGCAAGCTTTAAAAAAGCAAGGTGTAGCAAAAAGCGAAGGCAAGGAAGAAAGCCTCATGGAGTTATTGGCTCTACTGGACACCTTCACGGGCGACTTCCCCATTGTGACACCATAAAAACGTATTTTACAACACCACTTGCTAACAATTTTCATATAATTCACATCATAAAAACGCCCAAGCTTTTACAATAAAGCTTGGGCGTTCATTTTTGCAGAACCAAAAAATGATCTTTCTACGTCTAGATTACACCTCAGGCATGAGGCGTTCTTTTAAGCGCGTATGTCGCTTGTGGGTGCGATTATTATTCACCGCCATATGCAAGGCTTTACTCTCGCCCACCAACACCACAAGTTTTTTACCACGTGTAATCCCCGTATATACAAGGTTTCGCTGCAAAAGCATGTAATGTTGCATCATAAGCGGTATAACCACGGCGGGATATTCCGAACCTTGAGACTTATGTATGGAAATGGCATAGGCAGAAACAATTTCATCCAGCTCTTCAAACTCATACGGCACATTGCGTTCATCAAAACGTACTGTGAGTTGGCGTTTTTCTGCATCTAACACCACTATACGTCCAATGTCGCCATTGAAAACATCTTTATCATAATTATTGCGTATTTGCATAACTTTGTCATCAAGATAAAAAATCTTTTCACCGCGCTGGATTTTTTCACTGCGCTTTGGCATGAGCGTGGATTGTAAAAGCGTATTGAGATTTTCAGAGCCCACAGCCCCCTTATGCATGGGGGTAAGCACCTGAATATCTTCCACAGCATTGAGTCCAAAACGACGCGGTATATGATTTTTCACCAAATCCGCCACCATGGCCGCCACTTGTTCGGGATTATTTTGCCGAATGAAATAAAAATCCGTCAACCTATCCTTATTGGATTCCAAACAAGGCACTTCACCATGATTAATCAGGTGCGCATTACGAATGATTTCGCTTTGCGCCGATTGGCGAAAAATTTCTGTGAGCTCCACCACTGGCACAGCTTGTGAAGCGATGATATCTTTGAGCACATTACCCGGCCCCACCGAAGGCAATTGATGCACATCACCCACCAACACTATGGTGGCACCCAAGGGAGCTGCTTTAAGCAAATGATAAAACAACATGGTATCCATCATGGAAGCTTCATCCACAATGAGTAAGGAACACGCCAGCGGATTATCTTCATTGCGCGCAAAGCCATCTTCGCCCGGATTATATTCCAAAAGACGATGGATGGTTTTAGCCTCACGCTCGGTGGCTTCAGCCATGCGCTTGGAAGCACGCCCCGTGGGGGCCGCCAGAAGGATTTTCGCCTTCACCACGGCAAAAAGTTGAAGTATAGCTTTAATGATGGTGGTTTTGCCTGTACCGGGGCCGCCAGTGAGCACCATCACCTTAGATTGCGCCGCCGTAAGCACAGCCTCTTCTTGTTCTGGCGCAAGATCTATGGATAAGCCTTCAATGACATTATGCACTAAATTTTGCACATTTTCAAAGCGCACAGATTTTGGAGAAGAAAGAAGTCTTTTTAAATAGTAGGCAATTTTACTTTCGTAGTGATAATAGCGTCCTAAAAATATCCCCATCTCCCCTTGCAATTCTTCGCAAACAATACGCTCTTCTTCCACAAGGGTGTGAATGGCTTCTTCCACCAAATCGTGCGGAATTTCAAGACGCTCCGAAGTTACATTAACCAATGTTTCTTGCGGCATATAGACATGCCCATCATCATTGCATTTGGTTAAAGTATAGAGCAATCCGGCTTGTGCGCGTAAGGGATTTTCCTTGGTAAAGCCAAGTTTTTGTGCAGCCTTATCGGCAGAAATAAAACCTATACCGCGTATATCCATGGCCATGCGGTAAGGATTTTCTTGTATAATGGCCAGAGCCTCCGGCCCATAGTGCCTATACATGCGCACGGCATAGTTAGCTGTAATACCATAGGGTTGCAGAAAAATCATGAGTTCACGTATGCCGCGATGTTCTGCCCAGCCTTGGACAATATGTTTATAGTTCTTTTTGCCAATACCTTTTACGTTGAGGAGTTTTTCCGGTTCTTCATCAAGCACACGTATGGTATCTACCCCAAAGGCTTTCACAATGCGGCTAGCGGTGGTTTCCCCCACTCCTTTAAGTAAACCAGAGCTTAAATAAAGGCGAATTCCTTCGGTGGAAGCTGGCATAACCTCATCAAAGCTTTCCATGTGTAATTGGCGTCCAAAGCGAGCATTATTTACCCATTTGCCTTGAATTTTTAACTGCACACCGGCTTGTGGATCCAGCATATGTCCCACCACGGTGTATCCATCTTTTTCACCTTGCGGTAAAACTTTGAGCACAGTATAGCCATTTTCTGCATTATAAAAAATGACACGCTCAACACTGGCTATGACGGTCACTACACCGGCATCTTCCAAAAGAGGCATGTCCATTTACAGCTCCAAGCGGCGTTGCATAAGCACAGCGTCGGCAAGGGTTAACGCAACCATGGCCTTTAGCACGGGCACCACGCGCGGAATGGCACATATATCATGACGCCCCCCCACACGTAATTTAACCTTTTGATTGGAAGAAGTCATAGTATCTTGTTCATGCGCAATGGAAGGAATAGGTTTAATGGCAGCGTGCAAAATAATATCCTGCCCTGAAGAAATTCCCCCCAAAATACCACCGGCATGGTTAGAGGCAAACCTTGATGGAGTAAGCCCCACAATGGCATCATTATTTTCTGAACCAAGCTTACGCGCCGCCGCAAAACCAGCTCCTATCTCTACACCTTTCACAGCACCCACACTCATGAGGGCCGCAGCCAGCATGGCATCTAATTTTTGAAAAACAGGCTCACCCAAGCCGGCAGGTACCTGACGCGCTTCAATACGCACAATGCCACCTAACGTATCACCGCTTTTCCGCACCTGCTCCACGCGCTCTTGCCACGGTTGCACAAGACTTTCGTAAGCAGAAAAAAAGGGTTGCTGTTCTGCACCGTTCATATCTGGTTCCACACATGTTTCCAATGTGTCAGCCCCAATGCCCCCAACTTCCACAGTGGCAGCAAAAATTTTTATACCCATGGAAGCAAGCAAAGCTTCTGCTATGGCACCACCTGCCACACGGGAAAGGGTTTCACGTCCAGAGGAGCGCCCGCCACCGCGGTAATCTCGTGTGCCATATTTCGCATCGTAGGTAATATCTGCATGGCCTGGGCGATAGGTATGCGCCAATTCACCATAGTCTTTGGACCGCTGATCTTCATTATACACCACAAAAGCAATGGGAGTTCCGGTGGTTTTTCCTTCAAACACACCCGAAAGTAAAGCAACAGCATCTTTTTCCTTACGCTTTGTTCCGGCAAGGGCATCTGCACCGCTAAGACCGCCAGGCCTACGCTTATTGAGGCGCTCTTGAATGAAATCTTCTTGCAAAACAAGCCCTGCAGGGCACCCATCCACAATGCCGCCAAGCCCCACGCCATGAGATTCCCCAAAGGTGGTCAGACGGAAAACATGCCCCCAACTACTTCCAACCATGATGCTTCCTTCTATAAAAAATTATCTGTGAGAAAACCTTTATCCATAAAAGTTTTTCTCACAGATTCTCTTACAAAAAACTTTCTTGCGTCAGTGCGGCATTTAGCCACAAAGCCCATAAAAACTATTTTAAAAATGCTTACGCACACAAGTATATATTTTTTCTGTCACATGAGCAATGGGAAGAGCCGCATCCACTTTATGGTGCGCCGCTGCTTCATATAAAGGTAAACGCTCTTGCAACACGGCATGAACTTCCTTAGTCATATCTTGTCCAGTTAAAGAAGGACGCTGTGCATCATTGGGATGGTAACTTAAGCGTTTAACCAATGTGCTCTCGGGCACATGAAGAAAGAAAACAAGCCCCTGCTCTCGCATGAAAGCGCGGTTTTTTTCCGCTAAAATCATCCCTCCCCCAGTGGCCAAGACCAAGGGAAAGTTTTGTGCCTCTTCAACACAAGCCTTAAGGGCGGCACTTTCTTTTTGCCGAAAAACCTCCCATCCCAAATTCTCTACCATATGGGCAATGCTACACCCCGCACGAGCCTGCACGACCTCATCGGTGTCTGCAAAAGACCACGAAAGATATTCTGCCACCTTACGTCCAATGGTGGTTTTTCCGCTACCTCGTGCACCAACAAGAAAGATTACCTTAGGCACATCTTCCTCCTAAAACGTTTGAACTATTAACTATCAAAAAAATCTTTTTTATTACCGTGAGTATAGGCATATAGCAAAGTCGCCACATGCTGAGGATCAAAAGGTTTTGTCACATAATCTTGCATACCCGACAATTGCTCATGATTTTTCATATCGTGCACACTGTGCGCAGACATTCCTATGATGGGAAGCTGCGCAAACCGCGAATCAGCTCGAATGCGCGCCGTGGCTTCAAAACCATTCATGCGTGGCATTTCCAAGTCCATTAAAATAATGTCGTAGGCATTTTTTTCCAAAAGCTCCAATACTTGCTCGCCATGCTCAGCCACCTGAACACAACAGTGAAAGCTTTCCAACATTTCTTTGGCAATGATCACATTAATTTCATTATCTTCTGCCAATAAAACCTTAAGCCCAACAAGTGAGATTTCTTCTTGGTCGGCGCATTGTGCACGATTGCGTAAATCCGAGGCCTTACCCAGCAAAAAAGGTGCTGTGCATTGAAAAACAGACCCCTTACCACTTTCACTGCTCACAATCATGTTTCCGTTCAAAAGGTTTAGTAAACCTTGCGCCAAGGGCAAACCTACACCAGCCCCACCTTGATGGCGTGCAAAAGAATCATCTGCACGAAAAAATACATCAAAAAGCTTTTCCACATGATTTTCCGACATGCCTATGCCAGTATCACTCACTATCACTTGCAGTATACAGTTATCACTGTCTTTTTGCAGCATAGTCCTTACGTCTACTTGAACATATCCCTGCTCAGTGAATTTAATGGCATTGGAAAGCAAATTATGAATCACTTGAGAAAAGCGTAATGAGTCTCCGTGCAATACCGCAGGAGTGTTTTCTTCATAACTAAATTTTAAATTTAGACCTTTATTCTTTGCCAAAGGTAAAAATTCCTTGCGCAACTTTTCAAAAAGCTCTTTCACCACAAAAGGACATTGCTCTGCGGTCATTTTTCCTGCTTCTAGTTTCAAAAAATCCAAGATATTGTTAATTACAATCAATAAATTTTCAGAAGAATGTTGAATTTTTTCTAAATAGTAAAGTACCTGCGGATTGGTGCTTTGCTTTTCAGCCAAACGCGTAATCCCCATAATACCATTAACTGGGGTGCGTAGTTCATGACTCATATTAGCTAAAAAGCGCCCTTTCATTTTCACAGATTCGCGCTCAAGAACCTGTTTACGTTGAATGAGCAAAGAATCCGTAATGTCCATAAAGGCCACAGCATACGCCAAATCAATTTCTTCCCACGAAATTTTATTGGCTATGACGGTAAAATCTGTTTGAAATTTTTCATTGTGATGTTGCCAAACCATGGTTTGCTGGCCATCACTATTATGAATGCCGCAAATATCACAAGGCCTATCGTATCCGTGTAAAATTTTATAACATGTGACCGCAGAGCTAGGCTCAACATTTACAAAGTCTGCAAATGCCTTATTATATAAAACAAGCTCATAATTTTTAGGATTTACCACATAAAATGGAATGGGCAGTACATCTAGCATTTGCTTGGCTAGAGTTTCTTCATTTTGCAACTTAGCCTGGGCATTAAAGTGAGCTTTAGCATTATTAAGCAAATGCCCCATGGTTTCTGCCACGGTAACAGTATCTTGAACCCAATTTTCCACTTCTTCACACTGATCAATACCAAAAAAGCCTATAAACTCACCCATGTAAAAAAGAGGTACTGTAATCATACTCACAATACCTTGCGTGGCAAAAAACTCTTGCTCCTCACGAGAAGCTTTCGATATATGCTCTATAACTTTAGGCTTTCCAGCAAGAAAAGTCTCTATGGTACCTTCCAATTGCTCCATAAAGCCAAAAGCCACACCTTGAAAATTTTGTTGTAAAGACACTACGCCTTCGCTTACCCACTCAAACGTGTTATACCAATAAGGATCACGGTAATCAAAAATATAGACACGGCTCGCTTTAAGCGTACTACCAATATCTGCCAGAGCAATATTCATGAAAATATTTTCATCGGAAATATTGATCATATTTTCTGACATACGCAAAAACAAATCAATCATTTTAGATTTTTTGGAATGCAACATTTCTATGGAGTGATTCATACTCATTGTACCCACAGTCTATCCCGTATAAAAACGTTATTGTAAAGAAGAGTTGGGCGTAAAAGAAAAACCCTGCTGCACATAATCATAAATTAAGCTACGCAGCTCTTCAGGGGAAAAAGGTTTAGCCACATGTGCTTGCATGCCAACTTCACGACTTTTTTCATAGTCTTGCAACATGGCATGCGCAGACATGGCCACAATGGGTATGGAATCGTAGCGTCTTTGGCTACGAATATGCCTCGTGGCTTGCAAACCGTCCATAATGGGCATTTGAATATCCATAAGAATTAAATGAAATGTTTGCTTTTCTAAAGCCTCTAAAGCATCATGCCCATTTTCAACACAGTGCACAATACATCCAAATGACGTTAACACTTCAAAAGCAATTAACGTATTTATTTCATTATCTTCTACCAAAAGAATTTTCGTTCCCGAAATATCCAACGCATGTTCAATCGTATTTTCTTGCGCAGTCCCTTCCAGCTCATGGGCAAAGTCAAACGGTAAAACACATGAAAATGTGGTACCCTTACCAAGTTCGCTACTTATGGAAATATTTCCACCCATAAGCTCCACAAACTTTTGGGTAATGACAAGACCTAAGCCTGTACCGCCAAATTGACGCGACGTGGAAGAGTCTGCCTGAGAAAATTCTTTAAATAAATTTTGTGCTTGCTCTTGAGAAATACCAATACCTGTATCCTTCACATCAAGGCGCACCCATATCCTTGAAGAAAGAGGCGTAACACCTTCGGGAGCATGACATATGCACACTGCCAAAGTAACTTTACCCGCATGGGTAAACTTTACTGCATTGGAAGAGAGATTTAAAACTATTTGCGACAAACGCTGACCATCCCCCAGAAGGGTTTCTGGTATATCTGAAGCTATTTGCACCTCAAAACCTATGCCGTTAGCGTCTACCTTGCTTTGTAAAAGAGCTTGCGCACCGTATAAAATTTCGCGCATGTTAAATGGTTTTACTTCTAAGCTGCTACTCACGCCCTCAATGGCAGTAAGGTCCAAGGTTTCATTGATAACACCCAATAAGTTTCTAGAAGAAAAAGTGATTTTACGTAAATACTCCTCCACCAAAGGATCTGTATTTTTTTCTGTGGCCAAATAGGTTAGTCCTATGATGCCATTGAGTGGTGTACGCAGCTCATGACTCATATTCGCCACAAAATGCCCCTTGGCGGCGTTAGCTTCTTGCTCAAGAACATGCTCTCTTTGCAAACGTAAACTTTCCGTAATATCAAGAGCTACAGAAAAACGAACATTTTCTTTATCTTCCCACCTTACCAAGCAATCCACAACTTTATAATCGCAATTTACGAGAGGATTATGATGATGCCAAACATATGGAGGACCTCCGGCAACAAGTTGATCATTGGTACAGAAGGGACAAGAAGTATCAAGATTTTGAAAAAGTTTGTGGCATGGTGTTTTCTCTATATCAGAAGTATCAAAATTATCGTGAATAATTTTATTACAAAAAAGCACAGAATAATCTTTCACATCTGAAGCATAAATGGGCATGGGGAGAGAATCTAAAAGGCCGTGTAGTTGCTGACGTTTTTGCTGAAGCTTACGCTTTCCCATAAAGTATGCCGTGGCGGTATTCATAAAGGAGTTTAGGGCCACCACTGCATCAAGAATCACTCCCGTCCAATTGGGAACAACATCGCACTGATCAAAACCAAAAAAACCTACCACGTTACCTTTATAAAAAAGAGGGAAATTAACTATTCCCTTGGTGCCTTGCTTAAGTAATATGTCGCGAACAATAACGTCTTCAATTCTACTTACATCTTCATAAATAAAAGCTTTTCCTTGGCTTAGTTGTGCTAAAACACTACCAGCTGACATTTCGCTCATATCAATATTTTGTAGCTTTTCCTTTTCGGCACTTATGCCGGGAGCCACCCACTCATAATTATTGGACCATAACATTCCTTGCAAAACAAAGGTATACACGCGACTGACATGAAACGTTTGCCCAATATCCGCCAAAGCTTCTTGCATAAATGCTGCTTCATCTTCCATGCGCATCATTAACGAAGAAATGCGGGATAGGACTTCAAAAACGCCTCTACTTTCCAAACTCTGCTCTTGCGATGTAAAAGCCAGCTTACCCATACCGTTTCCACCTAACCTTTCTTTATCAAAGGTAAAATTTCACATTCTACAGAAACATCATATTTGCGTACCAACGCTAAAGAAAACGCCAAAAAAATATATTTTTTTTACTAAGTTGTCAAACAAAGACGCTTTTTATTTTGAAAACACACTCTTGTTGCGTTAGTAAAAAAAATGTGTGAAAATAAAAATAGTAGAAATAATTTAGCGCAGTAAAGTATACTCTCTATTCTTTTACGTACAGTTTTTTCAAAAAAATAAATCACACAGCAAATCCTTTTTCAAAAGAACAGCATTTCTAACCTATGATGACCATTTACACACAAAGCACAAAGCGAAAAAATAGCACGCACAAAATTTCGTTTATTAATTTAACACATTAATACCCCAACTATTTTTTCAAACAGCTAAGATGATTTTTTTCCGCAAAATACGCTTCCCACGTATTTACGAAAGCAACAATTACGAGTATAGTGTGCCTGCTAACTTAAGCTAGCATTATTGACAATACGCAAAGTTACCTACATAAAATATAAAACATAAGGTCATTCCAAAAGATTAAACATATGCAAAAAAGTTCTCCCCTTCACATTGGTATTGCTGGATATGGAACTGTGGGCACGGGCGTTGTGCGCACTTTAGAGCAAAGTGCAGACCTTATTGAACAACGCATTGGAAGACCCATTGTGGTGAAAACCATCTTGGTGCGTGACACTACTAAGGCAAGAAATTGCCCGCTTCCCAGTACAGCCCGCCTTGTGAGCGACGTTCATGAACTTACCGATGATCCAGAAATTGAAGTTATTTTGGAACTTATGGGGGGCATTGAAACCCCTGGTGCGCTGATTTCTCGCGCTCTCGATATGGGTAAGCATGTGGTTACAGCCAACAAAGCTCTCTTGGCTGAAGCAGGTACAGAACTTTTCCGCAAAGCAGAAGAAAAAAATCTTTCTCTTTTATATGAAGCCAGCGTAGCAGGCGGTATCCCCATTGTGCAAACCCTGAAAGAAAGTCTTGCAGGTAACAGCATTCAATCCTTCATTGGCATTTTGAATGGCACCAGCAACTATATACTTTCAGAAATGACCACAGAGGGACTTGATTTTGACACAGCCCTGCAAGCTGCACAAGAACTTGGATTTGCAGAAGCAGACCCTACCCTTGACATTGACGGCCACGATGCGGCGCACAAGCTTGTATTACTTATACGTCTTGCCTATGGTGTAGAGTACCCTTACACAGAAATGCCTGTGCATGGTATACGTCATATGGATAAAATGGACATAGCCATTGCTCGAGAATTTGGATATAAGATTAAACTATTAGCTCAGGCTCGCTCCGTAGATGGTGCCATTGAAGCCGGTATTTTCCCCACCTTGGTGCATCATAGATTTCTCATGTCAAATGTGGGTGGATCTTACAATGCAGTGCGCATTGAAGGAAATGCCGTAGGTTCACTCTTTTTACACGGACGCGGTGCTGGGGATATGCCCACAGCCTCTGCTGTGGTAGGTGATTTATTAACCATTGCCCGCGACGCAAAAGCAAACAATACCGGATTCATCAAGCAAGTTTTAGAGCGTGCAAAAATCTTAGCCCCCACAGACACCACATCGAGCTATTACGTGCGCGTCATGGTTAACGATGCTTCCGGTGTTCTACGTGACATTGCCGGCATCATGGCAGACCAAGGTATCAGCATTGCTCAAGTCATCCAAAAACCGGAAGAAAATGGCTCGGTTCCTCTTATTTTCATGACACATACAGCCACAGCTTCTTCCATGCAGGCGGCCATCACCAGTATTAATGCACAGCAATTCTCGTTGGCTCCTGCGGTATGTTACCGTGTTTTACATTAATAGACAGGGTTAGCCAAACAGTTTAGGATTCTATATCGCTGGACAGCATAATTGCCACAGCACATAACGGCGTTTAAAGTAAAGATAAAATTTATTCTAAGCGCGTAAGAAGGGCTCCACATGCAAGAAAATTTTTTAGCGAAAATCAGCCATGAAGTTCGTACTCCTATCAATGCTATTATTGGTCTAGGTTTTCTGTTTCAACAAACAAGACTCGACGACCAACAACGTAAGTATTTAGGAACAATCATTGATTCTGCGCAAAACCTCTTGCAAACCTTTCAAAGTATCCTAGACTACACCACAACGGAAGATGGTAGTCTTGAACTACAGATTTTACCTTTTCAAACGGATACATTGATTGAAAATATATCCAACACCATACAATTGCGTTGTAAAGAAAAAGGTCTCTCTTTTCGTATAACTTCTGCTGCAGATGTTCCTCCTGTTCTTATGGGAGATTCCATTCGTATCTCGCAAATCCTCCTTAATATTGCCAATAATGCAGTGAAATTCACACAAGAAGGCAGTGTGCATATTCATGTGGACATGGCTGATGCGGCGGCGAACTTGGTTCGCTTCACTGTGCGAGATACAGGTATTGGCATTGCTGAAGGTTTTGAAACAGAAATATTCAAACCCTTCATGCAAGCAGACAATTCTCATACTCGCACCTATGGCGGCGCAGGGCTTGGCCTTGCCACATCCATGCAGCTTGTACAACATATGAAGGGTAATATATCTGTTGCACCAAATACCTTAACGGCTCAAGGTGGGAGTATTTTCACTATTATTCTTCCCTTACCAAGAGCAGAAGAGGATGCTCTGTTCAGCGAAGGTCCCTTACAGGGTAAAAAAGTTTTGGTGGTAGATTATAATACGCTACGTCAACAAGTCATAACAAGTACCATGCGTAGTTTTGACATGGATACCATGCACACCGACGATGCCGAAAAAGCCATAAAACTTATCGCAGCTGCAGATGGCGAAGAAAAACCTTTTGACTTTGTCATTATGGCTTGGCAAACACCAGGAATGGATGCCATTGAGGCCACAGAGTACATTAAAAAACTCCCTCTTGATTTTCCATGCCCCTTACTTTTGCTTGTTTCAGACTATGACACAGAGGAAATACAAAAGCTTTCTAAGGCAGCTGGTTTCTTTACTCAAGTGACAACACCTGCCAAAGCTGAAGATTTTTACATACCCATGGTACACGCTTATGTTGACCAGCAAGACCGCCTTGAAGCAGAAGCTCAAGCAAAAGCTGCAGAAGAAAGTGAAGAAGAACATGGCCCTGTACGAATTCTTTTGGTGGAAGACAATGAAATCAACCAAGAGATTGCTTATGAAGTGCTCACATCGGCAGAATATACAGTGGACATTGCCAATAACGGCCAAGAAGCTGTAGATGCAGTAGAAAAAACCAAGTACAGTCTTGTTCTCATGGATATCCAAATGCCTGTTCTTGATGGTTTAGAAGCCACCAAGCGCATCCGAGCAGCCGGGCATAAGCTACCCATCATTGCCATGACTGCTCACGGCATGGCTGACGATAAAGAAACATCACTCTCAGCCGGCATGAATGCCCACTTAACAAAACCTCTGGAACCCATGGCTCTTTTTGCTGCCATAACAGCCTTGTTACCTGCTTCTGCTGTAGCATCTTCCACTTCTAAAGAGAATACAGCAAAAGCTATGAATGTGGAAAGACGTGAAAAACTGCCCAATAGCCTTGATGGCTTTAATCTTGAGAATGGGCTTGCAGCGGTGGCTGGGAATGAGGTTTTATACATTAATTTGTTAAGAAAATTTGCCGATAGATACGCCACCATTAACAAGGATATCAGCGAATGCTTACAAAATAATGACATGGATACAGCCATTCGCCATGCACACACTGTACGTGGTATTGCGGCCAACCTTGGTGCTGTGGCCTTATCAAGTGCAGCAGAAGGCTTAGAAAAAGCCATTAAAAATGCACCTGCCATGACCTCTCCACTATTGCGAACCTTGGTTGTTCGCTTAACAGAAGCTGTGAACTCCATCCATGAATGCTTTGGTTCCTCACAAACTGATATTGAATCTGAAGCCAAAGTAAAAATTGAAGACTGTCTCAATTTGGCAGAACGCGAGCATTCTCGCCATGTGCTTGAGCAAGCAGTGACACATATGGAACTAGATTGGGGACATGCCATCAGCACTGTGACATACTTACTTGAACGCTTACAAAATACACCAGCAGAATCAGATCTTTTGCACCTAAAGCAGTGTATTGAAGATTTTGAAGTTCAAGCTGCACAAAAATATAGTAGTGCTGTTCAAAAGCATCTCAAAACTTCTTAATAATCATACTGTTTAAGGTAAGCATCTCGCACGTATGCGTATGCTTACCTATTCAAATATAGCCTATAAGGGCTCTTTTTTCATGAAAACAAGCTTATTATATAAGGACTTTCTTGAAAAGCATCACAAAATTGTAGATGCTTTTTGGGCATGGGTAGGTTCCTCTCTTTGCCTTTTATGTATTGTCCTTTTGGATAATCACTATTTCCAAGCCCAAGATATTGACTTGCTTATGGCTTCTTTTGGAGCCTCTGCGGTGCTGGTTTTTGGCGCTCCCAGCTCTCCCCTAGCGCAACCTCGCAATGTATTGGGCGGTCAATTTATTTCAGCCGTAGCCGGTGTAACATGCCAAGTTCTTTTAGCTTCATATCCCACACTTGCAGCTTGCACTTCTGTTTCTTTAGCCATATTCCTCATGACCATTACCAAAACCTTACACCCCCCTGGGGGAGCATCAGCCCTATTGGCAGTGGTGGGCGATAACTCCATTAAAAATCTTGGCTACACCTATGCTCTTGTTCCTTGCCTTCTAGGCGCATTTATTGTGGTCGGTATTGGTACTATTCTTAGCATAACCACAGGTAGAAAAAAATATCCACATGCATGGTGGCCGAAATAACTTAAACATATAACTGCAAAATTTCTCCAAATTGTAATCTATTTTCACAGCATTAGGATAAGTATGGGCATGTGCTAGCCCATAACTTGACATTGTATATTTTACAAAATAAGATTACCGAACCAAAGGCGATTACTTTTTTCTTACCAACTCCACGTTCACCAAAAAAATTTACCCATTTTTTCAAGATAATATAAAAAATTGTGATCATCAAAATATTTTAAATCTCACTGATGCGTATAAAAGTATTTTTACCTTACTTATATTTTTCCAGTAAATTTTCCCATTTTTTTGATTTTTTCAATACTTTATACTCCATTATTGAACATATAATGCAGTATGTAGCTAAAGATATATTTCGTCCAAACAGCCTTGTCTATCTTTAATAAAAGTATTATTTTTAAAGCACAATATGTCACACTATCCCTTGAATACAGACTTTAACTCTGAGGAAAAACCTATGCTAAAAAACAAATCCATCGGCTTTAAAATCTACACAATTTTGCTGTCTGCCATCGCTATTATGCTTGGTATTGTTGTGGCTTTTTACTTTGGCATTAACCAAATCTCCAACGAAAGCAGTACACTTGCTGGTAAGCAAATGTACGAACTACAAAAAGATCGCATTAAGGATATTACCTTGGCAGCAGCCAAAGGCCTTGAGGTTCAAATTCAAGGAAAACCTAAAGAAGAACAATTACAAATTATTGATCAGTTTTTAACAAAATCACGATTTGATACCGCAGATTCGGGGTATTTTTTCCTCTATGAAGAAACTACGGTAAAACTACACCCTGTTAATAGAGGAATTCAAGACAAAGATATTGGAGATTCTAAGGATTCTGTTGGAGTCTACTTCATTAAAGAGTTGCGCGATGCAGCTAAATCAGGTGGCGGCTTTGTTACCTATATGTACCCAAAACCTGACGGAAAAATTGATCAAAAAACCGCCTATACCGTAATGATTAGCGGGACAAATTATTGGTTTGGAACTGGGGTTTACACAGAAAATGTGGCTGTTCTAGAAAAACAATTACACAAAAGCATGATTGAACAAGCCAATACCATTGAGCTTTATCTTGTTTTAGTTGTTTTAGCACTTATCATTATCATGCTTATAGCCTCCATAAAAATTATCAATTCCATTACAGGCCCCATTTCACTTTTGACAGCCATTTCTTCAAAGGTGGCTGAAGGCGACTTGAACGCAGGAAAAGATGTTGGTGATACGGCGCAAAACAATACCTTTGAAACCACTAAAAATGAAATTGATATCATGTCCAATGCCATAAGCCGCATGGTATCTTCACTGCGAGAAAAAATCCATGATGCTGAAAATGCCATCGAGGAAAGCAAAAAAAATGCTGCTCAAATTCAAAAAGCCTTAGAAACCGCAGCAGTGGCTGAACAAAGTGCCAATACTAAAACAGAGCATATGCTGCAAGTGGCAGATAATTTGGAAGAAGTTGTAAACAAACTTTCTTTTGCTTCAGAAACCTTAGCACAAACCATTAGTGAGTGTGAAAATGGAGCTGGTGCACAAGCTAAACAAATAACCAATACTTCTGAAGCCATGGAAGAAATGAGTATGACGGTAAATGACGTTGCACGTAGTGCCAGCTTAGCTTCCAACGTAACTTCAGAAACAGGCGTTAAAGCACATGACTGCGGACGCATTGCCCATGAAGCCATCAGCAGTATGCAAGATGTTCAAAAACTCACCACAAGACTCATGGACGATATGCAAAGTCTTGATGTAAGCGCTAAATCCATTGACCAAGTTATGGGCGTTATATCAGAAATTGCAGACCAAACAAATCTACTTGCCCTCAACGCTGCCATTGAAGCTGCGCGTGCTGGTGAGGCAGGTCGCGGATTTGCCGTTGTGGCCGATGAAGTTCGTAAACTTGCAGAAAAAACCATGGACTCAACCAATCAAGTTGCGAAAATAATCAATGAAATACAACAAAATGCAAGTCAGAGCCTTACCCAAACCACTGCGTCTTTTGCTGCCATAGAAAAAGCCACAGATCTTGTCATGCAATCGGGTGAAACCTTAACAGAAATTGCCAATATGACAAAAAATTCTGCAGAACAAGTGCATTCCATTGCCACAGCAGCAGAAGAACAATCTGTTACTACAAAACATATTAAAGATAACATGAATCAAGTTAATGAAATTGCCCTTGTTACTGTACAAAGCATGGGTGATGCTACTCAATCCGTGCGAGACCTTAAAGAGCAAGCGCAGGAGCTTACTAAGCTCACCAGAAGCCTTAAAGCCGCAGGATAAAGTATCCAAAACAGCTCAAAACGGTTTCAAGCATACATAAATCTCCTAACTCGCGTTGATAAAACCTTGTTAGGAGATTTTTTTATGAAAAATACGAAGCAAAACTGCAAATTATACGTTTGCAGTCATTACTCTCACAACCTTACAAGACACAGTAAATAAAAACCATCCTGTACTCCCTCACCCGGCTAAAACAGCAAACCATAAAACTTGATAAACATAGTTCTACTGCCTAGCTTTAGCAAAAATTCAGATTCCCATGCTTTGAGTGAATATACAGACGAGCTGTCCAAAGTGAACCTGCTATTTCATCATCCCAAAAATGATTTCACTTTATCCAATGGAATTTCTTCCCCATTGAAAAAAGCTCTAGCCATACTTACCCCATTAAATACTACCTTAAGCCCAGACTGTACAGCTTTAGGCTCCATTGCACCAACGTAGGTTCCACCTTCACCTGCAGTGGCAAGATCCATATTAGTTGGTGTGTATCCTTCTTTGTACCAGTTTATAAAGTCAATGATGGTATTTTCTGGAAGCTGTGTAGCACTATGCCTTTCCGTGGTATTATCATAGCCATTGAGCGTTAAAAAGTGGAGGACTACATTTTTGTAATTTACACCGCCAATATTCTCTGCCGCCCATTTCTCGATTGTTCGTGTGGGATCTACAAAGGCAGGATACTTATTGTCAACTTCTTTCACATTAGAATCAAAGTCGCCCATAGAGGTAATGGTGTTTTGTAGCCATGTTTCCGCTGAAGAGTAGTTGTTTTTATACTCCACACTCAAGCGAGGCAATCCGTTTATTGTTTTATGGAATAAAGACCTTGCTACAGTTGCATCTTTTAACACATGTAAATTGTTAGATATTTTAAAGACACTAGCTTCATTTAAGTAGTAGCGCTCAGAAGTAAAAGAAGTGTTATTTATTATGGTATTATTTTTAATATTATAATTTACCACTAAATCATTGGTATTTGGCATTGTTGTTATTCCATCTGAGCTAGATTCAGCAGAACACAATAGAAAATTATTATGCCATTCAATAGTACTTTGTTGAGAATAAAAACTATTTGAACCTCCAGAACTTCTTTCTTCCACTACACACCCTGTAGCCTTGGGATGATTCAAAGCTCTTGTATTACTACTTTCTTCATTAGCGTACACATAGTTATTATCAAATCGTCCAATTGAGCTACTGGTTCCAGAAAATGCGCCCCCATTGTACGGCAAAGTGTACGTATAAAAACAATCTTCAATTGTACAATTTTTATTAGTCCCCGTTTGGGTAATATTTACAAACACACATTTTTTTATGGCTACTTTAGCAGAGTTTATAAAAATTCCATTAAATGTAGTACCCCTTATGGTATTACTGTAAAACACACAAGTATCAAGTGTTAAATGATTAACACTACCTATCTTAAAACCAAAAACATCCCAAAAAGTACATCTTTTCATTGTCACTGGTTCTGGTGCTGTGACGTGCCCTGCCTTCATTAAGTTTAAAGATTGTGTATCCTTGAATACGCAATCTACGAAACTCCATGTTGAATATTTACCACTAACTTGCAATGGGGTACGTGTAAAAGTGTAGCTACCTTTCTTAAAAGTAACTCTTGTACAATCCCAACTATGAAACCCATTACGTATAAAAGTAGTACTCGTAATAGCAGCAACTGAGACAGTACTCCAATTCGTGCCAGTACTGTGAAAAATGCCGAATTTATGGTCAACCGTGCCTAAACCAGAAAGAGTTCCACCATCTAAAAGTAATTCACCAGCTATTTTAGACGCATTGCCAACAGACAAAGTTGCCCCTTCAGCTACTTCCAATTCTCCTTGTATAATTGTTTTAGCTAGTCGCTCGACACCCATAGATAAGAAAACTTTATGAGAACCCAATACAGTAACTTCCATTGTAGGAGTAGGAATTACCCCATCAATCCATGTAGAAGCTTCGGTCCAGTCTCCTGACTGAACAGAAACAGTCGATGTTTTAGTAGATTGGATTGTCGTAATCTGAGTAGAGCTCACATTCGCCACTTCGGCACTTCCAGTGAATTTTATACTTGCGCGCACACTGCTCACCCCATTTGGAGCGTAAGTACTCGTAGCATGCAGTTCTCCAGACGGTATACGCAAAGAAACATCATTTCCATTAATTATACTAACTACATTCAAGTCAAAAGCCAGTGAAGCAGTCAAATATGCTGTATATGTAATACTTTCACCTGGATATATGCTTGTTTTATCTACTTTGAAATCCAACTCCACTAAACCGGTTGGAGCTTTACCCTTAATAGTAAAAAATGAGTTCAACTCTCTGGTTACATTCCTCAATTTATATTTTTTGGGAGGTCTTCTTCCAGTCATTATGCGAATTTGATTTACACCGTCAGGTATTTGCAAAGTATAAGGAGACTCCGTTACCGTAACAGGAGGTATCTTGAGGTAAGTGCCATTAGCGTAAAAGAACAATTGGCAGGTTTGAAAAGAAGATGGAAATTCAATCTGAGTCACTATATCTGTAGAAATTAAATCTGTATGTGCATTGGCATTCATGCTAATCACATCACCGGTGACAGTGCTAAGACTTCCCAAGTTCCATGTGGGTTTAAAAATAGACATTATACACCTCCTGCGTAGAATTTACGATATTAACCACAATACTGGTAGGTATAATGCCCCACCCAAATCAAGTTGCCGTCTAAATTACAACTTTATAAGCTTAAATAATCACTACTATTACCCCTCTGTATAGTAATGTAGAAAGTATTACCACCAGCCCACATTTTTACCACACCCCATATTGTTTGGGAAGCTGATAAAAAGGCTCTCCCTCAAAGAAAGGGGCAGAAAGAAAATGGCTCTCCCTCAAAGAAAGGGGGTCTCCCTCAAAGAAAGGAGCAGAAAGAAAATGGGCTTGTTCACAGGCCATAAAAAAGGGCTTACAGCTTTTCACCGTAAACCCTTAAAATATATGGCGCGCCCAGGAAGATTCGAACTCCCGACCAAGAGCTTAGAAGACCTTAGCCCTACTCTTTCACCTACTTGCATATATTTTCATTTATTATGAAATTTTAATGAGTTATACAAATACTACTTGCCGTGCTTTTCATCTTTTGATATCAAAAAATAAGCAAAAGGTTGGAACCGAGGTTGGAACCACGGTTGGAAAAAGGAGCACCTTCTCATGGCAAGAGATAGAAAAAAAACTAAGTACCCAGGGGTCTATTTTCGTGAAATTCAGCGCTCTGGCGTTAAAGGGTTTGACGAAGCCTACTATATTGTCTTCAAGCAAAATGGAAAGACCATAGAAGAAAAAGTAGGTACAAAGTACACTGACAACATGACTCCAGCCAAAGCCTCTGGTATTCGTAGCGCTAGAATGCAGGGAAAACTTCAATCTAGAAAAGAAATTTTTGAAGAAAAGCAAAAAGAAAAACAACGCCTTTTAAATCGCCCTACCCTGCTAAAATTATGGGAAACATATAAGGCTGTTAATAGTACAAATAAATCGTTACAATCTGACGAATACAAGTTCAACAAGCATCTACTACATCTTTCCCAGAAAGCACCAGATGAAATATTTACTCAAGATATAACAAACTTAAAAGCAGACCTCACGCAAGCCGGTAAAAGCCCGCAAACAGTAAAGCATATCATTGGTCTTATACGTAGACTAATTCGCTTTGGTGCCAAACAAGGTATGTGTGCTGTTCCACCACTGGATAAGTTGTATTTTGAAATGCCCGCTGTAGATAACGTTAAAACAGAAATGCTTGACGCCGAACAACTTATCGCCTTTGAAAAAGCCTTGCAAGAAGAGCCTGACCAAAATGCAGCAGCCTTTATGCGGTTGGCTTTGGCCACAGGCATGCGAAGAGGCGCATTGATGAACTTGCGTTGGGACGATATTGATTTTGAACGCAATTTTATCACTTTACGGGGCGACGTAGCCAAAAAAGGAAAAACAGAACGTATTCCTTTAAATGCTACTGCCAAAAAAATTTTACTATCAGTCGATAAAGTAAAAGCCAGCTCTTACATATTTCCCGGTAAGGATGGTGGACCGCGTAAAGATTTTCGCCGTGTGGCTCGAAGGGTTAAAATAAAAGCTGGTTTACCTGAAGACTTCAGACCTTTGCATGGTTTACGCCACGCCTACGCTTCTTTACTTGCTTCTAGCGGTAAGGTAGATTTATATACTTTACAGAAGCTTTTAACACACTCAAGCCCACAAATGACGCAAAGGTACGCACACTTAGCGGATGAGGCCATGCAAAGAGCGGCAGGTGTCGTGGATGATATTTTTGCTAAGAAAGGATAAAAAAGGATGAGTAGAATTAACTTTGTATTGCATTTGCATGATGCATACTATTGGGACTATATTTATAAAAGTAATTACGTTCATTGCTTTGCAGCTAATGAACTAGACGATGCGCTACAATCTCTTGACATATTATCCCATTACAACAAAACAGGCACTGACAAAGAAGATTTTTTACCTATACGAAATATAGTTTCTGCAATGTTAGGAAAAGAAAATAATGAATCCACATCTTTTAATTTGAATTTGCTTACAGAAGAAGAATTTACTGCTGCAGAAAACATAATGAAATTTTGTTTAAAATGGCGTTACTATCCATGGTCAATAGACAAGTGTCTCTCAGCTGAAGCCCTAGGGGAGTTCTACTATAAAGAACAAAAATTACCTCTAATACCAGCTGTTTTAAACTTTGACATGGATACGGTAGGAATATCTATCATACTAAAAGCACTTAAAGCAGAAAATTTTGACAGTTTAACCAAAGACTTTAAAGAAAAAGCAATTCAAGAGATTGAAATAGCTAAAAATTACTTAGAAAAACACATTCAAATTGCTTTTAACAATATACCTAATTTAACAAATATTAATCAAGCCCAGTTAAGCCCATGGGGAAAAGTAGCAAGGCAATATGCTATTGAAAATAAAAAAAATTCTGCAATAACACTAGAAGAAAAGAGATATAAACATTTAATAGCAATATACAAAGTTTTACTAATGGAGTATAATGAATCTAAAATTCCCAACACCCTTTCGCAACAGTATGCGATGCTTCATAAGCAACTAGATGACCCTTTATACACTGGCAGCCGAGATATCTGGTCTCGAATATATGGTTTAATGCTTTGGGAAGCCTATAATGAACTAGCATTGGAACAAGGCGTTTTAGACATGACAGCGGAAGAATTTAAAAAAAATCTTGTGAATCTCAGAACAAAAGATCTTTATGACAAACTTAAAGGAAGAAAAGGCTTGTCGGTAGATAAGTCTAAACGCGCTAGGAAAAATTTAGAAACCATTCTTTCAGAAAACCATGCATCTACGGAAACATTTTTAGATAAAATGCTACGCGCTGATCATAAGCCTGCTAAACAAATGGTTGGAGAGCGCGCAGTTCAACGATGGTTTAAAGCTACGTACATGTCTATAAACCAAGGGAGCTTTTGGGTAGCTACTAAAACTAAAAAATAAGTCTTATAGCGCTACTTATAAACTACATGATAAAGCCCTGCTATTTTTTAGCAGGGCTTTTTTGTGAGCAATTTATTATGCAGTAGGTAGCTGTTCTTACCAGTCTGTTTGCATCGATTAATTTTTTAAAAAAAATTAAACCGCTCTTATATCAACACATTAAAGCAAAAAATAAAGTGAGTGTCGTGCATCATTAGCGGAGATAAGCGATATTTGCACTTGCTGAGACCATCTCAGTAAAATCCTTTAAGGAGGCTTTGATGAAAGCACCAATTGTAGAGAGTGAGCGCTGGCTCACAGAAAAAGATGTATCTGTCATCACTGGACTGTCCCTTTCAACGCTTCAGAAAAACCGGTTCTACAGCAAGGGAATCCCCTATGCCAAAATTGGTCGTGCTGTGCGTTATTCCTCAGCTGATGTAGCACATTTCATGAATAGCATGAAAGTGCAGATAAGTCACTATAACAATACAACCGATAAGGAGAATTTCTCATGAGTGCAACTTTAGCAAAAGCTTCCCCCCAGGCAATTACAGAAGAGCAGCTTCCTGAATGCATTAGAAATGTCATTTCTGAGCTTCAAAAGGTGCCTGCAGACACTGTTAAGAACGTGGTCATAGATATTATCCCTCAAGTTGTTTACAGCTTGCGCATTACTATTACCCCTAACAAGTAATTTTTAATTCTGCCGGGTGTCATGCCCGGCAGAAAGGAGTTTTTTTATGTTAGATAAGCAAATTCAAAACGCATTTCGTCAAGTATGCGAACACAAAGTCGAAGTAGTTATAGAGTGTGGCATTGCAAGTGAACATAACACAGATGAAGTTATAGACACCACAGCTAAGGTCATATCTCATGGAGAGGTTAACAGCATGCCCATGAGTATGCCTGCGTTTG
>CAYJHD010000029.1:0-23953 GCA_964370015.1 uncultured Desulfovibrionaceae bacterium | reverse complement strand
ATTTTCGCATCAGCAACTATGAATTGATGATGAAGCTCATTGGCCTTTGTACAGAGCTTCCCATTGAAGAAATCATGGAAGACCCTGACGTGAGCGAACGCGTAGATTTGTACAACAGCCACAAAGAAAAAGCTGAAGCACAACTTAAAGAATGCTCCACCATCATTGGCAACCTCATTGAGCTTGATCTACGCGAACAAGAAACCATTTGGACCACCAACCGCTTTACCATGTATGCCCTCTTCCCGCAGTGCACCATTTCTACGCATATCCTATGGGGTCTGCAAAAGAAAAACGTGGTCTTTGCCGTGGGTAAATCCATTGTGAACCGCTCTTCCCAAATCAATATTGGTGAAATTATGCTCAGCTACGGTGGTGGCGGCCATAGAAATGCCGGTACCTGTCAAATTCCTTTGGAAGATGCAGAAACAGTGCACGCTGAACTACGCGTAAAACTTCAAGATAAATAACTGTAAATAAAGTACATCTCATATGAAAAAAGCTCTGTAAAACAGAGCTTTTTTCATATCTATCTCTTAAAGTACAAAAGCCCTTTTCGGTATACTCTTTGTAGTATATGCAAATCCACACCCCATGCCGCGGCTATCAGTAAAAATTGATTCAACATGGTCACCCGAAAGAATCCATGGTCTTGCCAACGTCTCCCTGATGTAAGCAAAGACATATCTACCTCACACAGCTCCCCCACGGCCTTCACTTTCTTTGTAAACAATACATCCTCTAAAAAAGGCACCTCATCATATCCACCTAGAGCAAGAAAATGCTCCCTACGCAGAAAAAAACCTTGATCTCCATAGGGTTTACGCAAACATCTTGCTCGTATATTGGTACCCCATGTCAGCAGTTTTTTACCCCAAAAATCACCACTTACTGCAAATCGAAAATGTCCTAATCGCATGGCATCAAAAGACTCTCGCCCCACCATGCTCTCACGTACAGCCATGTCCCACAGAGGCGGCAGTAAAGAATCTGCATGTAAGAAAAGCACTATGTCCCCTTGAGCCATCTGCATGGCAAAGTTCATTTGTCGCGCTCTGCCTCTATGCTCTGGGGGACAAGAACAAACACTAACCCCAAGGTCACGCGCAAGTTCACATGTAGCATCTAAGCTCCCCCCATCGGCCACAATGACTTCCACCCTAAAACCCTGCAAGGCATTTTGTATTGTCTGTTCTATCTGCGTTTCTTCGTTATAGGTAGGAATGATAACGGAAATTTTCTCCGGAACATCTTGCTGATAATCCACATCACTCAGCGTAGGTAGTAAAGCGTATTGACGAAGCTTTGCCAGTGTAGACGCAAGAACACTATCGGTACCCCAAGCTATATTTTCAAATAAGTCTGGCATGGGGGTTTTCAAAGCCACAAGATAGTAGCCACCATCCTTGGCAGGCCCTAGCACACACGGAGCCGTGTCCAAAAGCTGCAAGGCCTCACGCATATTTTGTGCCCTACTGTCGGGACAATCAGCCCCCATGAGGAGCACTTTTTCCGCTCCATGAGCAAAGGCTTGGGCAAAAGCGTATTGTATCCTTTGTCCAAGATTGCCCGCAATTTGCTCTTTATAGGTATATTGTGAGCCAAGCCACGCTTGCATTTGCTCCAAGGTACCACCAGTATAGTAAATATGCACAGTACACGACGTATCACTAGCAAAATCTTGCATTTGCCTCACCATGAACTCCGCCATGCTTTTGTGCATTTGAGCCGCACCTTCAGCCCCCATGGTGGGTATAAGCCGCGTTTTCACCTCACCGGGCACAGGATAACGCGTAAAAAGGATGATGCACACTTTTTCCATAACTATTATAAGCCCCTGTGCAACCACCACCGTAATATCTTTGCTACCCATGGCGTCAATTTACTTTTCTTATACAAACCAGCCACCCTTTTAATGGCACTGGCCTGCGTAGGATAAGGGTGAATAACATCAGCCAAAGCCCCAAGCCCCATGCCGCCCACCATGGCTGTGGTGATTTCACTTATCATCTCACCGGCATGACTGGAAACGATGGTGGCACCTAAAATTTTATCACTACCTTTCTTTACCATGATTTTTACAAAGCCGCGCGTTTCTCCGTCGGTCACAGCACGATCTATCTCCTTCATATCCATGGTATAAAAATCAACTTCAATACCTTGCTTCTGTGCGTCTGTTTCATACATACCCACATGTGCTATTTCTGGATCTGTATATGTGCACCAAGGCATCACAAGAGAACTTAAGCGTTTTTTACCCTTAAAAAGTGCATTTTGCACAACTATCTGGGCAGCGGCATCGGCGGCATGAGTAAATTTCCACGCCATGCAACAATCGCCAACGGCAAAAATATGTTCATTGGAAGTACGCAAATTATCATCCACCTCAACGCCTTTAGGCCCATATTTTACCTGCGCAGCTTCTAAACATAGCCCCTCAACATTGGGCTTGCGTCCAGCTCCTATGAGAATTTCATCGCCTTGCACGCGCTTTTCCACACCATCACGCTCAACCACTAATACCTTAGCGCCATGAGCATCTTTTTCTGCGCGCAACACCTTGGTATGTAACAAAACTTCTATGCCTTCTTCAGAAAAAACCTCTGCCAATAAAGCCGAGGCGGCTGGATCCTCTTGCGACAAAAATGTGGATCTTTGTATTATGGTAACCTTGGACCCCAAACGCGAAAAAGCTTGTGCCAACTCACAACCAATGGGTCCTGCCCCCAACACAATTAAATGTTTTGGCAATGTGGTAAGATTAAACACATTTTCATTGGTCAAAAAGCCCACATCTTCCAAACCCGGCACATCCGGATGCAGAGCACGCGCTCCGGTACAAATGGCGGCTTTACGAAAATGTAAAGTTTTACCCGCCACCTCTAGAGTATTGGGCCCGGTGAAAACACCCTGCCCGCGAAAGACATCGACGCCTAAAGATGTATAACGTTCAGCCGAATCATGCACACTAATATCAGCACGAATGCGCCGTAACCGCTCCATAATAGACGGAAAGTCTTCGTCTTGTGTTTCTCTTGCACTTAAGCCCCAATGATTGGCGTGTTGCATTTCATGAGCTAAGCGCGAAGGACGTATTAAACTTTTTGACGGAACACAGCCTGACACCAAGCAGTCACCCCCCATGAAACCACGCTCAACTAAAGCTACTTTGCCTCCCAAGGAGGCCACAATAATGGAAACAATGAGCCCCGCAGTGCCTCCACCCACAGCTACCATATTGTACATGGGAGCAGGATCAGGATTTTGCCAATGCTCAGGGCTGGTGCGCTCTTTCAGAGTTTGATTATATTCATCTTGTGGAAATAAAACAGGAATAGACATATGTTGTTACTCCTTAATACTTTGCTTAGCTTTACGTACCAAAACGGTTAAAATAGCCAAAATTAAGAACACCACTCCCACCAAAAACCAAGGGACTTGGCCTTCGCTTATGGCTTTAGTGATAACGTCGGTACCCACCACAAATAATGCAGTTCCAGGAATAATGCAGGTAAAAGTCCACGATACATAGGTTAAAAAAGGAACTTTTGTAAGGCCAAAGCCATAATTAAGCATATTAAAAGGAAAAAGTGGCACAAGACGAGTCACCGCCACAATAATGGGACCGTTTTTTTCTGTGATGGCGTCTAGCTTTTGAAATTTCTCATTTTTCCCAAGCCATTGTTCCACTGTATTACGTAATAAATACCGCGAAATGAGAAAACAGAGCGAAGCTCCCACGGTGGCCCCCACCAATACCACAATGACACCCCAAAAGGAGCCAAATAAAACCCCTGCCATGATACTTAAAGCCGACCCTGGCAAGGCCAACACTGTGGATATGGCATACACAGCCATGAAAATAATGGGCCCCCAAGCACCTTGCTGAGCCACCCAGGTTTTAAAAGTTACCAGATATTGCTCAAGGCCTAAAGAACGCACTGCCACAATACCGGCAAATACCAAAAGTAAAATCACTAATGTTTTAAGCCATTTTGACATACATCCCTCTCAAATTTATAAATTTCAGGGAAAATTTTACAATAAAAAAGACCGCTAGCCAGCTGCACTACAAGACGTGCCTGCCGCAAAGCATGAATAACAGCGATGATGGCGCAACATAATGCGATATTGCATGGCTTGCGTTAAG
Source organism: uncultured Desulfovibrionaceae bacterium (assembly GCA_964370015.1). GTDB lineage: Bacteria > Desulfobacterota > Desulfovibrionia > Desulfovibrionales > Desulfovibrionaceae > CAYJAD01. The sequence continues at coordinate 19,803 of CAYJHD010000029.1, read as the reverse complement.
GAATCGCCAAGATCGTAGGCTGTATCATCATCCACCAAAGTGCAGGCATACACAGCCATACGCCCCTGCGTTTTGACAATCATCTTGCTGTAATTACACATGAAAGATTCACGCTCAGATTGCGTTTTATACTGAACCATGCAGTGTTCACTAATATGTGGCACGTCAGGCTTGGCGCAAGGGCGCAATAAATCAGGAAAAGAAACCAAAGAGATATCTTGTGGCAAACCGTATTGCGCAAAAATATGCATATATGCATCTTGCGCACGCGCAGCATTCATCATGCTGTCACGCTGATGAGCCACCATGACAGGAAAGCCCCTTTCATGCAAAGCCACCATGGCTTGAAGAGCCTTATGAAAAGACCCTTGCCCACGATTTTTATCATGAAGAGCAGCATCGGGAGCGTCTAAGCTTATGCGAAAAGAAAGCGTGTGTTTGCCATGACGAAATGGCGATAACTTGGGCAAAGCCCTATGCAAAGGCTCAGTACCATTGGTGAGAACAAGACAAGGAGCCACATCTAAAGAAGCGTCCAAAATATCTACCATATGTTTATTTACAAAAGGTTCTCCCCCTGTGAAAGCCAGCTGTTGCACTTGCAAAGCTGTGGCTTCCAACAAAAATGGATAAACATCTGTTAAATTTGGAGCTTGCAAACGAATATCGCCAGGAGCAGAACCTTCAAAACAAAAAGGGCAACGCAAGTTGCAATTGGAACCGGTGTGAAACCACAGCTCAGTAAGCTTTTGCGGCTGAATAAAACCGCGATTATCCCCTTGAGCTGTATAGAGCCAGTCTTTACTTTTTAAATGGTGTACATCACTTTTGTGAGATATATACATGCTCGCACGTCCTTCAGGTTGAGTATTTTATACACTAAAACAATCATGACACAAAAAGGCACATAAGGCATTATTACTACGGTGAGATTACAGGAGAAAGCGCTAAAAATATAGTAAAAAAATAAGAATTATTTATTCATTAAAATAAACATCTTACACAATTTTCAACAAAAAACTAAAAGGCAAATATAACCAGAATTACATAAGTTTAGGGCTTATCACTTCCAAGACAGCAACGTAGGCATGCCACAAGGCATAACAAAGCAAAATCAATATACTTATACAAAGAAAGAACTTCTTTAACAAAAAAGCATACCATGCTCCCCACATACTAAACGTGCTTACCAAAATATTCACCACAAGTAATATGTCTGCCTGATGTGCATGTACAAGGGTCTTGGTCCCCCAAAAGTACATCAGCACAAAAAGTATGCTTATAAACCATAAATATTTTTGCATTAATCCTACTTTTTAAAAGGGCGTAGAATCGCGATAGAAAAAGCATGGGAATTTTAGATTAAATACAACTGCAAAGTCAAGCTCTAGGCAAAGGAAAAAAAAACGTATACTAACAAATGCATAGGTTCAAATTTCTCCCCCTGAGGTACCCATGGAAATACATATTGAAAAGCAAGATACCATATACATCATCCACCTTGCGGGGCGTTGGGACGTATACTCCACGGCCGAATTTGAAACTACTTGCACAGAATATATACGACAAGGTATGCGCCATGTCATCTTAAACCTTGCAGAGGTGGACTACATTAGCTCCTTGGGACTTCGTGGCCTGCTCAATATAGGAAAAGAACTAGACCCCCTCAAGGGAAAACTCCTTCTATGTCAACTTCAACCGCACATAGAAAAACTCTTTGTGGGCAGTGGTTTTTCACGCTTATTTGCCACCTACCCCAACCTTGAAAGTGCGCAACAATCTTTACAAAAAGAATCATGATCGGCAAAAATATTTCGTGGCAATATAAGATTGTTTCTCGCCAAACCATTCCCATTGTGGTGGGCCTTTTGGGGTGCCTAGCCCTCATGATGAGCTTTGGATACTTTTATGCGCGCGAAGCTATTCTCAATAATGCCAGTGCTCAAGTAAAGCAATTTGTAAGTAGTATAAAACGACAAGACGAATACTCACGTAAGCTACTGGTGCGATCTATGCCTGCCTTGGTACAAACGCTCGAGCAGCACTTACGCACAAGCCCTTCACAGTTAAAGCAAATGGATGCGCAAATTTGTAACGCCATTTCCAACGGACGCGGTGAACAACTTCTGCAGCTCATTTATATTCAAGATCAAAAGCTTCTTACACGATTTTATACCAGTAAGGGAGTTGTTGATAAACATAAAGCACAAACCACCTTCACTGTGCCCCCTTCTTTGACAGATATTACCCATATAAAGCAAGCACATTGGAGTGCTCCCTATGTGGATAAAGACCGCACCATATACATCCGCTACACTGTTCCCTTGAAGGATAAAGACGGAAAGACCTTTGGTATCTTGATTTCTAGCTTAGCCATTCCTTGGTTCACCGAACGCATTCGCGCCTTAACGTTTTCCTCGCAGTGTATTCCCTTTTTTCTCACTGCCAATGGACATTGGACCCTTAATCAAAAGGCCGACATATCCCTCGCTGCACTTAAAATGCATATGTACAAAAATGATAACGGTATCACCACTGTCACCTGGCAGAAAAGAAGATATGTGGTGGTGTACATGCCCAGCGGCGAAAATAACCTTCTCATGGGTGTACTTATACCACGCCGAGACCTTTTTGGCTCTCTCGATAGCACAGCCACAGGGCTTATTCTCATCAGTATTGTTATTCTGCTTCTTGCCACCTATGCCCTACATAGCACCAATGAAAACTTCCGCACCCTCTTGTATCAACTTTTAGAAATGACGGATCAATTGGCCAAGGGGAATTTTGATCGTACCAAACACCACTTAACCTTAACACCCGTCACCAACACAGAAGAAACAACACAGCTATATAAAGCCATTGAACGCTTACGCAGAGCTTTGCACCAACGTGTACACGACTTAACAGTTATGACAAAAACACGCGAACGTTTACACGGTGAACTACGTTTTGCACGTAATATTCAAAACTCATTGCGCCCCATAAACATGCCCAAACACCCCAACCTCACTGTAGATGCTTTTGTCCACGAAGCACGTGAAGTTTGCGGTGATATGTACAATTGCTTTTCTCTTTCAAAACACGAAATTTGTTGCATCATAGGCAATGTGGTGCAACATGGCTTCCCCGCAGCCTTACTAACCAATCGCATCATGCCTCTTTTGCACGAGCTTATTCTTGCTGGTTTTAGCCCTGCCAAAGCTCTTGCCCATGTTAATCGTGTTTTTGAGTCCGATGAAAGTACCAAAAACCTCGTGGTGAGTGCTTTTGTATGCATATTAGATTTACAAAATGGGCTCTTAACTTGGGCCAGCGCAGGACAGCTCCCTCCTTACGTATTACGTGAAGGTACACGCGCCACTTCCTATTTTCAGCTCCCACACGCCAATAATCCCTCGCTGGGTATGCATTCTGACGCTGTTTATGTGCAAAAAAGTCTCTACTTGCAAGAAGGGGAAAGCTTACTCTTTATACCGCAACGTTTATTATGTTTGCCTAATCCACTAGGAGAACAGTATGGAGAGAAACGCTTAGACTCATTTTTACAGCAAAGTCCCTGTATACCCAGAATATTACTTAATAATCTTTTTAATGACGTACTTGCGCACATGAAAAGGGTTTTACGTGATGATATGGTGCTTTTTGCCCTACGCTGGAAGGAAAAAAAGTAGCTGCAGCAGACTGTTAGATAGTGTCGTCAAATTGCGAATTTTTGAATTTTATCAAGGAAGATGAATGAGCTTCGAGGGAGTATATAGAGACATACATGACCGAAAAAGCTCGTAAAATCTGACGCAGAGAAAACCCAAAAGGCGCATTTGACGACACTATCTAAGAAAGAGGCTGCGTTTTCATGCGCTCAAGCTTCACACGCAAACCCTCTCGGCTAATGCCAAGAGCTTTGGCAGCGCGTGATTTATTCCCTTGCAAATGATGCAACACATTTTTAATATATTGTGTTTCCATATGACTGAGCGTGGGGATATCTTGGCTTAATATGGGCCACATATTTTCCATAAGAGGCTGGGGTTGCGTTGCACAGCTTTGCGAAGAAGCAGAGCTTTGCAGTATATTTTTTCCCACATTGGGAGATAAATCCTGCGGGCCAATACTTGTTTGCGTACATAAAAGACAAGCGCGCTCCAATTCATTTTCAAGCTCACGCACATTACCAGGCCAATGGTGCTGCTGCATGAGTGCCATGGCTTCTGAAGAAATTTTGGTAACGGCATGGGGATGCCGTTTTGCATAGCGGCTTAGCATATGTTTAATAAATAAAGGAATATCTTCACAGCGTTCCCGCAAAGGAGGAATATGTATTTGCATAACATTCAACCTATAATACAAATCCTCTCTAAAGGTACGCTCCTTAACACACTGCCTCAAATCTCGCAAAGTAGCAGCCATAATGCGCACGTCCACATGCAAAGGCTTACGCCCCCCCACGCGCTCCACAATGCCACTCTCCACCACATGCAAAAGCTTAGCCTGACTTTCCAAAGGCATATCCCCTATTTCATCCAAGAAAATAGTACCTCCGGAAGCCTGTTCAAAGCGCCCCATGCGTGCACGTACGCCAGAAGCTACACCCATCTCTATGCCAAACAATTCACTTTCAAGCAGTGTCGCTGGAATGGCCGCACAATTCACCACCACAAAAGGTTTTTGAGCTCGCGGACTCAACGTATGAATATGCCGCGCAAAAAGACTTTTTCCTGTGCCTGTTTCCCCGCTAAACAAAAGAGTACAGTCCACAGCCGCAGCACGGCGAACCTGTTGCATAACTCCCTGCATGGCTGCAGCTTCCGTCAGTTGCATCAATGGCGCATCTTTAGATGCTGTGCGACGCAGCTCCACACGCAGTTGACTATTTTCCTCCAAAAGACGCTCTTGGTGTTGCAAAAGCTCTGCACGAGCCTGCTCCAGTTCCGTCAACAAGCGGCTCAGCTCAAACTCACGCGCTTCAATACGTACCGCCATCATGGCAAAGGCCTCCACCAAAATATTGATGGAATCTTGACTATCTTCACAAGGCAACAAATCAAAAATAGCCTTGGCCTTCTCATAATCTCCTTGCGCCATTTGAGCACATATTTGGGTCAACTGACTGTACAGGTCTCTTGCTTTCATACAAAATCCTCCATGAAGCACATGCCCTTTACGCTATGCCAAAAAAATGGGCAGGTCAAGAAAGCATCTTACCACAACACCTTAATGACTTGTAATAATATACAATACGAGAAGAATTATGCCACAGGAGCGTAAACAAAATCCCAAGCTTGAACTTACCTTTTCTGCTGATTTAAGCACCATAGAAGGTATTTTAGCCATGGTTCAAGAATGGGCTCATGATAAAGGTGTCAGTTATGATGACAGGCTTTCCTTGCGTTTAGTTTTAGAAGAATTACTCAGTAATATTTGTTTACATGGTGCTCCTGCTTCCGGATTGAGTAAAGTTGTTTTAACTATTACTCACGGCTTTCACGGTAAAAAATCTAATCTCCATGTGTTGCTTTGTGATAACGGGCAAGCTTTTAATCCTTTGCATCAAAAACCTCCTATTCTCACTGATATACAAACAGCCCCCATGGGCCAGCAGGGTCTTTCGTTTGTGCATTTGTTCACACATAGTGCCACCTACACAAGACGTGAAGGTAATGAATTTTCCTTTATATTTTCTTTAGACGAAGAAAAAAAACTCCCCTCCGAAGAACTCGCTCCACACACAAAAAATTCTTTTTGGTCTTCATTACCTTTCATTAAAAGTACTCGCACGTTATGGAAAACATCTTTGGCTTTCCGCCAAACTGTGCTGTTTACTTTTTTCTCAATCATTCTTTTTTGGGGTGGCATAGCCACGTTTTACTATAATACACAAAAAGTTCTTCGCCAAAACGCCACAGAACTCGCCACCCAAACATTGCAAACACAATCTTTTATTAGTTCTGCTTTTTTACAGCGTTTGCAAAGTGACGTAGACGATATGGCACGTAATTTACAGCGTCACAACTTCACAAACATATTTACCACAAAAAAAAGCGAGCTTACTCGCTTTATGGAAACAGATCTCCATAGCTCCAGCCTTGCGGCGGAGATTCCCGTTATGGGCCTCGTGGTTGGAGATAAAAATACAACATGGATGTATCTCAACGACAATGGCACACTCTCCTCCCCTATAAAATTCCAGAACCTGCGCGCCTATGCACAAGAAAAAAATGATTCCGGCACATGGAAATTACTTCCCATTATTTTCGACAAAGACAATCCTCACGCCTCCATCATCTACGCTGTTCCCTTCATAGACAATGACCCAGATGCAGGTTTTGTGGGCGTTATTGTGGATATGCCATGGATTAGTTATGATTTAAAAAAACTATCCGGTTTTGAAAATGCCTTTGTTTTTTATATCAATCTTCAAGGCCATTACCTTATTTTTCCTCCCGGTCGTCAATTAGGCGCGGGCCCACAGTACTTTCATGATGAAGTAACCAGTAATTCATCGTCCTTTTTCGCTTCCATCGGAAAAGATATTCTAGCAGGTAATAAGGGTGTTCACGCTTTACATGAAGTACTACCATCACACCAAACACCGTGGGATTTACCATGGCAGGGTGCTACAACTTTGGCCTATGCCCCCTTGGAAGCATCAGGATGGTTTATTCTGCTTTTAGTAGATAGTCTTGAGCTTGGATACGCACCTTCGGAACTTCCCATACCTTTTATTCTTGTGGCCATTTTAGGTCCCTTAGCCATAGCATGTGTCACATGGACAGTCATGTCGCTCACCCTACACCCACTACACGCTTTAATGTCAGGTATTAAACGCTTAAGCCATGGAGATACGGAAACGCCTTTCCCTACAGGAAAATTTCCCGACGAGTTACATCTCATGTTAAGCACTTTTGAGCGTGTCCGTGTGGCCTTACGAACTTCCTTTCGCAACATTGTAAACAACACTGCTCACCAACAACGCCTCAATGACGAGTTAGCACTGGCAAGAAGTATTCAAAAATCCATGCTACCAAGCTCATTGCCACAAATACCCGGCACAGAAATAGCCGCTTATCTTAACATGGCCCATGAAGTATGTGGCGACCTTTACGCAAGTTTTACCAACCCACATAATCCTAAACAAATCTATTTTGTCATAGGCGATGTTTGCAGCAAGGGAGTTCCTGCAGCCCTCATCATGAGCCGCGCCGTGTCCTTAGCACGATCCTTTCTTATGTTAGAAGACACCTCCCCCGCACATACTCTTGAACGCCTCAATGCCTCTTTATTAAGAAATGACACCTCGGCCATGTTTGTAAGCATGCTCGTGGCCAGCCTAGATACTAAAACTGGCACATTTCAATGGGCCAGTGCTGGGCATCCGCCTCCTCTACTTAACAAAAACGAAACAACCATGTTGCCTTGGAGTGAGGAATTGGTGCTTAATGTGAGCCCAAATCAGCAATATACCACCTTTACCGAACAGCTAATCCCTGGGCAAAGTATTTTGCTCTACACCGACGGTGCCAGCGAAGCCATAGCACCACCTAACCGCTTACAAGGCCAGATTTATGGAGAAGATAAGCTTAAAAAAACTTTTCATCTTGCGTGCGCACATGAGGGAGATGCTCAAAGTATTTTAACACACGTCCACGAAGATATTTTGCACCATATGGACAATAACGCCCCCTCCGACGACATATCACTCATGCTTATTCGTTGGCATAAAAGCTCTACGTAAAAAAACTTTACTGTCACTAGTGCCAACTTCACTTATAGGTATTATATTATCATGAGTACCTTTTTGTAAGAGTTAAACAACATATCCTTTACAAAGGAGTTGCACATGTCCCACAGCGAAGACAAAATCAGTCGTCGTACCTTTATCAAAGGAGGCAGCATTATACTTGCCTCATCTGTATTTCCCATTTCCATAGAAATTTTTAACGCTGGAGAAACCTTTGCCAGCGAAAAATTGCCCAAAAACCTAGATAAGGTTTTTTGGAACTCTTGTAATGTTAATTGCGGTAGTCGCTGTGCATTACGAGTTCATGTGAAAGATGGACACATCACCCGCATTGAAACCGACAATACAGGCGACGATGCCTATGGCCTTCAACAGTTACGCGCCTGCCCGCGTGGACGATCTATGCGTCAGCGCATCTATGCCGAAGAGCGCATTCCTTATCCTTTAAAACGCGTAGGAAAACGCGGTGAAGCAAAATTTGAACGTATTAGCTGGGATCAAGCCTTTGAAGAATTGGCACAGCGCTTAAAGGATACCATAGATAAACACACTAACGAATCCGTCTATTTAAATTATGGCACAGGTGCCCTAGGCAGCACCATGGGTAAAAGCTGGCCTCCGGCTGCCACCCCTGTGGCACGTCTCATGAACCTTCTAGGCGGTTATTTAAATCACTATTCTGATTACTCCACATGTCAAATCACCGTGGGCATGCCCTATTTATACGGCGGTGGCTGGGTGGATGGCAACAGCCTTTCCGACATGGAACATAGTGAGCTTGCAGTATTTTTCGGAAACAACCCCTCTGAAACACGCATGTCCGGCTGTAAAGCAAAAACCTTACAACATGCAAGATTCACTAAAAATACACGCACCATCATCATTGATCCGCGCTACTCCGACACCATGGTCTCTTCTGGAGACCTTTGGGTTCCCATACGCCCCGGCACAGACACAGCCCTATGCGCCGGTTTAGCCCATGTTATGATTACAGAAAATCTTGTTGATAAAGCTTTTATTGACGCTTACACTCTGGGATACGATGAAGCATCTCTACCAGAAGGCGCACCTAAAAACTCCTCTTACAAATCATATATCCTTGGTTTAGGCCCAGATAAAACAGCAAAGACACCCGCTTGGGCCGCTGCCATTACCGGCTATCCTGCTCCTAAAATTCAGCAATTGGCCCGTGAAATGGCTGCCGCCAAACCTTGCTTCATTTGCCAAGGTTGGGGCCCACAAAGGAATACCAATGGAGAAAACCTCTCCCGCGCCATAGGCATGCTCGCCGTTCTCACCGGAAATGTGGGCATTGCCGGAGGCAATACAGGTGCACGCGAAACTGGCGGTTATGGCCTTGGCATGGCCACCTTCCCCACATTGCAAAACCCCATTAAAACAACCATATCATGTTTTAATTGGTATGAAGCCATAGACGATTACACCACCATGACAGCGCAAACAGCGGGGGTACGCGGTAGAGAAAAGCTCATTGCGCCCATAAAATTTTTCTGGAACTATGCTGGAAACTGTATCACCAATCAACATGGTGGTATCAATCAAATGAATCCCATTTTACAAGATGAGAAAAAGTGCGAAACCATTGTGGTGCTAGATACCACCCTTACCCCCTCAGCACGCTATGCTGATTTCCTTTTGCCCGTGTGTTCAAACCTAGAAGAACATGATTGGGCCGCCGCCGGAGATAGTAATATTGGCTATGTTATCTTTGGGGAAAAGTGCATCGAACCATTGGGAGAAAGCCTTAGTATTTATGATATTTGCGCAGGAATTGCCGACAAGTTGGGTATAAAAGAAGCCTTCACTGAAGGGCGTACACAATATCAATGGCTAGAGCACCTTTATGCCCTTTCACGTAAAAACGTACCGGATTTACCCCCCACCCTAGAAGAAGCCTTTGCCTTGGGTGTGTATAAAAAACACTTCCCCAAAAACCACATTGCGTACAAGGCTTTCCGTGAAAATCCTGTGGCCAATCCATTACAAACACCTTCAGGAAAAATTGAAATTTATTCCGCAGCTCTTGCAGAAAAGGCACAAACATGGACTCTCAAAGAAGGGCAAGCCATCACAGCCTTACCTGAATATATTCCAGACCCTGAAGGTGCCATGAGTCCTTTGCGAGACACCTATCCTCTCCAATTGATAGGTCACCATTACAAGCAACGTACGCACTCCAGCTACGGCAATTGCTGGTGGCTACAAGAGGTTGCGCCTCAAGATGTGTGGATTAATCCCATAGACGCCAAAGCTAGAGGGATCAAACACGGCCAAAAAGTAAAGATTTATAATGCTCGTGGTGTCACCTACGTACCGGCACGCGTCACATCACGCATCATGCCTGGCGTGGTTTCCTTGCCGCAGGGTGCGTGGCATACACCAGATCATAATGGAGACGATCGCAATGGTTGTATTAATGTGCTCACTGCGCTTAAACCCACAGCCTTGGCCAAAGGAAATCCGCACCACTCCAATTTAGTACAAATTGAACGTGCGTAACCCCAGCCTATCACAACACGGAGAAAGTATATGTTAAGACAACCTTCATTTACCTTCAATAGTGAACTGTGTACGGGCTGTAAAGCCTGTATGATTGCCTGTAAGGATAAACATAATTTACCACGCGACGTTAAATGGCGTCGTGTATTGGAATTTTCCGGCGGTCAATGGTTAGATATGGGACATGGAGTCTATGAGCAAAACGTTTTTGCATACTATATATCCATATCTTGCAACCATTGCGAAAACCCCACTTGCGTAAAAGGATGCCCCACCAAAGCCATGCACAAAGATGCCAATGGTATTGTGAGTGTTAATCAAAACCTTTGCGTGGGATGTCGTTATTGTGAGTGGAATTGCCCCTATGGAGCACCACAGTTTAATGCAGAAATACAACGCATGAGTAAGTGTGATTTTTGCCTCGACTACCTTAAGGAAGATAAAGAACCGGCTTGCGTTGCCGCTTGCCCTTGTCGTGCCTTGGGTATAGGAAATTACGCACATTTGCAAAAAGAAACAGGCTATGTCTGTGAAGTGGCACCACTGCCTGAAGCGTCCATCACAAAACCACACCTATTTTGCGTGCCCAATCGTCATGCTAAGCCACAAGGCAGCGACGAAGGCATTCGCGGTACACTAGTAAGTAATCCTGAGGAGGTGTAACCATGGAAGGAATGTGGAGTCTTATATTCTTTACCCTGTTAGCGCAGACCGCCGCAGGCATGGTTCTCTGGCAAAGCCTCATCATAGGCCCCAAAGCCTGTGAAAACACCTGCTGGAGTAAGTTAGCCTTAAGCCTTGCGCTTTTGGGCATGGTGTTCTCTCTGCTGCATTTAAGTGCCCCCATGCACAGCGTCTTCACCGCCAATAATATTTTCTCATCATGGCTGAGCCGAGAAATCTTTTGCGTGGGACTTTTTGTGGCTTCTCTGGGACTTTTTATCTATACCCAAAAATCTCTCGTTCTCTATGCCAGCGCAGGTGCCGCTGTAGTGCTAAATTATAGCATGAGTAAAATTTATACAGGATCACTTGTACCCTACTGGCAAGATATTTGTGTGTTTGGCTATTTCTTAAGCTCATCCTTGGTACTGGGAGCGTTGGCTTTAGGTGCTTTGGCATTCTTTCACCCAGCATCCCCCACAGCTCATACCATTAAAGAACGCCTTTCTTTGATTATGAAAAGCCCCCTTCCCGTGGCTTTAACATGCGCTCTGGCCTTACGTATAGGTTTTGGAGTAGAGCACGCTGTGCACCAAATACCTTCCATGAGCACTTTTGCCCTTCTTGGAGCCCCTACACTCTTGGCATTTGCTTTCATCTTTATATTAGTATTACAAAGACAAAGTCTATGCGCCGGACATGACACACATAAAGGCCATCGCTGTACTGGCTTTTACACTCTATGTGCCCTTGTTTTGGCTATTTTTATAGTAGCAGGAGAAATACTCGGACGTGTAACCTTCTATCAAGGTTATACTTGGTTTGGCATGTAAAAAAAATCCTTTAAAAAAGTCCCGTTCCATTTCACATTGCGGGACTTTTTTAAAGTGCATATACATTTGTCACAACTTTTTATAATTATTACATATAATTAATATCTATCTGCAATATTCTCGCACTCTCGCCAAAGCAACCTTAATTGGTAAAACCTCATGTGCTTTACATAGTTTTACATTAACTCCGCTCCACTTTACTAATCCAGCGATGTAACGTCTTATATAGCACTTGTGGATCCACAGGCTTGGTAATGTGATCATTCATTCCATATGACAAGCTTAACTCTCTATCACCTTTCATGGCGTGAGCAGACATGGCAATGATGGGTAAATTTTGATACTTTTGCTGCTTACGTAAAATACTAGTGGCGGTATATCCATCCATAATGGGCATTTGGATATCCATAAGCACAGCAGCGTATGTATTTTCTTCAAGCATATCTAAAGCTTCCTGACCATTATTGGCAATATCTAAAGTATAACCAGCATGCTGTAATATCTCTTGAGCAACTATTTGATTGATTTCATTATCTTCCACTAAAAGCACGTGCTCTGCACCACATACAGCCTGTAGCAAAGTGTCCTTCGTTGCTTCTTCTTCATTAAAGCGATCTTGTTGTTGGCTAATATCAAAAATAGCATTGCAGTAAAAGGTTGACCCTTTACCAAGCTCACTTTCCACCCAAATTTTTCCACGCATCATGGTAATAATACTACGTGAAATAACAAGACCTAAACCAGTACCACCATATTTACGTGTCACCGAGGAATCCGCTTGAGAAAAAGCAGAGAATAAACGCTCAATTTGCTCTGGACTTAGCCCAATACCTGTATCGCGTACGGCAAAAAGACAGCGCATTTCGTTATTATCCAAAAGAATGCTTTCTATATCTAAAGAGATACAGCCCGAGCGTGTAAATTTAATGGCATTACTCACTAAATTAAAGAGTACTTGTTTAAGGCGAAGCATATCTCCAAGAAGCACCGTATGTGAGAATTCACCTTCATTCACAGAGAAGGTAAGTCCCTTGGAGTCACTTAAGGGAAGATATAAATCCTTAATCTCATTACAAAGCTTTTTTAAAGTGAACGGAACCGACTCCATTTCCAATTTACCGGCTTCTATTTTTGAAAAATCTAAAATATCATTGATAATACGCAAAAGATTATTGGCTGAAAAAAGACTTTTTTCCACATAATTAGTTTGTGCATCATCTAAGGATGTTTTCTCCAAAAGATGTAAAAGCCCTAAAATACCATTCATGGGAGTACGAATTTCATGACTCATATTGGCCAAAAATTCACTCTTGGCCTTAGTACTTTTTTCTGCAATGTCTTTAGCTATGAGAAGCTTTTGCTCGTGAGCATGAATTTCATCCAACATGGCATAATGCTCACGCAAATCCCTACTATAAGAAATAAGCCCTGTTTTTCCTTGGTATGTGGTGCGTACCACTAAAATATCTAAAGGAATTTCTTCATAGGTATACGGATGCATGCGCACAATTTCTTTGCGTGCCACACCTTGATTAAAACCATCTTGAAGAAGAGTCGTAATGGCAAGCTTAGAGCTGCTACCATCAGGTTGTAACTCAGGCACTGTGATGGCATAATTATCGGTATATTCCTGCTTGGAATTAAAACCAAAAAGATTTGCTCCTTCCAAATTGCTGTACATAAGGTTCATATCTGCATCCCAAAAATGCACACATAAAGGCACAGAATCCAGCATCAGCGTATTTCTAAGCTCGGCTTCCACCACAAGATCTTGCGCAGCTTTCAACTCACGTAAATCTTTAGAATAACTTACGACAATATTTTCACCACCAAGCGCAGCCCGAGCCACATACACATCTACAGGAATAAGCTCTCCAGACAAACTTTGATGCACCCATTCAAAGCGCATGGTGCCTTTTTTAAGTACCTCTTGAAAATCTTCTCTGATGGCTTCACTAGAAATTCTCCCATCAGGTTGGTACTGAGGAGAACAATACAGTATATTATCTAACAATTGTTGCTTTGACGTTGCTCCCAAAAGTTTCACTGTTTCTTTATTACAATCCACAGCGGTACCATCTTCTTTCCAAAAAATAATACAATAGGGGATATTTTCTAAGATAATAGCGTTGCGCTCCTCAGCCAATGTGGCCTTAACTTGCATGGCCTTCAATTCACGCATGTCTCTGGTATACCCCAATACCATTTCTTCGTTTTTATACTGCGTTCGCACCGCAGTCACTTCCACAGGTAACAATTCCCCAAAGCGATCCACATGCATCCATTCAAAGCAAGCAAAACCTTCTGCAAATATTTTCTGTAATATCTGCTTCACTTTTTCTTTGGAAGGAGTTCCATCAGGTTGAAATTCGGGTGATAAGTTAGAAAAATTTTCTATATAGTCTTGTTTATTGTCATAGCCAAAAATCTCAAATGACTGCCTATTACAGTCCACCATTTGAAAATTTTTATTGATTATATTTGCGCCAAACGGCATACAATCAAGAATCAGCCTTGTGCTTTCCTCGGCCTCTTTGGCTCTACGCTCGCTTTCTTTTAGCTCGCTGAGGTCATAAATAAATTGAGCCACAGCACTACTATTGTTATAGGTGATGCGCAACAGTGTGCTGTTTGTGGAAAGCATATGGCCATCTTTACGTAACCATTGCCAATCTGTTTTACAATTATCAAAAAACAAAGCTTTCTCAAATACTTCCTCAAAAATTTCAGAAGACTTTTCGCCATTTTCTTGGTGTTCAGGAAAGAACGTTTCCACCACAGCGGTGCACTCACTTAAACTTTGCGCCCCCACATATTTTAAAAAGGCACTATTACAGTCAACAATTTCCCTGTTAAGATTCCAAATACAGATGGGGGTGGGAGATTTATCCACAATGTCAGTCATGGTGGTTATTTGATGCATCATATCCGCACAAGAAGCGCAATCGTCTTTCACATCGTTCATATAGATTATGAAAATATACTGTTCTTCATGCTTCATGAAAGTTAACGTGTAGTGCACAAGGATTTTACGTTGACCTTCCACGGTATGCGTCCAAGAAAAGCGGTTCACCCCCCTTTTCAAAGTTTGCTCACAATGCGCTTGCAAAGCCTCCAAAAAATTCCGTTGCGAGTACGCTAAAGGTATGGGCGTGCGTAAAAAAAGTTCCTGACAATCTTGAACAGAGCTTACGGAAAAAAACTGCAAAAAAGCATCCGTACAATACAGCAATTGTCCAGAGCCAGAGACGCAACATAAGGGCAGAGGATTAGCTCCATATAGTTGACCTAAAAAGTCATACCTATTTTCAGAAAAATTGACATAAGGGTGCATAGGCGCATCCTTTTCTTTACGAGGCTTGAGGTGTTGGAAAATAAGGAAAAACAATACGTTCTATATACTAAAAATTAAGCACATAATACTCTTACGTCAAGTGGGTAAAAAAATATGTACCAAAAAAACATACACTAAGACATGTTACTTTTTTGATACATATGTAGATGTAACTATATTTTCTGCGGAATAATGTTAATAAACACCATCTCCTGCAAAATGCGTCAGCCTGCCATCTTCTGGACGGCAAAAAGCCGCCAAAGTGCACCCCTCGGTTTGTGCACGAGAGTACGATGTGGTGGTTATGGCCGAACGACTTACCATGGTAACAATACCAGCGCGACGGATTTTAGCATACAACGACGCCGTAATGCGCGCTGTAATAAAAAGAACATATTCTGCCATGGGTAAATTATGCAATAAAGTATGCCCTTTGAGCCTATCCACACAGTTATGGCGCCCAATATCTTCGGCAAAAATAAGCTCTTCGCGTACAGGATGATACAAAGCAGCACGATGAAAACACCCAGTCCCATCCCACAAGCCAGGCGCAGTGAGCACTGTTTGCATGGTGCTTAACACTTTGGCATAAGGCATTTTTTCAGGCGAAATGGTATTTGGCAAAGCGGGCTTTCCTTCAAGTGATACATGAAAGGTGTCGCCCTTGTGCTGCACATCACAGGTGAAGTCAGCATCATAGCAAGGCAGTATATCCAAAACCGTATGCCCCAACACCAATTTTTCCAAATCTAATGGGTATGCATATAAGGTCTTTTCGCCGCTAAAAATTTGCTTCTCATTATCCTTTTCTGCGGCATAAGAGCAAATATAGCTAAAAGAGCATTCTTCTTCTGGGCTAATGATTTCAGAAATTTCTCGTGCCACGCCCTGCTTATATTGCGTGGGGGTACAGGATAAAAAATTTGGTTTTACTAGCTCAGCCATAAGGACACCACCGGATTTTCATAGCCCTGCTGCGAAGCCATCACATCCAAAAGCAAGGTTTTAACATCGTCCACATAAGGCAGAGGCGCAAATTTTTCATATTCGCGCATATCACAGATTTTCATATAATTCTTACACGAATCACACACACATACTTGCGCATCTTTCACTGCATCCGCCGTAAAATATTTCAATTTTTCTTGCCTTTGTTCCAGGCAGTACGGACATTGAATGCGCGGAGCCCTATACACAGCAAGACACACAGAACACGCATGCATGCGCTTGCCCTTTTTGCCTTTTAGATACGATACATTGGGCGTACCACCGCAATAAGGACAGTGCCCATGGCCCCAAGCTTCGGATTCGTGGTCCACATCTACCTGCGTGCGACTATGAACAAAAAAAGGCATCAAGGCAAAAGAGGCCAAAAAATAGCACATGAAAGCAAACTCTGAGCTTTTTTCAGCTTGCTCTTGGTAAAAGGCTTCATCTTCAGCCACATAAGCTTTCAGCATTTGCACCGCAAATTTCTTATGCGCTGCCACGTGCTTTGCCACCAAGGCCATATTTTGTACAAAGTCTTTTTGCTGCAATTCCGGCGAAAACTCCATTTTCAGCAAACTTTGCAAACGCTCTTCTGCCTTATCCCACTTGCCATAGGGATATAGCTCTTCCCTTTGCAAAAGGCTCTTTCCTGCCGCATGTTGCAAAGCGTCATGAGTATAAGCAATTTTCTTACGCAAAGTAAGGTCGGGTAAAGAATATATATTTTCTAGAAAAACAATGATTTCTTGAGGTATATTTTTACTTGCAGACAGTCTTTTTATGGCTGTCAGTGCATTGGTATTGGTAGATTTTCCCATATGTAGACTCATTGGTAAATGTGAATAATGTGCCATTTCCTACCCTAAACGTCGCATTTTGACAATGTTTTTTCTTACATTTTCATTGCTTGTACCATTTTACACAATGGTATTTTTTGACATTTTCCCCAAAAAATGTTTAAAGAACCGCAAGTCTAGTATGGAGCTTTTACAAAGCTGTGCACCTTGAAATAGCGTGTACAGTTCTTCTGTACCTCTTATTCTAACTGCACGCCATGGTAGACTAAAGTATCGAGCTCTTACCAAAGAGCCTAACAATAAAATAAGGAAAAAAGCTTATGAGTATTACAAGACGTAGCTTTTTGAAAGTTGGAGCTGCCCTTGCCGCTGTGGGCGTGGCAGGCTTTGACTATGTAAAGCCGCTGGTAGCCCAGGCCAAAGAAGCCAAGCTTCAGTGGACAAAAGTTACCACTTCTGTTTGTTGCTTTTGCGCTGTGGGCTGTGGCCTGCTAGTGCATACTGGCGATAAAGCCAAGGGTAATGTTACAGACAGAACCATCAATATAGAAGGCGATCCGGACCATCCCATCAACCAAGGCTCCTTGTGTGCCAAGGGCGCTGCTTCCATTCAAGTAACAGAAAACGAAGCTCGCCCCAAATCCCCGCTCTACCGCGCTCCAAACTCCAAAGAATGGAAGGAAGTGAGCTGGGAATGGACCATTCAAGAGATTGCCAAACGTGTTAAAAAAACACGCGATGCCAGCTTCACAGCTAAAAATGATAAGGGTCAAGTGGTTAACCGCACCCTCGCCATGGCATCCTTTGGCTCTGCGGCCTTAGACAACGAAGAATGTTGGGCCCTGCAGGCCTTCATGCGTTCGCTTGGTCTCGTATATATCGAGCACCAAGCCCGTCTCTGACACAGCTCCACTGTAGCGGCTCTGGCAGAGTCGTTTGGACGCGGTTGCATGACCAACCACTGGGCCGACCTTGAAAATGCCGATTGCATTCTCATCATGGGCTCCAACGCAGCGGAAAACCACCCCATTTCCTTTAAATGGGTTATGAAAGCACAAAAGAAAGGCGCGCAAGTTGTTCACGTGGACCCGCGCTTTACCCGTACCTCCTCCAAGTGTGATAGACATATCCCCCTTCGTTCCGGTACCGACATCGCCTTCCTTGGCGGTCTCATTAAGTACATCTTAGAAAATAAGTTGTATTTCAATGACTATGTGCTTAACTACACCAACGCATCTTTCCTCGTAAGTGAAGAATACTCTTGCGATGAAGGCGTTTTTGCCGGTTTTGACCCCAAAACCAGAAGCTATGACCGTTCTAAATGGGCTTTCCAAGAAGACGATAAAAAAGTGCCTTTGCGTGACGACACCTTGAAAAATCCTCAATGTGCCATCAACGTATTGAAAAGACACTACGATCGTTACACCTTGGACAAAGTTTCCAGCATGACCGGTGTTTCTGAAAGTGATTTAAAATACATCTATGACCTGTATGCCAGCACTGGTAAACCCAACAAAGCAGGTACCATCATGTACGCCATGGGTTGGACACAGCACACCTACGGCGTACAAAACATCCGTACCATGTCCATCGTGCAATTATTGCTCGGTAACATCGGTATTGCCGGCGGCGGCGTCAACGCCCTTCGCGGTGAGTCCAACGTACAGGGCTCCACCGACCAAGGCATTCTCTCCCACATCTACCCAGGCTATTTACCTGTGGTGAAGTCTGCCAACACAGACTTTGCCGCCTATGTAAAAGCCACCACCCCAGTTTCCAACGACCCCAAAAGCGTTAACTGGTGGCAAAATCGCTCTAAGTATGCCGCAAGCTACATCAAGAGCGTCTACCAAGGTCAAAATGTGGAAGATGCCTTCCATTACTTACCCAAGGCCGACTCCCATGTGAAAATGTCCGATTACTATTGGATGAATGTCATCAGCGAACTCACCAAGGGTAACATCAAGGGTATGTTTGCTTGGGGCATGAACCCCACTTGCGGCGGTCCCGATGTTAACGTGGCACGTAAAAGCCTTGGCAACCTTGACTGGCTCGTGAACGTAAACCTTTATGAAAACGAAACTTCTTCCTTCTGGAAGGGCCCAGACATGAACCCAGAAGACATCAGCACTGAAGTCTTCTTCTTGCCTTGCGCCGCTTTCAACGAAAAAGAAGGTTCCATTTCCAACTCCGGCCGCTGGATGCAATGGCGTTACGCCGGGCCAAAGCCAAGAACTGGCACACAACCCGACGGCGAAATGGTATATTGGCTGGCTGAAGAGCTCCAAAAGCTCTACAAAAAAGACGGCGGTGCCTATCCTGAACCCATCGTAAACCTTTCCATTGACAAATGGGCAGAAAACCATCTCTTCTCCCCACAAAAGGTAGCCAAGCTCATGAATGGTTACTTCTTAAAGGATGTGAAGATTGGCGATAAGGTTTACAAAGCCGGTACGCAAGTGCCTAACTTCGTAGCTTTGCAAAACGATGGCTCCACCGTGAGCGGTAACTGGCTCCATGCCGGTTCTTGGCCAGAAGCAGGTAACCTCATGGCCCGTCGCGATGCCTCGCAAACAGAAATGCAAGCCAAGATTAACCTCTACCCCAATTGGTCCTTCGCTTGGCCTGTGAACAGACGTATTGTGTACAACCGCGCCTCTGTGGACGCCAAGGGTGTACCGTACAACAAAGATAAAGCCGTAGTGGCTTGGAAAGACGGTAAGTGGGTTGGCGACGTCATCGACGGCGGCGGCGCTCCAGGCACCAAGCATCCCTTCATCATGACCAAGAACGGTGTTGGTACCCTCTTTGGTCAAGGTCTTGTGGACGGTCCTTTGCCCGAATACTACGAGCCCATGGAAAGCCCCATTAAGAAGCACGTGTTCTCCAAGCAATTTAACAACCCCGTGGCCTATATTACCCCCGGCG
>CAYJHD010000028.1:0-24125 GCA_964370015.1 uncultured Desulfovibrionaceae bacterium | reverse complement strand
GTTTAACTGCAGATTTATGGTTAGCCATAATTTCCTCCAAAAAAGTTATATTTTTATAATTTCAAGGGCCATAATATATGGCACCGTGTGTACTAAGAACTATACTTGCAAAGCGGAAAAATCAGCAAATTTTTCCATACGTTGAGTTAAGGCCTTGAGCATATTCAGTCTATTTAGGCGTACAACTTCATCATCACACATGACCATGACAGAATCAAAGAAAGCATCAATGACTGGACGCACTTCCAAGAGAAGCCCTGGAATGGCATCAAAATTATCATTTTGCCAAAGAGCATCAAAGCGAGGTAACAGTTCATTCAATTGCCCAATGAGTGCTTTTTCAGCATCTTCTTGAGCTGCTTCTAAAGTATATTGTCCGCTAAGAGCAGAATCTTGCCCTTGTTTACGAATGATATTTGCCACACGCTTGAACGTTTGTACAGAGGCAGTGTAGTGCTCTGAAGCATGAAACTTTTGTAAAGCTTGTAAGCGCTGTGCAGCGGTCCATACATCATTACTTCCAGCTGCTAGGGTAGCGTCCACAAGAAGTGTGTCAGCGCCTTGACCTTGTAAGTAATTCTTCACACGGGCTGTGAAGAATTCTTCTAATTTTTGCAAACAAGCTTCTTTATCAAGCTTCCATGCTTTTTCTCCGTAAAGAGAAAGGGCTTGCTCAAAGAAAGCTCGTACATCAAGACGCATATTAAATTCTAAAATGCATCGAGTTATGGCAAGCACGCAACGACGCAAACCATTGGGGTCGGCGGTGCCTGTGGGTATCATACCCAGACCAAAACAGCCCACCAAGGTATCTGCCTTATCCGCCATGGAAAGAAGAGCACCAAGAAGAGATGACGGGACTTCTGTGTCTGGGCCAGCCGGTAGATATTGCTCTTGAAGAGCCACACACACAGCTTCTTTTTCATTTTTCTTGCGCGCATAAATGCCGCCCATGATGCCTTGCAGGGTATCAAATTCACCCACCATACCAGACACAAGATCTGCTTTAGAAAGTCTGCCGGCACGAGCTGCTTCTTGGCTATCCACACCGGATACACCACAATGCTCACCAAGCCATACGCAGAGCTTTTCCAAGCGGCGTGTTTTATCGCCCATGGAGCCCAAAGGTCCAAGGAAAATAACAGAGTCTAACTTTGCAAGCCACGCATCTAAGGGGCTCTCTAAATCAGAATGCCAAAAGAAGCGTGCATCTTCAAGGCGAGCACGTAATACGCGCTCCCAGCCCTTTTGTACAATGGACACATCCTGTGGCGTCATATTAAGCACAGTTAAGAAATGCGGCAAGAGATTACCGTTAGCATCTTCAAGCCCGAAGCTTTTTTGATGACTTTCCATGCTGGTAAGTAAAGCTTCACGCGGTACTTCTAGGAAAGAAGGATCAATGTTGCCGATGATGGCCACAGGATGCTCCACAAGGCCTTGCACTTCATCAAGAAGGCTTTCCTTCCACAAAATATTACCACCCAAGGCAGTTGCAGCGGCATTGCCACCGTCAATGATGCTTTGGCGACGCATGGTTGCATCTGGCTCTACACCACTTTGATGCACCACAGTTAAATACTCTTGGGCACTAGGCACCTGGTGAATAATATCGCCCTCATTTTTTCCATGAATACGATGACCCCATGTATTTCTACCTGAGTTCACGGGCCCCACCGTAAAGGGTACAATGGCTTCATCAAAAAGGGCTAATACCCAGCGTAAGGGTCTAGCATAAGCGAAACTTTGTGCTCCCCAACGCATTTTTTTGGCAAAGGGTAAAGCAGCAATGATGGCAGGACAAATATCTTCTAAAAGCTTTGAAGTTTGAGCTCCGCCTGTTTTCTTACGTACAGCAAGGTATTTTCCTTTGGGTGTATCTTCTAAAAACACATCCTCAAGTAGCACATCATTGGTGCGTAAAAAACCTTCCAAGGCTTTAGTGGGTTTACCCTCAGCATCATACGCAATGCGCTCTGGCGGGCCAGAAACAACTTCTTCTTTTTCAAGCTGCACAGGCTGTATATCTTCCACCATCACCACAGCGCGGCGCGGGCTAGCAAGTACGCGAATCTGCCCATATCCAATGCCCACTGCCTCAAAAGCTGTGCTAAAGCGCTTTTGAAGTTCAGCTTCTTCTATGGCTAAAAAACGCGCAGGGATTTCTTCACTACCAATTTCAAGAACAAATAAAGACATACTACTGCTCCCCTACTTTTGTAACATGGGATAGCCAAGGGCTTCACGCTGAGCTGCATACAATTGAGCCACACTAGAGGCCAAGGCGCGAACACGACCTATATAGCCCGTGCGCTCAGTGATGGAAATGGCACCACGTGCATCCAAAAGATTAAAAGCGTGAGAGCATTTTAAACAATAATCATAGGCCGGCCAAGGGAGAGCCATTTCGATGAGCTTCTTGCACTCTGCTTCATATTCATTAAAGAAGGTCAAAAGCATATTGGCATTGCTTTCTTCAAAATTATAGCGGGATTGCTCCACTTCATTTTGATGATAAATTTGCCCATAAGTCACGTGCTCATTCCACTTTAAGTCGTAAACAGATTCAACGCCTTGCAGGTACATGGCAAGACGCTCAAGTCCATAGGTAAGTTCCACGCTGATGGGATGCAAATCTATGCCTCCCACTTGTTGAAAGTAGGTAAATTGCGTCACTTCCATGCCATTGAGCCACACTTCCCAGCCAAGCCCCCAAGCACCCAAAGTGGGTGATTCCCAGTCGTCTTCAACAAAGCGAATATCGTTTTTACTGGCATCAAGACCTAAGGCTTGTAAGCTTTCAAGATACAACTCTTGTACATTTTCCGGTGAAGGCTTTAAAATAACTTGATATTGATAATAGCGTTGCAAACGATTGGGATTTTCTCCATAGCGTCCATCGGTGGGACGACGACATGGCTCCACATAAGCCACAGACCACGGCTCTGGCCCAAGCACACGTAAAAACGTATTTGGATTAAAAGTACCAGCGCCGCATTCAATATCGCAAGGTTGCTCAATTACGCAGCCATGCTTTGCCCAAAAACCTTGCAAGGTTAGGATAATGTCCTGAAAATACATGGATAACCCTTTTTAAAAAATTAGACCCGTCTAAAACGTCCTTCTTCCCACGCGATACCAAGATGAAATTGTACAAAACCATCTATGGCTCTAAAGCATACCTGCCTACCTTTGGCAGACAAAGTAAAAATGTCCCATTCTGAAGCTGGCGCTTGTTCAACCTTATGCAATAAAGCCAACGTTTCTACATCAAGCCGCACTGTATAGGCTAAAGATTTACGCTCCGGCTCGCAGTGCACGCAATGAGCCATACCTTCATTCATATGAAAAATACACTCTTCACGCCCAAGCTCTGCACCACACACCGAACAATGTCGCCAAGCCGGCGCAAAACCCTGTTCCGATGCCATTCTCAAGCGAAAAAGCACAGGATACAAAGCATGGGGCGCTGCATCTTCTTCAAAAAGCAAGAAAAGTTCTTGCAAAAGCGCATAAGCCGCCGGCGCGCCTTCTTGCGTAATGCCAAAGGCTTCCAAAAAACGTATACAGTTCATGACCATGCCAAGTCTAGAAAAGTCTCGGCGTAATTTTTGCGGCCCGTATTGCAAAGAACCTTCTTCCAGAGCAAGATATTGTCCATTACGGCTACTTTTGACCTTGCAAGTAATGGTATTAAGCACATCCAAACACCCGCAAAAACGACGACGGCTACGACTACCCCCAAAAGCAAATACTGTCATAAGGCCATGCTTTTGCGAGAAAATTCGTAGCCACATATCTGCTTCACGAAATTGCCCCGTCTGCAATACAATGGCAGAGTCATTCCATTCCATAATTATTGCTTAGGAGGAAAAGTCAACGTCTTTTCTTCACCTTGTTTGCCGAAGTTTGAAAATTCTTGCCCGTTATAGTGAATACGCACACCACCTGCATTACCCAAAGTTATTTGCAAAGACTTTTCAAAAGTTAAAGCAAAAGTATCTCCAGGCTTTAAAGAAAACTGTCGCATGCCCGTATTATCAGCACTGGAATGTAACCATGTGTTACTAAGCGCTGTTACTATCACCTTAAAAGGACCAGTGGTATGCACAGCAGCACTTGAAGATACAACCACGGGCTGTGAAATTACAGGTTCAGCTGCCTGCGACACCACTTGAGGCTCTGCCACAGTTGGAGCTTTTGAAGACTCTGGCTTTCTTTGCACTGTCGCTTCTTTTTCTTGTGTAGCAACAATCACACTTGCTTTAGAACGTGTTTCCTCTTTCTGCGCTGAGGGTATCACTGGCGCTGATTCAGATTTCTTTTCAACGCTTTTCTTTTGCCCTTGCGGCAAGGCCGGGGCAGGCTGTGCAATGCTTAAGTGCTCTTCTTGCACCGCGGAAAAAAGCGATGCATCGCGGAAAAACCATACCCCTAATCCTGCGACCAGCACAAAACACAGTACAAGAGCAAGGGGTACAATAGATTTTTGTTTTTTAGGTGAAGCTTTTACGTGCTCAAAAGCCGGAGCACTGACTTTTTCTTCATCATCGTACAGAGCTGGTGTTGCTAAAAGTTCTTGCACATCAAGCTCTAGAAATTTTCCATAAGCAGAAATAAAACCACGCACGTAGACAGCATGAGGTAAGGAAGCTGTATCACCGGCCTCTATGGCTCGTAAAACGCGAGAGCTAATTTTTAAGCCGTCGGCCACATCTTCCACTGAAAGATATTTTTTTTCTCTCTCAGTGCGTAATACTTGCCCCAATTCTTCTAGACTTTCCCACATAATTCTTCCTGCTTAGGAAAATAGACAACTAGATACGAATATCAACGACAGCCTTTTGACGCAATTGCTCCACATATTCTTTAAAACGCTCTTGCAAACGAGGCTCACGCACCATTTGATTGGCCATGGGCTCAGCTTGAGCAAAAGTCATGGTTTCTCCGCCTTTAACGGATTTCACAACTTTAAATTGCGATCTCTTTCCATTAAGCATGATAATGGGGGTTACACCACCTTCAGGCACATTTTTAACA
This sequence comes from uncultured Desulfovibrionaceae bacterium, assembly GCA_964370015.1. Taxonomy (GTDB): domain Bacteria; phylum Desulfobacterota; class Desulfovibrionia; order Desulfovibrionales; family Desulfovibrionaceae; genus CAYJAD01. Next base: position 19,085 of record CAYJHD010000028.1, on the reverse strand, counting down.
AAGGAAACTAGTTGTGGAGGCATTTTGGTAAAATCCACAGGGCCTAAATGACCACCACCTTCCTTATTGGGGCCTAAAGTAATTTGTTTAGCAATGATTTCGAACTTGGCTGTATCTTTTTTGATTCTGGCAGCAAGAATATCTGCATCAACCGCATCTGGATACACCAAAAGTGCCAATTCCGTTATGGGCTGTGTAACAAATTTATCTAAGTTTGCATTATAATAAGCGCGAACCTCATCGGGAGTTGCCACAACTTTACGCCCCACCATGGCACCCATAAGTTTCTGACGTACAATGGTATTGCCCACGCGTTGCTGCAATGCTTGCACGCTTAAGCCTTCTTTTTTTAACTGCTTTTCAAAATTTGCCTTGGACATGCCGCTTTGTTGCATCATACGGCCTATCTCGGCATCAATTTCAGCAGAAGCCGCCACAATGCCTTGTTTTTCTGCAGCATCGGCAATGATAAGCTCTAAAATCATATCATCAAGAGTTTTAAGATATATTTCATGAGCTTTTGCCGAATGAGCAGCGTTTTTTGTGCTAATGCCGGCTTCTTTTAAGGCTGATGCCGCTTGACGTTGCATATCATAGTAGGAAATCATTCTTCCATTAACTACAGCAGCCACTTGGTTTACGGTGGCAGCGTGTGCTGTAGAAACTAGAGCCACACAAAGGGCGCACATATAAAGAAATTTTTTCACAATATCTCCTAAAATAAAATAGAGTTCCGCTATAATCTTACACCACTAGGGGCTGTATAAGAAAAGAACTATCTTAGCATCTCGATGCCCCATAAGAAGCATGAAATTCACAAAACCTCCGCCTTGAGTGTTTATATCATCAAGACATTAGGTAAAAACGGTAGCAATATGTCCCCAAAATAAGGACTGAGAGTATCTTTAACCCACACTACCAGAGGCACTTTAGCGTCTTTCGTGCTAAGTTGCAATGCTCTGCTTTGGCCTTTTTTACAAAGACATAACCTACTGTATATCTTGCTTTAAATGTTTAGAGATACGAATATCAGCTGAAAGCATTTTTTCTTTTAGCCAATTTTCAAACATAAAAGCCATCTCTTCTTCGGCCAGAAGATCTTCAATATATATATAAGCTTCTCCAGCAGTTAACACTTTAGAAGGACTATGTTCTTTTAGACAAATAATCAAAAACTGATTTTCTTCTTTAAAAATAGACGTACAAGCCGAATCCTTAAGGGCATAGACCATCTTTTGCCAATCTTGAGGCACTTCGCTTTTGGAAAGCGATACTTCTGAAGGACTCAACTCGCCTAATTTAGCAAGAATATCTTCTACATTTTTAATACCTTGTAAAGGTTTTCTCTCTGCAGCATTGGCAACGTATAAATCATAACTGTCTTCAAGGGTAAAGCGCTCTTTATGTGTTTCATAATAAGCTTCTACTTTTTCCAAGGACGGCACAAATTTTTTACGTAATACTTGTTCCGTAAAAAGTTTTGAGGCTAAATTATAACGTAAAACCGTGCGCCAAGCCTCAAGATTCAAATCGTTTTCTTCAAAGTATTTTTCAAATTCATCATCAGGGTAATCGGCACGAATATCTGCTTCATAAGCCTGGACTCGCTCTTCGGTTACTGCAAGCCCTTTGCTTTCTAAGTCTTGCAACATCAGCTCAAAAATAATGAGGCTTCCTAAAGCCCTACCGTATTGCTCGCGTAACTTATGCAAGGAAAATTGCTCAAAAATGCCCATGCCAGACATATCTGCTTCTTGCAAAGCTTCTAAAGTTGGCAGCGTAATGGCCTTTCCATTCACCGTGGCCACCACATGGGCCGGCTCATCTTTAAAAAGACAGCCCCCGAGCATACAAGTAAGAATACATACAATACCAACTACAACACGCATGAACATTCACCCTCTTCTATTTCGGCTCGTCATAGCAAGAAAACGATAAAATTACAATAGCTTTCCCCCATGCGCACCTCATCTACAGGTCTTTACGACGCTGTTGTTTCTTTTTTCAAGCCCAACAACATGGAGCCGACTCTTTCTAAATGTTGCACCAAAGACATCTCTGCATTTTGCGCAAAACGAATTTCAAGACTAGAGGCAGGAATGAGTCGTAACCTTTGTTCATCCACCACTCCCTTGGTCAACAAGGCCACTAAAGCCTCTGTATCAAGACACTCTTGCTTACTGTCCCAATGAACAGTGACTTTATGTGAGTAAATCTCTGCCTTTTGCGCGCCAAGAGTGCTTAATAATTGCTTGAAGTTAAGTACAGCCAAGAAATTTTCAAACTCCACGGGAAAAGAACCAAAACGATCGCGCATGCCAAGGCTAATATCCTCACGCAAAGGCCCATCCACAGCAGAGCTTAGTGACTTATAATAGCGCAAACGCTCGCGACTATCCTGTACATATGTCTTGGGAATATGCGCCGGAACACCAAGAGTTAATTCCGTTTCTGCCATAACTGAAGAAGGAGTTCCTTTTAAGCGACTCACGGCTTCTTCCAGCATTTCCAAGAACAGATCAAGCCCCAATCTGGTCATATGCCCCGATTGCACCTCGCCCAAAATATTCCCTGCACCACGCAAGCGTAAATCTTCCATGGCCACTTGAAAGCCTGCACCCAAGTAATCCAGCTCCAAGATAATGCGCAAGCGCTCCCTGGCTGTATCTGAAAGACGGTGCTCCTCCGGTATGACAAAAAAAGCATAGGCTTGCCTGTCAGAGCGCCCCACACGTCCGCGTAGTTGGTACAATTGCCCAAGTCCAAACATATGCGCTTGGTCCACAATAAGGGTATTGGCACGTGGAAAATCTAGACCAGACTCCACAATGGACGTACACACCAGTACATCCAATTCCCCATGCCAAAACTTATGCATGGTTTCTTCCAACTCTTTTTCGCTCATCTGTCCATGAGCCATACCCACACGCGCCGTTGGCACAAGATTACGCACATATTCTGCCACGCGTTCAAGGCCTTGTACCCTATTATACACCCAGAAAACTTGTCCTTCGCGTTGAATTTCGCGTTCTAGTACTTCTTTGAGAACTTTACCATCGCGTTGCAAAATGGCTGTGAACACAGGTTTGCGTTCTGGCGGCGCCGTTTCGATGATGGATAACTCACGAATGCCAGACATGGAAAGCTGTAAAGTACGCGGGATGGGCGTGGCTGTAAGGGTAAGCGCATCCACATTTTTCTTGAGGGCTTTCATTTTTTCTTTATGACGCACCCCAAACCGCTGTTCTTCATCGAGAATGAGTAGACCCAAATTAGGTAGGGTCACGTCCTTAGAAAGCAGCCTATGAGTACCCACCACTATATCAATTTGTCCCTGTTCTGCGGCTTTAAGTACATCTTTTTGCTTTTGCTTACTGACAAAACGACTCAACAATCCCACATTGATGGGAAAACCAGCCAGACGCTGACGGAAAGTTTGATAATGCTGCTCAGCAAGCACTGTGGTGGGACATAGTAAGGCCACCTGACGCCCCTCAGCCGCAGCCCTAAAGGATGCGCGCAAAGCAACCTCTGTTTTACCAAAACCAACATCGCCGCACACCAGCCTATCCATGGGCTCACTTTTAGCCATATCATCCAGCACATCTTGAATGGCCTTAGCTTGGTCTGGCGTTTCTTCAAAACCAAAGGTTGCTTCAAATTCATGAAAGAGCTCATCGGGCGGACCGTAAGAAAACCCCTTGGTAACTTTACGCAAAGCGTACATTTCTACCAAATCAGCAGCGATTTTCTCAATGGCTTTACGGGCTTTATCTTTGGAACTTTGCCATGACGAGCCTCCCAGCCTATCCAAAGTAGGAGTAGCACCATCCCCCCCCTTAAATCGCTGAATTAAGGAAAGTCTATCCGCAGGCACGTACAACTTATCTGCACCGGAATATTCTAACAAAAGGTAATCATTACTGCTTTGCCCCATGTCCATATGGTGCAAACCGGCAAAACGCGCAATGCCGTAGTCCCTATGTACCAGTAAATCTCCCACGGTGAGGTCGTCAAAGCGATCCAAACCACGGAAAGCACCGGCAGCAGTACGTGCACGTTTTTCTGCTTTGGGGTATAAAATATCTTCCCCCAACACACGCACATTGTCCCACAAAAGATCCACACCGCTACGCCAAGGTGCCACCAAGGCAAACAGCCCTTCCCGTTGCGGCGCATAGCGTAACAGTGGTGCTATGCCATCTTGCTCTGCTAAAGATAAAAATTTTGCACGGCTACGCTCGGTGGCAAACGATAGTATAATTTGCTTTTTTTCCGTCTGCCACTTTTTCAACCCAGCCACCAATTGCTGCCATGGCCTATCTTGTATTTGCTCGTTCTTTTCTTTGCCATCTGCTTGAGGCGCAAAAAGATCCATAAAAGAATGAAGCTGTCTTTCCTGCAAGTCCACATGGCAAGGGCCTTCAGTTGCATACTCTAAGCCATCCAGCGCACCGCCCGTGGTTGATCCCATAACCAACGGTTCTTGATACACCGTTTGCGCCCCTTCCCACAAAGCAAACACCGATGCCACATCACGCAAAACCATGCGCGCTTGTTGGGGAACGCGATTCTCCTCGCTTTCTATTCTTTCTGCCATGGTGCGCGCTGCGCTTTCTATCTCTTCACGCGTATCTGCCTCTCCAGGCAAAAGCCACAAACAATCTTTTTGTAGCCACTCTTCAAGAACTGTGGGCGCATCATAAAAAGTTCCTGGCAAAAGCCCTGCTCCACCCATGGCCAGGTTCTTCTTAAAATCGTGCACAAAGTTTTCATCAAGCAAACCTTTTTGCAACAATCTTTCCCAACGTTGCAAGGCCTTAGCATGTAAAGCTTCTCCAGCGGCTATGGGTAAAGGAGCAAGTAAAGTCACTTCAGCCACCGACACCAAAGAACGCTGAGAAGTAGCATCAAAAAGACGCATATCCTCCAGTAAGTCACCAAAAAATTCAAGCCGTATGGGCTTTTCATAACCGGGAGGAAAAATATCTAAAATGTCACCGCGCTGTGCCAATTCGCCGGGGCGAGACACCATGGAAACGCGTTCATAACCCCACGCAATGGCTTGGTCCACCACCAACTCAGGAGACATGTCTGCACCCTTTTGCAAAACAAGTTCATGCTCAATAAAAAAACTCTGCGGCATATACTTCATCAGAAGACTTTCTGGCGTGAGTACCAAACATGTGGGTTTTTTGTACTGTAAAGCATAGAAGGTTGCCATACGCTCCGACCATGACGAGGTAAGCCCCGTTCCGGAAACGCCTGGAGGCAAGAAAAGCAAAGGAGATTGCCAACGCACACCATGAACAACCGGAGCCGCATGAGAAATATCCGTTGAAAAAAGCGTTAACAAACCTCGGGCACTGGCGTACTCATCTCGCGTGCGCACCATAAGTACAGAACTGCGCCCTTCTTCCAAACATTGTAAAGCCAAGCGACAACGACTTGCCATACCACTGCGGGTAAGGTGACAAGATTTTTGTGTATTATATAGTATTTCTTTTAGAATAGACATAGATAGAATTCATCTCTTGTGAAAGCGCTTGATACTGTGTGCCCTTACATTAAGAGCGCTAGGGGCAAGATAGGCACTCTATGCCCCCTTGTCAAATGGCAAAGGGGACATAAAAGCCCCGCAAGCATCAAAAATGATATTAATAAATGACATGAACTATTATGGATCTAAAGCTTCACGTAAAGCCCCTTCCAAACTTTGTTGCGTGTAGATGTCGCGCAAAATAACAGGGCTATTCGCTTCTGCACCGGGAATAAAAATGGCCGTTAAGGGTATACTACGACTACCAAGAGCATGCAAAAAAGCCTCTCCGGCAGCATTATCGCGTGTAATATCCACTTTAACATAGTGTAAATTATACCGTTCATGCCATGCTTGAAGATTCTCTTCTGTTAGCACTGTTTTTTCCACATATTTGCAATTGGGGCACCAATCTGCCGTAAATTCCACTAATATGGGCCTTTTGCTAAACTCCGCTTGAAAGGATTCTGGAGTAAAATTATGCCAAGCTATGTTCACATCTGTATCACGCTTTGGTTCTTGAACTCCATAGACAAGCACTACCACAGCGCCAAGCATAAAGAGAAACATCAGAAAAGATCGACGCCACGCCGGAGCTTGCAATCCGCCAAATGCTCCCCAAATCCATCCTAAAAGTGCTAAAACAAGCAAGCCCATGAGCATGGGAATATGTGCATAAGCAGGTAGTATGGCTAAGAGATACACCACAGTACCCAAGAGAAAGAAAGCTACCAATTTTTCCACCACAAGCATCCATCCTCCGGGACGAGGTAAAAAACGCCCCCATTGCGGCTGCCACGCAAGGAAGATATACGGCAATGCCATGCCTAAACCCACAGCCACTATGGTGCTCACAATGAAATACAAAGGCTGTAGAAATGCCCAAGACAAGACACCACCAAGCAAAGGACCACTACAGGGCGTGGCCAACAAAGTGGCCACCATGCCCGTAGTGAAAGCTTGCCGGCGCGCAGACCCTTGCGACGTACTTTTAATATCTATCATGGGAAGGGTGAATAAACCCATAAGTGAAAGAGCCAATATGAATATAGTCAGGAGCATACCAGCCACAAAGTAGACATTTTGAAAAAGCTCTCCCCACATGAGCCCCAAGGACCCCAACAGTAAGCCTAATATGAGAAATTGCGTTACAATGCCCGCAGCAAAAAATATATTATGTGTTCGAAAGGCTTGAATACGATTTTCGCCTTCTTCACTCAACAAAAGAGATTGTACTTTTAAGGTGAGCACAGGGAGAACACAGGGCATTAAATTTAGAATAAGCCCCGCCAATAGACCTAACAGCAAGGCTTTACTCACACTTGTCACTTCAAGCCCTTGAGCATAGGGACGTGGAGAGAAATTCCACTCTGTTAAGGATGTGCTTTTACCAATACTAAGCCCCTGCAAAGAACTTTCTTGTTGCAAACGAGCCAGCTTTGCTCCAAGCCCCTGCCCTGCTCCTGTGGCTTGAGCTGAAGATTGCAAAAAAATTTCACCCTTTGTTTTTGACATAGTAGTAGTTTTTTCTGCAAATTCTTGTGGCACAGGCCCCTGAGCTACGGTTTTTTCCCATAAAGAAAAGTATGTCTGATCAGTTAAAAGCGGTAAGGAAGTCACCGACATGGGCAAGACAAAAGATAGGGGTAAACGCACCGGCAAACAATGAGCTGCAGAACAAAGTAAGAGCGAAAGTTTTCCCTGAATCTCCTCAACTACACTCTCTTTTTCTAGTAAAGAAAAAATCGGCACAAAAAGAACAACATTATCTTCATACGCTGCAATAATTTTACCCTTTTCATAAAAATCTTCACGATTCACACCATAAGGCATGTACACAGGGAAGGAAGATTCCCTCCCCTCTTGCCCATCCGGCACATAAAGCTGTACGGCCTGCCCTTCATTAACGCTTGCTCCAATGGCATTTTGCGGCGCATAGGTGTAATACTGCTCAGCCATATCCAACCGAAGCACGGCCCAAGGTTTGCCCTCATGCTGCACATATTCAAGGTGCACAGAAAGCCCTTCCGGCACTGCGTCCGCATTTATGGATAAGGATGTGGCCGAAAAGGCTTTAGGACTAAACCATGCCGCCAAAAAAAATGTAAATAAAAATATATAAATTTTACGCACTTGCATATTTCTCCCTCGCTTAGGAAATTTTTTTTATAAATTCGCTTGACGAATACCACCTTCTAGGCATATAACCCTCTTCGTCGAGTGGGTCATTAGCTCAATTGGTAGAGCAGTTGACTCTTAATCAATTGGTTCGGGGTTCGAGTCCCTGATGGCCCACCAGAAATTTCAGGGGTTTAAAGTTAAAAGCTTTAAGCCCCTTTTTTCGTGGGCTACCACCGGGCTACCACGCGCTAGAAAATATGATGTTGCTTAGAAAAGCGTATGGCGGTAGCAAGGGGTGAGGAAGAAAAACCTAGTACACCACTCTGCTTTTCTTTCTTGTTAGGGAGTATAAGACTTAATGGTGAAAAGGCAACCTCTCTTTGCATCTACATGACAAAAGGTGCTTGCTCAATTATGAAAAGAGATTATTCTAGAATCAGCTTAGCGATTTCACGAGTAAGCATTTTTGACACCGCAGAAGAGCATGAACTACGTTAGTGGTTTATACCGTAATCTAAAAAACCAAGGAGATAACACATGAAGGAAGCTTTACTCATCATAGACTTACAAAATGACTATTTTGCAGGTGGGAAGTATCCCCTTTGGAACGCAGAGAAGGTGCTGGAAAATGTAAAAACAGCCATTACAAATGCGCAAGCAAAAAACATCCCCATTGTACTCATTGAGCATATTGTTCCCAAAGAAGCCGGCGGCCTTGCGCCTTTCTTTAATGAAGGTACAGAAGGGGCAAAAATCCATAAGGATGTACTGGAATTAGCACCTCAAACTACAATTATCACAAAGCATTTTGCCGATGCTTTTCACGAAACCAAACTTGGTGAAGTGCTTGATACGCTTAAAGTAGAGAAAATTGTGGTTTGCGGCATGATGACGCAAAATTGCGTTACCCACACTGCCATTTCAAAGCAAGCCGAAAAATATACAGTGAGCATTATTCCTGAATGCACAACAACAGTGGATGAAATGTTGCATAATATTGCATTACACGCCTTATCTACCAGAGTTTCTTTTGAAACATTGGATAGTATATTTTAATTGCGGAAAATCCGTGCCTATCATCATGATTATCAGCTTGGAAAAGTAGAAAAGCTACCATTGATTAGCAGTATATAACGCAAAAGCGAGGAAATACATGCGCAAAATCCATGTACTGGTACTGAATACCAGCCCTAGGAGTAAGGGCAATACTTTTGCCTTGCTCCAAGAAGCCATACGAGGTTGTGAAAGCGTGGGGGCTACAACGGAAATTGTTTCAGTCAAAGGAAAGAAACTGACACCCTGCCAAGGCTGTTCTGTATGCCAAAATAGTAAAAGCTGTCCTTTACAAGATGATGTGCCGGAAATATTACAAAAAATGCAAGAAGCGGATGTGATTTTATTAGCTTCGCCTACTTTTTTCTACAATGTGACAGCGCAATGCAAAATCATCATGGATAGGAGCTATGCCGTACAGCCTTTAAATGGCAATAAAGTCGGTGCTGTTTTCATCACAGCAGGAAGCATGGGCACAAGCGGCGCCGTTAATTCCTGTAATATGTTTTTTACCGTGCACGGCATAACTTCCGCTGGCTATGTGTCTTCACTGGGGAAAACACAAGATAATCCCAAAGCCATGCAATCTGCTTATGATTTGGGCATTAAAACTGTTATGATGGCCAAGGTGCTTAAGGATGCGCCGCAAGTCTTTGGTATGCACAGTCATTATGCTTATGGAACACATACAAAGTAGTGAGGAAACGTAAATACAATTACTTACAACAAACACCTTGCGCAAACTCAGAGGGCGACTTTCCAAAATACCTTTTAAATTCGCGGCTAAATTGCGACGTAGATTTATACCCTACAGCACTTGCTGCGGTATAGACTTTTTCTCTTTTTCTTATAATCAAATTTTTTGCCTCAGTTAGCCTAATTTTTTTCAGATACTGCATGGGGGACTCAGACGTCACTTGCTTAAATGCTTGATGAAATGCTGTCACACTCATGTTAGCTTCTTTGGCTAAAGACTCAATATCCAAATTTTCAGAATACTTGGTTTGTATAGATTCAAGAATATGTGCAATGCGAGCAAAAGGGTGAGTTTTATCTGCAAGTGTATACAAAGCAGATGATTGCGGGCCACACAGCACATGATACATCATTTCTCGAACAAGTCCGCTTCCCAATACTTGGGCTTCCATATCAGATTTTAAACACCGCGCCATCCTATCAAGTATGTTTTTCATGGCCTCGTCCATGGGGGCAGGCTGTACGGCTTTGGGATATATTTGATTTGAAATATCAGAGAATTTCCACGCAGAGTCCATAATGGATACAAGCTCATGAAGCACTGCCATTTCAATATCTACCACAACACCAATGACTGGCTCCTCAATGCTACCCAATACCTCCACGTCCATGGGAAGAAATACAGAAACAACAAGATACTTGTTTGCGCCATAAGGAAATGCTACACCGCCTAAAGATATTACCTTTTTCCCTTGAAGTAAAAAACAAATGGTAGGTGAATACACAAATGACTGACGAGTCACAAGGCTAATACCTCTATAGATTGTAACTCCCGGGATTTGAGTTTTTATGGCTTCGTCTGCTGGCACATCTAAAAACTTAATAGTTTCAATCATTTCATACACATACTACATCCATAATATTAGGTTTGAAAAGTCAATATAATGAATATAGAGTAGCCGTGCAAGTTTTTGTAGGAATAGGCATGAGTATGAGAGGAATAGGCATTCCATTAGACTTTACAAATGACTACACTGAAAATGTTATGTAGTAACTTTTGTATGGTTTTAAAGTCAACACGTTACATTGAGTAGATAGTTGGGGAGTAGTATATGGACAAGAAACATATATGCAGACGTTCGCTGTTAAAAGCGGCAGGGCTTGGAGCTATTGGCGCCACTGTGGGCGGCGGTTTATATTCTTTGGATGTATTTTCCACAAAAACAGATGTGCCACCACCAGCCAAAGAAGCCATGACTTTACATACCAATCCTCGCAATGGTGATAAAATTTCTGCTCTTGGCTTTGGATGTATGCGTCTTCCCATGCTCAGTGAGGCCACTTCTCCCATGGGTACTGAAATTGATGAAGAAGCTTTTTTTGATATGGTGGATTATGCCCTCGCCCAAGGTGTTAATTACTTTGACACGGCCTATGGCTATCACAGCAGAGCTTCACAAGTAATGCTGGGTAAAGCTCTTAAACGCCATCCCAGAGAGAGCTTTTTCTTTGCTACCAAAATGCCCGGTTATTTAAGTCCAAGCCTTGCCAAGGCTAAGGATATTTTCTTTGAACAGCTTGAGCATTGCCAAGTAGACTATTTTGATTATTACCTTTTGCACAATATGTCTCAGCTTGAAGCCTATAAGAACACCTATGAGCAAGAAGGCGTGCTTGATTTTCTTTTTGAGCAAAAAAAGGCCGGGCGCATTCGTAACCTTGGCTGGTCTTTTCATGGTGATAAGCCCATGCTGGAGCATCTTTTAAGCTGTGGTGTAGATTGGGATTTTGCCATGGTACAGCTTAACTACCATGACTTACTCTATGAAAACCGCCGCCCACGCTGGCTAAATATAGAACCGGCGCCGGCTAAATGGATGTATGAAAAACTTTTAGAAGCTAATTTACCACTGGTCATTATGGAACCGCTCTTAGGCGGTCGCCTTGCTCGTTTGAACAAAAAAACCTTGGAAGTATTACAAACGGAGCAACCCACCATGAGCGGTGCGTCTTGGGCATTGCGATATGCGGCCACATTGCCCAATGTGCTCACTGTGCTTAGCGGCATGACCTATATGGAACATATACAGGACAATGTGCGCACCTTTGCACCGCTTGTGCCCTTATCAGATAAGGAGCAAGAAGTTTTAAAGACGGCGCTCACGCATTTTCTCACTGCAGACAATATTCCTTGCACCACGTGCGGTTACTGTATGCCTTGCCCCTATGGTGTAGATATTCCATCAGTTATTTCGCACTACAACACTTGCATAGACTTTGAGCAATTACCTAAAGATACTCTTGACCCTCATTTTGCCTCTGCAAAGCGTGCTTACTTGGTGAGTCAAGCACGAAAAATTAAGGAATTTCAAGGGCCGGCACATTGCACAGGATGCGGCGAATGCCTCAAGAAATGTCCGCAATTTGTAGATATTGTGGCAGAAATGGCAAGAATTAGAGAATTTAATGAAACGCTGATTTAATAGACTTTTTGTTCTCTAACAAGGAAAGCGATTTTTGCTAAAGCTGCGTCGAATATAGACATACCCGCAGTTTTAGCAAGATGAGCTTGACGCAGTTAGAGGGCAAAAAAGCATTAAATCAACGTTTCATTAATGAGGAATTGATTTTAAAGGGTTAAATTATGTGGCGTAAGGTTAGAATTTTAGCGGCTGTATGTTTTTTTACAGCCATATCGCTCCTTTTTGTAGATGTAAGCGGCACGCTTTCCCCTGCATGGTTTTTTTTAGCTAAAATGCAATGGATGCCGGCGCTTTTATCGGGAAGTGTTTTTATTGTTGGGGCATTGCTTGCTTTAAGTCTCATCTTTGGGCGTGTGTATTGTTCCGTCATTTGTCCCTTGGGAGTATTGCAAGATGTGTTGGTGCATTTTAAGCCTAAAAGACGCTATGCCTATACAAAGGCGCAGCCACTGTGGCGCTTCGCTTTTCTTGTTCTTTTTATAGGTTCTTGGCTCTTTTCCTTGCCCATAATCTTCACTTTTTTAGAGCCATACAGTGCCTTTGGGCGCATCGCTACGGACATTTTTGCGCCGCTTTGGACGTATACCAGCAATATATTGGCATCTTTGGCAGAGCGTATGGATTCTTTTCTTATCGGGCCAAGCCCTGTATTGCAAAAAGGCGTAGCTGCCCTTGGTGGTGCTCTCTTTACCCTTGCTTTACTTGCCTTTTTAGCCATAAGAAATGGACGTACATGGTGCAATACTTTTTGCCCTGTGGGAACAGCACTTGGATATACGAACAAAATGGCTCTTATCCGCCCAAGAATACATGAGGGAAATTGTACACGATGCGGACAATGCGCAAAACATTGCAAAGCTTCCTGCATTGACCATAAAAATGCTAGCATAGATGCAAGCCGTTGTATTGCGTGTTATACTTGTCATGCAGTTTGTAAATTTAAGGCCATACAGCTTTTGCCTTTTGCTAAGAAACAAGAGCAAGAAAGCGTACCGTCTACATCCGCCAATACACCCAATACCTCACGCCGAGCCTTTTTACAAAGCCTTGTGCCAGTAAGTATGGGAGGAGCGGCCTTAACACATACAACATCTCATGCCGCTACCTATGGTGAGCCAAAGGAAGCTACCAATCAAAGACAAGTGGAAGCCCTAGGCATTGCCAAAAACCGCCCTCAAAGAGAGCACCCAATTACGCCTCCCGGCTCTTTGGGCTTACGTAATTTTGAAAAAAATTGCACCGCCTGTCAACTTTGTGTAGCAGCCTGCCCACACCATGTTTTGCGCTCTTTTGACAATGGCAATGGCATGTTGCAGCCCACCATGTCTTTTGAACACGGCTTTTGTCGTACCAATTGCGTGAAGTGTTCAGAAGTGTGTCCCACAAGCGCCATACGTCCCATTAGCGTGGCAGAAAAAAGCGTTATTCAATGTGGCCAAGCTAGAGTTCATTTAGAGCACTGTATTATCAATGCCGACAAACGTGCCTGCACGGCGTGCTCTCGAGCTTGCCCCACTGAAGCCATTACCCTTGTGCCAAATCCGCAAGGTGGTGGGCATAAGATACCCGTAGTTAATAATGAAAAATGCCTTGGTTGTGGTGCTTGTGAATTTGTCTGTCCTGTACGCCCCTTAGCTGCCATTCATGTAGTTGGAAATAAAGAGCATCAACGACTTGTTATGTAGCAATGTTTAAAATGATATATTCCTAATGTATTAGAAATTATTGTAATCAGTTATAAAAAAAACAAACAACTATTCATATAATAATTTAAGCGTTACCCCAGCGTCAGCAAAGCGTATAAGAAGCTGGCAATGTGCTTCCAGTAAGAGTGACGCGCACCGTAAATTATTCTGACAACTTACGTAAGACTAAGAGAGAGGGATTACCACATACGATAGCGTTGGATTGGCTGTTGCTCATGTTGTGATTGCTTACCTTTTTCTAGTTTTTCCGCAATATATTGCTCAACTTTTCCAACAAGGGAAGTAAGTTCTCGTAGGCATTGCTCAAATTTTGCAAGTGCTTGCTCTGTATATGCTGCTGATTTTGCAAAAGTGTCATTTTCTCCTTGAGGGTGTGTAGTCCGTTTTGTGATGCTGTATATCTGCATGCTTTAACAATGTGAACGCATAGTTAAAGAGAGCCCAACAGTTACGCTGAAGGGCTCTCTTTTTTTAAAAGTACGCACTTAACTAAAAGTGTGACTTTCCTTTATTTGTGACAATATTCTTTTTTGCTGGCACTAATAAGAAAGCTTCATACTTTCCACAATAACGGTGATTTGTTGTTCTGTGCCATCGTTTTGTGTAAATGCCGTGTAGCTACCCAAGGTTTCGCCTTGCTCCCAGCCTTCACCCATGGTTACTTTTCCATATTGGTCTTTGGTAATCCCAAGCTCAGCCATTAAACTTTCAGCATCCTGTCCATTGGCACGTACATCTCCATAGATGGCCATTTCTGCATCGCTCTTACCCATGGCATTCATAACATCATCCTTATTAAAGGCACCTTGCCCCAAAAGAATATCAATATCCGAACCATCGACATCTTCACCGGCATCCACAAGCACGTCGCTCAAGTCCAAAACAATAACGTCACTACCTGCACCGCCCATAATCACGTCTGCGCCTGCGCCGCCATCTAAAATATCATTACCTGAGCCGCCCAATAAAACATCAGCACCAGCACCGCCATATAAAGCATCATTGCCCCCAAGACCAAGTAGCAGGTCTTCTGAGGAGTCGCCATAGAGAATATCTCCTGCGCTCATGGAGCCTTGCTCCATTTGGGTAGCTGCGCTTTCTAAAGCGCCGGCTGCTATTTCAAGATCGTCTGAATTTGCATCTAAAACAGCTTGAGCCTCATTGACAAGGCTAGCCTCAGCACCACTGGCCATGGCGTCACCCAGCTGCACCTCAAAATGCTCCGTGCTATCTTCTTTTAATAAAGTGGACATGTCCACAGTATCTAAATCTACGCCATCTCCCTCGAGAGTCACATACACATGAGAAGCCACATCGCCTTCTGAATCTGTGGCATACACGCGCACCACTGGAGCTTCGCCTGTATAGCCTTCGTTAAATTCGAAAACCATTTCGCCCGTGTTTTTATTGAGTAAAATTGTACCCCAATCAAAGTCATAGGCAGTATTACCATTGGCATCAGCAATATGCGTTGTATGAGCTCCCATGAAGGAAAAAGAACCCATGCCATCGCCGCCAAAATTATACAACTGGCTTAAATCCACGACACCGTCGGTATTTTGCGTAAGAGTTGCTTCATATTCAACCTTGTCAGTGGGGTTTTCAATTTCAGTTACAACCTTTGTGGTCACCGGCACACTGTCCACCACTCCCATGGAAATGGTCAAATCATGAGCACCGCCTTTGGAATCTATTAAAGGAATGTCTATGCCCGTATTACTCAACCAATGATTGGTTCCATCGGAGCCCACGCCGCCTGCGCTGGGATTATCAGCCACACTGTGTAAGGTGAATTGTAATTTGCCATTGACCACTTCCACTGTGTATTTTTCGCCATGAGCACCGGTAAAAGTACCTGATTCAAAATTGGCCTCATCAATGGTATAGCCACTGGGAGGAGACCACGTTTTCACTGTGCCAGCTACACTGGGTTCAGCACCATCTTCTAAATGTTTTTCATAAAAATATACGCCGCCTACCTCAGAAACGTCCACCTGTATGGCCGAAGAGCGATCACCATCACCGTCTTCAAAAGCCACATTAAAGGTCATCTGAGAGCTAGAAACCCAACCACCGTCTGCTTCCATTTCATATTTTCCGGTGGCGGGATCAAAAGTAACCGAGCCCCAGTTCACTGCTTTACCGTTATTGGTTCCCCAAAATTCATAGGTCACAGTGCCGTCAGCATTAACGCTAGAAGGCGCAATTTCGTTACCGTCACCATCCACAAGTAAGTAGCGTCCGCCTTCAGCATCATTACCTTCGTCAAAATGCTTGCTAAAGTCATTACCATTATATTCCGAACGTGCAATAATGGCCATTTTATCTGTTAAAGCTTCGGGTACATCGTTGGGCTCTGGGGGCAGGTCGCCGCCGGCATTACCATCCGTGGAAATATTGATACCAGCAACACCACCATCAGTACCGTCTGAAGTAATGCTACGAGCTGCGTTTGCTTGGTTATCATTTCCGGTAGAATTGGAGCCATCTTGATCAAGCCCGCCTATGCGAGTAAGGCCTCCCAAAAGTTCACCACCTTCAAGACCTACGCTACTTCCACTGCCTTGCACAGTTCCTGCCGTGGTACCGGCCGCTGGCATAAGCTCGTCACCAAGGGCTGCAAAGAAGGCTTCACCATCAATTTCATTACCTTCAATAAGAAAGGTGGGCATATTTTCGGAAGTATATGCCACATAAAAATCTGTTAATGTTAATGACGAGCCATCTTCAAAGCTCATTTGCAAGCTATCGCCATCACGAGTAAGCGTGGCATCAGAAGAATCGAATTCAAAAACTAAACGGTCTTCAGCTTGTGGAACGAGAACTATTTGTTGGCCTGTAGCAGGCTTTTGCAATAAAATGTCAGCCATGAGAAATCTCCCTCAAAATAAAGTTTGAAAAACGTGCATGCATAAGTAAAGACAGCCAAAAGCTTCTTCATAACATATAGTGTAGAGAAAATAGGTGCTACAACGTAGCAACGAGGAAAGAATCCTCAAGCTTAGAAAGAATATCCAAGCTCATAATCCGATATGGTACATACCATACAGACATAGTATAGGGAGCTTACACAAAATAAGCTCACACGCTCTCGCGTAGTAAGTACTTACGAGCAGAGCAGAGCAATGTCAAGCATATATTTCCACGTTGCCTACTATGTACTTAGGGGGGCCTTATGCAATAAACTGAACCGCCCTGCAGCGTCACTACAGCAAAGACACAAAGAGCTCATTTTATTCCCTTGTAAGCAGGAAGAAAAAACATGGCTCAAAGCATTTTGCAAGGAAACATTCCAACTCTCGTCTTCAGATGAGTGACATGAGGGGACATGACACAAAGTAATATGAAAGCGAAAATCCTCTAAAACGTATGGGTATCCAAAGCACAGCAAATAATCCTCTTGGCGCAGACTTAATTTTTTTTGCCTGCGCCTTGCCAGCTCCTCAGCACTGGGGGGATGTCTAAACTCCTCAAAGTGTCGTAAACATTGCGCCGCAAATGCATACGTTTTTTGTTTATCGTCAAGTTCTTGTGGAGTATCAGCTCGCAAAGTAAGAGCCAAAAAATCACCAATGCGGCTCACTTGCATGGGCGGCAGGCTAAAAGCCTTTTGCTCGGCGGAAAAAGCATCTACAGCTTGAATCAATTGCTCTTCCCCGTATCCGTCAGCCAAATGAAAAGGTGCTTTCAAAGTGGCGTGCAAACCATAACGGCGTGCCTCTTGCGTTATACTTTCAAGCTTGTCTTGGCTGAGCCTAAGCCCAGCCTTTTCAAAACCACAAAGTATCGCCTCAGCGCAGCTTGGTACAGCAGTATGAATATTCCACCCAAGCAAGCTTGCCCCCAGCATGGCTAGGGGGCTTTGCTCTTCTGGAATATAGTATAAAGCGTAACGCATACGCTTATAACACCTGCTTCCCTGCGCGCCATACCGCACGCACCACAGGAATGCCGTCCACCACGCGCACACGCACAACGTCGGCTCTTTTACCTTGCGCCAATTCACCCCTATCAAACATACCCACAGCATGGGCAGGATTTTTAGTAATGGTTTTTATGGCTTCCTCCAAAGGAATTTCAGCCAATTCCGGTAAAAGAAACACTGCATGCAGTAAGCTTGCCGGCATATAGTCAGAAGAGAAAATATCTAACAATCCGGCCTTGGCCAATTCAATGGCAGCCACATTGCCCGAATGAGATCCCCCGCGCACAATGTTAGGCGCGCCCATGATAATGGACAAACCTTGCGCGCGTGCTTCTTGGGCTGCTTCCAAGGTGGTGGGGAATTCAGAAATACATACGCCCTGCTCTGCCCCTTCACGCACATGCATAACGGTGGTATCGTCATGACTGGCAAGCGCATAGCCCTTTTCTTTACAAATACTCACAACACTTTGTAAGTTTTTGGAAGCATTTTTAGCTTGTAAGTCTTTTAATTTTTCTATGCGTTCCTGAACAATGCTGTCGGCGGTATCTGTCAAATCGCTATAGCGTTTATAAGCCTCAATATCTCGCCACTGACGCTGACCCGGGGTGTGATCCATGACGGAAAAAAGACGTAATTTTTCGTGACCAACAAGAGGCTCCACCCTATTCATTAAATGATCTCCGGCCAATTCGCAACGCACATGAATAAAATGCTCAGCGCGTAAAAGATTTTCATCTTCTGCTTTTTTTAACGCCCCAAGACTTATATCGAAAAGCTCATTACGCATATGCTTACCAAAAGGCTCACCGGCCGTGATGGCATCAAAAACCGTGGTCACGCCAGAGCTTATCATGTGCATATCGTGGGCCATGGCGGCAGATAAGCCATGGGGCCAACTCACGCCAGTGCGCGGAATAAAGTGCTTTTCCAAATTATCGGTGTGTAATTCCACAAGACCGGGAATAAGATAGTCTCCTTCCAAGTCCAACATAGTGCTAGCTTGAGAGCCTTGCCCCACAGAGCTAATATGCTCTGCGTCAAAACATAAACAATCGGTCATGCCTTCAGCACTTACAATGTGCCCATTAAAAAAACTTTGAGTCGCCATAAAAGTCCCTATACAAAGCGTTTGCGTAAAAATTGTGAAAGAATATCAAAAACAATGACCACACAGATGATGAGGGCCATCACTGCGCAGGTTTTATCAAAAGAAAATCCACGGATAAGCTCCCATAAAAGCACACCAATGCCGCCAGCACCCACCATGCCCACCACGGTGGCAGAGCGGATATTGGATTCAAAACGGTACAAAGCGTAAGAAATCCATAAGGGCAACACTTGAGGAATAACACCGTACAACACTTCTTCAAAAAGATTGGCGCCAGTGGCGCGAATACCTTCCACAGGTTGCGGATCAATGGCTTCCACAGCTTCGGAAAAAAGCTTAGCCAGCACACCGGTAGTATGCACAAAAAGTGCCATGACACCGGCAAAAGGCCCCAAACCCACAGCCACCACAAAAAGCATGGCAAAAACCATTTCATTGATGGCGCGGCAAG
>CAYJHD010000027.1:0-27230 GCA_964370015.1 uncultured Desulfovibrionaceae bacterium | reverse complement strand
CATTGGCATGACTAGCTTTTAGCACCTTTTGCATCCTCTTAGCTAGTCATGACCCAAAAATAATTCTAAAGAGCTATAATTGTCACTATACAGTAATTATCTCAATGAATTTTCACAGTGCTGAAATGTAATTTCATAGCAAATAGCTCACAAATTCATTGACAATGAATTTCATATCTAATATCATTTTGATGTTTCCACTCTCTCCCCTGTAACAACATATTATAAAGCAATGCCTCACCATTATTTAAGGCTTGCAAAAACCTGTAGCCAAAAGAGGTTTCTATGCCCAAAATTTTACAAGCTTTTCTCCTGTTCCTTATGACTTGCACTCTTTTAACCCCTCCTGCCCATGCCAGTGAGGAAGTAAATGTGTACACATCACGCCACTATGACGTTGATAAAAGCATTTACGATATGTTTACGCAAAAAACAGGCATTAAAGTTAATGTAATTTCTGGTAAAGCCCCTGAAATCTTAGCGCGTCTAAAAAGTGAAGACGCAGACAGTCCAGCAGATATATTTATGACAGTGGATATGGTTAACTTGTATAATGCCATAGCTGCTAACATGGTAAGCCCCATAGAATCCGCCATTATCGCAGAAAATATTCCTGCATCTTTGCGCGGCAAAAATAATGATTGGGTAGCACTTACTCAAAGAGCGCGAGTCATAGGTTACGAAAAAGGCAAGTTCGACTTTTCCAAAATCAAAACATACCAAGATTTAGCAAAAGCAGACTTTGCAGGAAAAATACTTGTTCGTTCTGCAGCATCTGGATACAACCAATCGCTAGTTGCTGGAATAATAGCAGAAAGCTCAGAAGCTGCGGCCTTAGATTTTGTGAAAGGCCTCGTGAAAAACATGGCCAGAACACCCAAAGGTAATGATAGAGATCAAATTAAAGCCGTCATAGCCGGAGAAGGCGATGTGGCCATATTAAATACCTATTATCTTGGCAGAATGATGTACTCCGACGACCCCAAAGAGGTTGAAGTGGCCAAGAAGGTAGCCTTCTTCTTTCCAGAAAATACCCATGTGGACGTGAGTGCAGCCGCCATCATGAAGCATGGAAAAAACACCAAAAACGCAACCATGCTCCTAGAGTATCTCACATCGCCTGAAGTACAGAGCATATATGCCAATAAAAATTACGAAACACCTGCCAACCCCAAGGTGGCGGCGCATCCTCTTATACAAGAATTAGGAACCTTTACCAGAATGAATGTTAATTTAGAAGACATAGGCAAAAATACCACCAAAGCATCCATGATTATGGGGCAAGGAGGTTGGAAGTAGTATCTATGAAAGGCAAGGAGCTATCCTTGCCTTTTTACATAGCCTTTTTAGATGAGCACGCTTTCCCCCTTTACCATAAGCACAAGGCGCAAAAAATGAAACTGAAAGTAAATATATGGTTTGGGCTCACATCTTTTTTTATGCTTTGCATTGTTGCATCATGTATTGCCATAATTTTTCCACTCTTTGAGCCAGCCAATGATGTATGGGCGCATATTAAAGACTATTTGTTGCTGGACTACATGAGCAACACTGTTATCATTTGCATTTTTGTTGCTTTTTTTAGTATTTTCTTGGGTAGTGCCACGGCATACATGGTAACTGTCTATGACTTTCCTCTCAGAACATTTTTTTCTTGGGCTTTTATTCTTCCCCTAGCCATCCCGCCCTATATTGCAGCTTATACCTATGCAGGCATGCTCAGTTATACCGGAAGCATACAATATTTTATGAGAAATAGCCTTGGCATTGAACAGTCCAACTGGGCAATGTTTGATATCATGTCCATTCCCGGCGCCATTTTTATTTTCACCTTCTTTTTGTATCCCTATGTATATATCATTGTGTATAGTTATTTAAAAAAAGATGCGGCAAATCTTGTGGAAAGTTCCATTTTATTAGGCAAATCACGTTTTATCATTTTCTTTAAAGTCATATTGCCAGCTGCAAGAAATGCTCTTATAGGCTCCGCAACACTTGTTTTGATGGAAGTTCTCAGTGATTACGGCGCCGTAAGCTACTTCGGAGTGCAAACACTTTCCACGGCTATTTTCACATCATGGTTTAATTTTTCCGATCAAATTTCTGCTTTGCGTCTAGCAAGTATCTTACTTTTGGTGGTCTTTACCCTTTTACTTTTGGAAAAGTTTTTACGTGGAAGAAAAAAATTCACGCTTACCACGGCGAAAATTCGCCCCATTCAGCGAAAGGAGAAAAAAGGGCTCGTAGCCTACGGATTGACACTATTTTGCCTTAGCGTCTTAAGCTTTGGATTTTTTATACCTTGTGCGCAATTATTCTATTGGGCATTTTACAGCTATAGTTATGTATTATCAAATGAATTTATCCAACTCACCTACAACACTCTCTACTTGGCAACCATTTCCTCTTTATGTGTTATGGGAATTACACTCATTGTGGGCAATTACATCCGCCTATACAAAGGAATATTGTCCGCTTTTTACTCAAGGCTCACCATCATTGGGTATGCCATTCCAGGAACAGTCCTTGCCATAACTGTCATTACATTTTTCAATGCTTTTGATAGAAATTTTGTCTGGATATATAAAATATTTGATGAAGATACCAAAACATTATTACTGAGTTCTTCGTTATTTATTCTTATTTTTTCCTATACAGTTAGGTATCTAGGTGTGGGCTTTCAAAGTATCGACAATGAATTTGAAAAAAATGGTATGCGCTTTTTTGAAGCTTCAAAGATGCTTGGAAAAAGTACCGCCTACACTTTTTTCTTTGTGGATATTCCCATGCTAAAATCTGCTCTCGTAGCAGGATTCTCACTTACTTTTGTCGACATTGTGAAGGAACTGCCCTTAGCTCTTTTCTTGCGCCCCTTTAACTTCAACACCTTAGGCACTGTTGTATACAAATACGCACATGATGAACAGATCAGTCGCGGCGCTATTCCTTCACTCTTTATCATTTTCCTATCGCTTACCGCCATATATTTCATTCACAAAACACTGGAAAAAAAAGAAAGTTAAGCACTGTATATCCACTCAAGAGGAACAAGAGGAATTCACATGAAATCAAGTTATTTAGAGCTCAAAAATATATATTTCAAACACAAACATGCGCAAGCAGATACCCTAAAAAACATATCTTTCTCGTTGGAACATGGTAAAATACTTGGCATACAGGGAGCAAGCGGCAGTGGCAAAAGCACTATTTTACGCATCATTGCCGGCTTGGAAGTACCGCAAAGTGGAACCATTTCCATCAATGGAAAAATAGTTTGTAGCGAAATGATTTTCATAGAACCGGAGAAAAGAAATATCGGCATGGTTTTTCAAGATTATGCGCTTTTTCCGCACCTTACTGTGGAAAAAAACATTCTATTTGGCGTGGATGATAAACACAATGCTGCAAATATTCTTCAGGAAATGGTGAATCTTGTAAACATACAAGATTTAGTAAAGCGTTACCCATACGAACTTTCCGGCGGGCAACAACAACGCGTGGCCATAGCGCGCACCTTAGCTCGCAGACCTTCTTTACTCCTACTGGATGAACCCTTCAGCAGTCTTGATACTGCTTTACAAAACAAAATCAGAACAGAAGTTCACGCCATTGTAAAAAAATCCAATATTACCACCATATTTGTTAGTCATAATGAGGAAGATATCAGTAGTATCTCTGACCATATCATGCACTTGCACGAAGGTAGCATTAAGGATTTTTCAGCAGGATTCGCACGAAAAAACATTGAATAATAGACATATTAGTCAAGTAACGCAAAGAATATTCACAAAAACACAATCTTAACACGTTCCACACGGTAAAATCTCTTTACTTTCCTAAGATTATGCCATGGGCATATGTGCTATCTGCTGTGGATAAACGACATGTGTATTACCAAGGGTACACGATGCCCCATACACTTTGTGAAGCATTTCTAGATGCAAAACATCACTCGGTTTTCCCGTTTCAAGGACTGCTCCTTGATGCAACACCACAACCTTATGGCAAAACCATAAAATATGATTAGGGTCGTGGCAACACACGAGAATACTTATGCCTTGGGCGGCAATTTCTTGTAGCAATGTCCATACAGCCACCTGTTTACTAAAATCAAGGGCGGAGGTTGGCTCATCCAATAACATGACAGGACTATTTTGAGCAATGGCTCTGGCAATGAACACAAGCTGACGTTGTCCACTACTTAAAGTATTACAAGGTTCTTCTGCTAAATGCGTTAACTTAGTACGCTCCAAAGCATTTTCTACATGCTCACGATCTGCTGCAGTAATTTGCCCAAAACCACCAAAGCGAGCCGCCATATGTGGCGTTCTACCCATGGCCACCACATCGCGCACAGAGAATGGAAAAACTTGCCTGTACTCTTGCGGCACATAAGCTATACGACTCGCAAGCTTAGCCGGAGACATCTTTTGCAAAACTTCGCCATGGGCCTCAATGCGTCCCTTGTAAGGGGATAGTACATTCATACAACACTTAAAAAATGTTGTTTTCCCCGAGCCATTATGCCCCAACAAACCACAAATATTCCCCTTGGGCACGTTAAAAGAAACATCGTGCAAAACAGGTTTATTTTTATACTCAAAGGAAACGCCACACACATCAAGAGCGGCTTTTGCGTACTCTGGGGATATAATTTTATCCATAAAGCTCTACCCCTTTGCGGCGCAATAAATAAAGTAAATAGGGGGAACCAATAATGGATGTGATAATACCAATGGGAATTTCTGCCGCTGTGAGCGTTCTGGCCAGGGTATCACATATCAGCATATAACTTGCCCCCATGAGCATGGCGCCTATGACAAGTAAGCGATTGTCCGGCCCAAGCAACATACGTGTGGCATGCGGTATCATTAAGCCCACCCATGCAATAATACCCACACTGGATACACTGATGGACGCTGTCATGGTTGCCAAAAGTAAAAAGAGAATACGGGTGGAATTGGGAGCCACCCCAAGACTACGGGCTTCTTCATCGCCAAGGCTTAAAATATTGAGTTTCCATGCCCAAAACCATGCCATGAGAACACAAGGTATAAGCCCCATGGTATTAATGCCGACATCTTGCCATGTGGCATGATGTATACCCCCCATCATCCAAAAGGTAATTTCGCGCAATTGTGTATCTTCTGAGACATATTTCATGATGCCCACAAGAGCTGAAAAAAGAGCACCCACCACAATGCCGGAAAGTACCAAAGTCACGGCGGAGCTTTCACCACGCGTGTGCCCCAATACGTACGCGCCAAAAACCGCAACGAGCGCAAAAACAAAAGCCGTGAGTTGTATTTGAGGAAAAATAAAGGGAAACACAATGGCTAATGCTGCTCCAAAAGCCGCACCGGAGGACACACCCAAAATAAAAGGTTCCACCAAGGGGTTACGAAAACAGGCTTGATACAGCACACCAGCCACAGACAAAGCCGCTCCCACCAAACAAGCTAGCAATAATCTTGGCAAGCGTATATTCCAAATGATGGTGGTGTGCATTTTGGCTGGCTCCACAACGTCCATGCCCAACAGGGAAGACATGTGAGTGACCATAACACGAACAATATCACCCAAGGCGAGACTATATTCACCCATGCAAAGTGAGATTAAAAATATCCCCACTAGGCCAAAGAGCATGAAAAATAGACACCAATAATTCCGATTACGCGTCATTTAAAAGCCTATTTCTTGCATCCAATCAAGAAGCTGGGTGCTACGTAAACCTTTGGCTGTTTTTTCATCCACATGATACACGTCTTGATAAAATTGCAAAGCATAGTCATACACATTGATGTCTTCAAAAAGTTCAGGATAGGTTGCTTTAGCAATAATGAGCATATCTAGCGGATATTCCACGCGTCTGGCACAGTTCATGGGAGTCCACGGCATGGCATAAACACGGCGGTTTTGAATGGCCTTCAAATCTTGCAATTGCGCATAGGATGCAGACTCATACAGCTCTTTAGGTGGATGATAACCGTTATAGGTGGGTAAAATGATAACATCTGGCTCAAGGGCATAAATATGCTCAGCACTTATGGGCACAAAGGTGCCAAGCCCTTCAAAAACATTACGCGCATGGACAATATTTTCCAACATATAGGATTCTGGAGTATTCGTACCAAAGGTAACCCCTGCCCCATTGCTTTTGCGCACATTGGAGTTTAACCCCAAGTACAACACGCGCTTTTTATCTGCTTCGGCAATATGCTGCGTACGCTCACGAATAAGCGTCTCAATGCCAGAAAGCTTCGCGGCAAGGGTTTCGGCTTGTGTTTGCATGCCAAAAATAGCGCCGATAATGGTAGATTCTTGCTTCATGGTTGCTAATCCAGAATTTCCATAATAGTCAGGAGAATACAAAACCACAAGCGGTATATCCAAAGATTCTATCATGGAGATGGTCTTTGCAAGTGCCTCATCATCTTCACCACCCAAGGTACAGTCCCCCACACGCAAAATGAGTAATTGCGGATTGGCAGCAGCCAAGGCTTCAAAACTAAGCGCATTGCCTTGCGGTGAATTCACACATATCAAGTCATCGAGCCATGGATGCAAAAATCGCATGGTGTTAAGCCCGGCATATTCATACTTCTTTTCATCAGCACCCACCACAGTATATTTGTAATCACGCTTCAGCCCCCAAGAGCCTATGACGTTAACCGTGTGAATAACTCCAAGATGCGTCATAACACCTTCCACAAAGCCATCATCTATGGTAGCTATATGGGTCAATTTTGCAGGAAAAGTCACAACCTTACCACGCATATCTGTTACTGTGCGCAAAGCATTTTGATCAGATGCAGCATTTGCCACATGCACGGTACACATACATAAAGCGCAAAGCATGCAAAGCATAAAAAGTCTATTTTTCAGCATAACATCCTACTTTCACACACAAATTGTGCGTTGTCTCATATTTCACGGTTTACACAAGTTAGTAAAACATCACAAAGCTTGCGCTCATAGACGTTTCTTCGGTGTTACTTTTTCGAAAAAAGTGTTACTGAAAATAAGGTATTTTGTCAACGTAGATTTTACATAAGGTATAAAGCAAAAGAGCATGTTTCATAAAGATTTGATATAAGCCGTAAGCGTCTAATAATCATTAAAATTGCATCCTCATGATGTATTCTGATATATTTTACACTTTAACATCTTAATTTATTTTACTTTTACATAAAAAAGTGGTTTCAGCACTTTATTGCCAAAACCACCTATAACAAATTAATAAGAGTGAGTTACTCATCCATATACATGTGAATTCATAAATAAAGTAGCACAACATGCCCAGTAAATTACTAAGCTGCTTTATTTATTCTTCTTCAACCAATAATGTAACGTATTATAGAGTATTTCTGGTACAATGGGCTTTGTGATGTGATCATTCATGCCGTGAGCGATGCTGTTATCTTTATCGCCGCTCATGGCATGTGCAGACATGGCTACCACGGGAAGGGCTTTAAATCGTTCTTGTTCGCGTATTTTCACCGTGGCGGTAAGACCATCCATGATGGGCATTTGGATATCCATAAGTACCAAGTCGTAAGGCTTTTTATCTAGCATATCAAGAGCTTCTTGACCATTATTGGCCGTGTCCACTGTATAGCCCACGCTGCGCAACAATTCTTCGGCAATAAGTTGATTTATCTCATTATCTTCCACCAGCAACAGATGCCCAGTCCCTTGTGCAAGATTTTCCTGCTCGCAACTTTCTGCCGTAGGAAGGAGGTTTTCAGGGCACATCTTAAAGCTAGCCTTGCAGTAAAAACGCGAGCCTTGGCCTTCTATGCTTTCCACCCACATATCCCCGCGCATCATACGCGCAAGTTGCAACGAAATGGCCAACCCAAGACCTGTACCACCATATTTACGTGTAACAGAACTGTCTGCTTGAGAAAAAGCTGAAAACAATCTTTGCGATTGTTCTTTATTCAAACCTATGCCCGTATCAGACACGCTAAATTGGCATGTGATGCTCTCTTCTGTATATTCAAGCACCTCCACTGCCAGCTCAACACGCCCTTGTTGCGTAAACTTAATGGCATTGCTCACAAGATTAAATAAAATTTGTCTAAGGCGTAAAGAGTCACCCAAAACATGTGTCACAGGCAAGTCGGCTTGCGTAAGAATAAACTTAAGCCCTTTTTCCCGCGCCGCCACAGAATATAAATCCTGCACTTCTTTGCACACTTGATATATACTAAATGGTGTGGCTTCTATTTCAAGTTTACCGGCTTCTATTTTGGAAAAATCTAAAATATCGTTAATGATACGCAATAAATTATTGGCGGAATACAAAGTTTTGCTCACATAACTTTTTTGCTCTGCTTGTAATTCTGTACCATTTAACAAGTGCAACAAGCCCAAAATACCATTCATGGGAGTGCGGATTTCATGGCTCATATTGGCCAAAAATTCGCTTTTGGCCTTGGCGCTTTGCTCAGCTGCCTCTCTTGAGAGTTCAATGTCTTTGAGCATTTGCTTTGCTTTTGTCAAATCACGCGCATACACAATATAAAGCTCTTCATAGTCCAAATGAGCTTCCACCGCTGTAATTTCTAAAGGAAGCGCTTCTTTTTTGGCATTTACAGCCATAATTTCGCAGCGTGCTTGCCCTTGGGTGCGCGTTTGCATAAGCACATCTTGAATAAGCGTTGCAGCGTCTCTCCCGTCAGGTTGCACTGGAGGAAGTACATTAACAAAGTCTTCCATATAAGAAGCTTTATCGGCATGGCCTGTTAGGTTCACCGCCACTTCGTTACAATCCACAATGCTAAAATCAGGGCGCAATAAATTAATCCCTAAGGGCACACCACTTAAAATGGCCGCCGTACGCTGCTCAGCAATTTTGAGTTTCTTTTTTTGCTCTTCAGAGGCTCGCAAATCTTCCACATAGGCTATGACCATGGCCTCGCCGCGATATTTGACTCGAACAGCTTTCACAGCACAAGGAACTTCTTCTCCCTGCAGAGTTTGTCCCGTCCACGGCAATTCAGAAGCTCCATGATCTATGGCGTGCAACAAAACCCTTTGCATATATTCTAAAGAATTTTCTCCATGCGGTTGAAACTCTGGTATGAGTTCCAGAAAATGTTCCATAAATTCTTGAGGTTTTTCAAGGCCAAAGGTCATGGCCAAGGCTTTATTACAATGCACCAAAGTAAAGTTATTATCCCAAATGAGAGCACCCAAGGGGCTAGAGTCTAACATTAACTTGGTATACGCATCGGCCTCGCGCAATTTTTCCATCTGAGCGTAGTGTTCACGTAAATCACGCATGAAGACCAAAATAACAGTTTCCCCATGCAGTGAAGATCGCACACAAGAAATATCTATGGGTACAGCTTGCCCGGCTGAATCCACATGGCGCCACTCCACATGCGAAGAACCTGTATCTAAAGCCTGTTGTAAAACTTCTTGAAGATATTCAATGCTTTTTTTACCATTGGGCTGATATTCAGGTATATTGTCTGCAAAATTTTCCCAATAATCTTCTTTATCTTCAAACTCAAAAAGACGAGCAGCCTCTAGGCTAGTATCCAACATGCGCCCGTCGGCAGACCAAATTTGCGCAGCCAAAGGCATGGTATCTAGCATGAGTTGTGAACGTTCTTTGGCTAGCTGCATGTCATCATGCGTCTGATTAAGCTCTTCCACCTTTTGCGCCAAGGCATTTTCTAAAGCTTTTTGTGTAGTTATCTCCACAATACTGGCCACAAGCCCCTTCTCTTCTGTAGCACCAATGGCAAAGCCCTGGCTCCAGTACAGCGTGGGCACTGTCCCCTTGACTACAGAATACACTCTCTCACAGCAAACACTACTACAATTTTGGGCAGCTTGCACAGCTTGTTCATGAAATAATTCTCGCTCTTCCGGCGTAAGATATTCAAGCTCTTTTGCTGTTTTATAAAGAACATCTTCCTTGCGCTCTCCAAAAAAATCCACATACGCTTTATTAACAGTACGCATGCGCCCTTCCCCATCCTTAGAAAACACAGGAAAGGGAATATTATCAACCAAGGCCTGCATAAAGTGCAATTCCTTGCGCGTGGCTTCTAGCTCCTCCCGTAAAGCTTGATTTTCCGCTTCAAGGGAAGAATGGACTGTATCTTGTATGTGAGATTTCTTCATGCTAATTTCATACGCCTTCATATATCAAAACAATATTTAACTTCTGTATATATCGCTACTTTAGCATATAAGCACTTTTTATACAATGAAAACCCCACACCTTATTTTTGTCTCCAAAGTATTGGCGAATTTCCCTTTGCCCTACTCTCCCCCCACATAATTTATCAAATCCATCCGTACACAAAACAGCCTCCTAAGGAAATCCCCAAGAGGCTGTTTGTTAAAAGAAAGAGTTCGTATACTATGATGTGAGTAAGCTTGTTTGAACAAGAATTGTCACTTCTTCAGAATCCACAACTTTTGAGAACTCTGTATAGCCCCTACCACTCAAATCTTGCGAAGAACTGGCCGTCCAACCTTGACCAGAGGGGTCAAATCCATCGGAGTTTTGAATATTCAAGCTACCCAAGACCTCATTGACGTTTTCACCACTTATATTACCACCAGCTATGATGATTTCTATATTTTCTATATTACCATTGCTAATGAGCTCTTTGGCAGCATCCATGCCGTTGGCTCCGGCGAATAATATATCCAAAGAGCCATCCTCATCTCCACCGCCATCAATACGAAGAGCATCTGTACCTATGTCTCCAAGGGTAGATAAATCCACCTTTATAACATCACTGCCTTTTCCGCCAAGTATGCTTATATCGCTTATGTCGCCTAGAATGAAATCATCTCCATCGCCACCGTCAAGCATATCGCTTCCGAGGCCACCGTAAATAATATCATTACCTTCGCCGCCATAGATACTATCATCACCACTACCGCCGCGCAGGCCGTCATTGCCTTCACCGCCGTGAATGGTATCATTTCCACTGCCTCCATAGATAAGGTCCACACCTTCTTCACCGTAAATAGTATCGTCGCCGCCACCACCATGTGCCATATCCACAAAGGGACGGCTTAATCCTGTTATTTCAGTGGAAAGTGTGCTGTCTTCCTTGCTGGCATCCTGCAATATGCTACCATCGTCACGTATGGTGCCATCTGTGCTGGTGCCAAACATGAATTGCTCCATGGAGTCTTGTGCTTCTTGTTGTAACTTTTTCGTACCAGCGTGATTATCTTGACTATCCACATGGCCTTGACCAAGGTAAATGGTGTCATCATATTGCCCCGTTTGCACAACGTCATTGGCAACGCCCACATCGATGGTATAGCCATCTTTGTCGTAAGCATCTTGCTGATTAGCCACTTGTGTGGTTCCAGGGGCTGGATTATGCGTGGCATAACTGCCCTGCCAATTGGTCACCAATCCACCTTCACCATGGGGAGTCGTATCGAGAATAGTAATATTATCAATAAGATCACCTTGCGAGTGAACGTCCGGATTTTCTGGCGTCGGAGGTGTAGGCTCTTCTGGTGCTGGGGGTGTGGGCGTGGGACTATTGATACTATGCTGTACACTATCACCATCACTATCCACAAAGGTTAAGCCTACGGGGCCGCGTCCTTCTGGGTTTACTTCATAAGAAATTTCCCAATTGGTGTTATCAGTACTTGTAAGAGTAACATCACCAATGACAATAGTATGCATTCCGGTATTGGCATCATAGCTATAATCAACAAGAGTTATGCCATAATTATATATGGGCTCCCAGCCAGCATCTCCCCACACAACACCAATCTCAATGGTGCCGCCACTATCGAGAAGTATCTTTCCTGGGCCATCGCCACCAAATTCCACGGTAACGTGCGCTGTTGCCGTAGTACCATCTAGAACAGCTGTGCTTTCCCCAAGGCCATCTTCGGCGGCATCATGCACAATGGTCGGGCCATCGTCGCTAATATCCACGTTAATGGTGGTCGTTAGTCCCTCTGTGGAGTTGGAAGATTCCTTACCATCTTGAATAAGAACATCAAATGATTCAGCATTACTTTGCATTTGATCATGATTATTATCAGGCTTTCTATTGCCGTCTACATCACTATCATGCTCATAATTTTCCTTTTGTTCATAAGTATAACTTAAGGTAAATTCACCCGTGCTCGCATCATATTCTAAAGTATCATCCACCGTAAGTTTACCATAATAGCCGTCGCTAATGAAAGAGTCATTATCATCAGCGGGGTGCAAGATATAAGAGCCAGACTCATTTTCTTCCACAATGAATGTAACACCACCAATGGTAATTTTACCGCCATTCATGGTTTCTTGTGAGGTAAAGACTATTTGCCCAGAATCCACCGCTGGATTGCTAGAATCACCAAGGTTTTTATCACTGGTTGTCAAATCAACCTTTGTGCCACTTGCAGGGTCCATCTCTAGGTCAGGATTTGTCGGTGGCACGATTTCTGGCGCATCGTTGGCACCGTTCACCGTGACGGTAACCACTTCTGACTTCCACGCACCTTTATCATCTTGCACGTAAATGGTAAAACTTTCCTCCACAGAATCATTTTTCCCTAGATGCTGAATGGCGTCATTGTCCACATTATATGTATATGTGCCATTGGCTTCAATGGTGAAAGAACCATATTCACCTTGCAAAACAGACCCCTCTTGCGTAAGGCCAGAAGTATCAAGAGCGGTAGACGTTTCATTGTCACCTTCACCTGCATTCCCTTTTGCCACGAAGAACGTTTGTTCAGCATTAGTGTCTATATCAGTGCTTTGTGCTTTGCCTGTGGCACTGAGTGTCGTATCTTCCGTAATACTTAGTGCCGTATCCACGCTCAGCGAAGGTGCATCGTTGGTGCCGGCAACATTGACAGTAACTGTGGTGGTAGTCGTTCCACCTTTGCCATCACTCACTTGCACTTCAAAGCTCTCTTGTACATCTTCTCCTTGAGCCAGAGAATGGGCGGCATCATCATCTAAAACATAGGTAAATTCACCAGTTTCTGGATCAATGGTCATGGAACCATATGAGCCCTGCCCTGTGCCAACTATGGTATAACTTAATGTGTCTCCATCTTCATCTGTGGCAACAACCTGCCCTGAGGCACTCAGTTTACCATCAAATCCTTGATTGGAAGCATCTGTAATATTTCCAGCATCATCACGCCCCACACCGGACTCCACAACCCCAATATGCGCACCCGCACCATCTGGAATACCATTGGCATCATCTGGATCTGAAGGGGTGATATCAGTAATAATGGGTGGTGTATTTTGCTCTGGCATTGGAGAGGCGTCAGCACCATCAGAAACAACTGGAGCAACAGAAATAACTGGAGCCGCTGGCAGGTCAAACTCTTCTTCTACAGAGGCATCCCTTTCTTGGTCTAAACCGCCAAGCCTATCTATACCATCAAGCAAGGTACCAGCTATGGTGTCCACCGTGGTACCGCCACCTTGCGCTGCCGAGGCAGCACTACCGGCAGCCGGCATAAGATCTTCAGCTAAGGTTGCAAAAAAACTCTCTCCTGCAATCTCCTGATCCTCTATGATAAACGAAGGCATATTTTCTGCTGAATATACAGAATAAAAGTCCGTAAGAGTAACACTCGTGGTGTCATCAAAAGATAAAATTAAAGAATTTTCATCCCTTACGAGAGTAGCTTCTTCAGCCGAAAAATCAAAAACAAGACGATTTTCCGGCTGAGGTGAAAGTGCTATTTGTTGCCCTTGGGAAGGTTTTACGAGCTTAAGGTCAGCCATAACTTATTCCTTTCATTTGAAACTTTGTGTATATCTTGCAACTCCATGCCGGATAGTTTTCACATATATAAAGAAGAAGACACAAAGGTAGATTGTAAAAGTCACTAGGACAGACGACCGGAGTACTATGCGTACCCGGAGCAAGGATTCTTAGCCTAAAAAATGAATTTTACAGGCCACAAGCACTCAAAATGAAGGGGGAGAAGGAAGAAAAAGCGAGCGTGAGCGAGGGGCGAGGCTTGTTCTGATAGGTAGAGGATTAAAGTATAAAAATGTATAAAATTACATTTCTTTCGTTATAGAATAAGAGCACACTCTTGAATGTCAAGTTTTTTCATAAGAAAAGCACTAAGATACTAAGAAAAAGCAATGCTCTTGCACATCACCAATGGTAAATTTTATTTTTCTGCAAAACGAAAGCATAAATAAACATGCTACACACTCTGTTATATGGGCCAACTTGTATAAAACAAAAGGCACTCCCTTCACGAAAGTGCCTTTTACAAAATTTTCTAGCTTATACTGTCTTATATTAGTGTAAAATACAATAGTTACCTTTCTTGCTAAAACATTTTCCACAAGAAATACATTTAGGCTTTGTCTCGGGGGCTTTTTCCCAAATGTTCATAAGGTCTGGCTCAGCAATGAGTGGACGGCTCATGCCAAAATACGCGATACCATGCTCTTTATGTAAGACCTCTAAATGCTGATAGTTGATATGCCCTCCAGTTAAGATAACCGGAATGGTCACCTGCTTCACAAGCTCTTTAACAAAAGAAGAGAAATACGATTGTGTTTGTGCAGTGACTTTTTTTCTGCTGCAACCAAGATTTTCTTGAAGCACATGCTTAGACGAAAGATTACCACCGCTCACTTCAACGGCATCGAGCCCAGCTTTTTCCAATATTTTAATGGCCTGTAAACTTTCTTCTTGGGTGAGACCCTTTTCTGTAAAATCTTCTGAATTTATTTTTGCCATGACCACAAAATCTTCATGCACTATACACTTAACATCTTCAATAATTTCACGTAAAAAACGTACTCTATTTTCAAGGCAGCCGCCATATTCATCGTCACGCACGTTATAGTCAGGAGAAAGAAATTGACTCAAAAGATAACCATGGGCCGAATGAATTTGCACGCCATGAAAACCGGCCTTTTCCGCTCTAACGCAAGCCTGCACAAAGGCGTCTTTTAAATATTCAATGTCTTCCTTCGTCATGGCCATGGGCATAATTCCCGTGGCTTCATTGACAATGGCAGAGGGTGCAAAAATTTTTTCCGAAGGGGGGGTTAAATAGGACATGGAACCGCCGTACGCCACTTGTAAAAAAATCTTCGTATCATACAAATTACACATGGCAGTGAGCTCTTTATACATATCTATAAAGCTATCATCATAAATTCCAAGCATATTGGGGTTAGGCTGTTCCTCTTTCGTCACAAAGGCATATCCTGTCAAAAGAGATCCTACACCCCCTTGAGCAAGTTTTTCGTGAAGAGCGAAGAGCTCAGGAGTCATGCGACCTTCTTCTGTGGCCAAGGCTTCCCATGTGGAAGCACGAAAAAATCTATTTTTTAGGCGTAATTTTTTAAGTGTACTCTTTTCAAAAAGCGTCATTGTATCCCTCTCTATTGTCTTCTAGCGCGTTTATAGTTTTGCTCAAAGCCAAGATGCTCTTAGCCACAGAGGGCTTAAGCAAAAAATCATATTCTCAGCTGCCATGGTTATCTCTTTGTTCGTACATAAGGTTGCCCTAAGGCTTTGGGAAAAGCAACATGACGCCTGAAAAGTGCCAATACAATCATAATAAGGATAAACGGAGTCATATGAGTAATATCTGTAGATACTGTGGAGCCAAGTAATTGTAAGATCGTGCTCGCTGACAAACTCATTCCAAATAAAAGAGCGCCTAAAAAGAGCCAAAGAGTTCTGCCATTGGCTACCATGGCTAAAACAATGGCAATAAAGCCTGCTCCATTGGTCATGTTAGGAACAAAAATGCCTGATCCCAAAATCACCATATACGCCCCGCCTAGCCCCGCCATCGCACCAGTAAAAAGCACAATTCCTGTACGCAGTGCAAATACATTTGTCCCAAAAACATCTAGAGCCTTTGGATTTGAACCGGCGGCCATGAGCTGAAGCCTTAACGTACTTCTTTTATAAAAATATATCATCCCGCACAGAGCGCATACACATGCACATGTAAAGGGTGTTATGTGAAAGACTCCCCCCACAAAGGGAATCTGTGACAAAAAAGGAAGAGAAAAGCTTTCGAGGGGCTCTAGTCGTGGATATGTCCTTGCAAAATGTATATGATGCAAGAGCGATGTTCCCCCCTGCACCACAAAAGTAAGGGCTAAACCCAATACCACTTGATCAACGGCTCGCCATATGCAGAAAAAAACCACCACCAAAGCCACCAGTAATCCAGCACTGGCACCGCCTAAAAACCCGAGAGCATAACTCTGTGTTTCATACACAAGATAAAAACTTGTGAAAGCTCCCGCAAGCATCATCCCCTCAAGCCCAAGATTTAAAACACCAGCTTGTTCTGAAAGCATTTCACCAAAGCCAGCCAAAAAAAAGGGAAAAGCCGCCATGGTCGCGCCCAGTACAAGTGTTGTTACAAAGGTGTCGTATATCATTTTCAAATATCCTGTAGCTTTTGTCTCAGGGCTTACACCTTGAAATTGTACGCATTATTTCCTATCAAACATACCATTAATTACAGCACTAAAAAGCATCACAAGAGCCAATAGAATATGAATTGTATAGCTTGGCACTTGTAAAACTCGCGAGGCACTTTCCCCGCCAACAAGCAGTATAGAAAAAAGAAAAGAATACAAAATAATCATTCCACCATGACAACGTCCTAAAAACACAATGGGAATGACAAGTATACTATACGCTGGATTCCAGTTAACTTGAACGGCACCGTGAACACCCAAAATTTCAATGGCTCCCGCCATGCCAATACATGCGCCGCTCAAACAAAATGCTAAAACCAATAAACCCTTGACGGGATACCCTGCATGATATGCCACTTTTCTACTGTTTCCAATGATGCGCCATTTTATCCCCAGGGCGGTGTGATGTAAGATATAATGCACAAAGATTATGATAAAGACTGCAAGTAAAAACCCCACATGCACACTGCTGTCAAAAAGACGAAAAAGACGATCATCCACTGCCACAGTGCATGTTTGTGGATGCGAAACAGTGGCATCTCGCAAAGGATTTCTAATGAGAACATTTGCTAAGCTCACACCTATAAAGGACATCATGAGCGTGCTCACAACCTCATTTATACCGTATTTTATATGTAAGAAAGCCGGAGAACCTATCCACAAAGCTCCTATAATAAAAGAAAAAAGAAGACATAAGGGAATAAATAGAAAAGGTGGCATAAACGCTGTCAACTGCGTTGCGAAAAAAGCGCTAAAGATAGCCCCCAACAAAAATTGTCCATCGCCGCCTAAATTCCAAATTCCTGCTGTAAAGGCGATCATAATTCCAGCACTTATGCAAAGGATGGGTGTCATTTTTAATAGGACGGCTTCAAAGCCCAAGCTGTTGGTCAAGCACCGCTTAAAAATGTATCCATAATATTCAAAGGGGTTCGTATTTAAACATAAAAGAATAATGGCGCTGCAGGAAAAAGCCAGCAATAAAGGAGCCACGTTCTTCATAAGAGGGATATAATAAGAAGGCATTTTTTTCGTGTCCATATTAGTGTATTGCCATGGCATCAGTCATTTTTTTGTAAGAATCAGCATCATTTACAAAAGAATCACTCAGGGTTCCATTTTTCATGACGGCAATATGTGTTGATAAAGACAAAAGTTCATTCAAATCACTTGATATGAGGATAAAACTACACTTCTCATACAATTTAAAACGTATTTTTTCATGCAATTCTTTCGCAGTTCTCACATCAAGACCATGTGTAGGTTGGTGCAAAATACAAACACAAAGCTTGGGTTGATTGAGTTCTCGGGCAAGAATAATTTTTTGTATTGTTCCCCCAGAAAGGCTTCTGGTAGAGCTCTTTTGATGCTCTTGAGGAATAAAAAGCGATTCCATGATTTTTCGCGCATGGCTTTGTATGTGTTTCCATTTGGCAATACCGTATTTCCAAAATGGCTTTAGCCCTATATTTTTGACTTGAAGGTTAAAAGCAATGTCTTCAGAGCCCACCAGCCCTTCATACAATCTATCTTCGCTGGCATAATGTATGCCAAGTTTTTGTCTTTGCGCATTGCGAAGCTCTGTAATTTCTTCCCCGTGTAAAAAAAGAGAACCCTTTTGGGGCATGCGCTGCCCTGCCAGAATTTCTGCAAAATGTTTTTGCCCGTTTCCATCAATTCCAGCAATTCCCAATATTTCATTGCCATATATTTCGAAAGATATATCTTTTATGGGGCAAGCGTGCTCTTCGCTATGGCTTGAAAGGTCACGCGCTTTAAGTAAAGGAATGCCTGTTCTGCTTCCCTCCCCACCATGATGTACTTCTATGATTTTTTCTGCATATTTTTTTTGAGAAACCAAGGATTCGTTTGACTGTTCTCCAAAAATATATCGACATAAATCATGTTCAAATTGCTGCACATTTTTATGGCATTTTGCCTTCGCTATGGCTTCAGGAGATATTTCGGCTACCTTTTTTCCTTGCCGCAAAATGGTCATTCGATGAGAGTAAGAGATGGCCTCTTGTAATTTATGTGTGATATAAAGAATAGTATGGCCTTTATCTGCAAGCATTTGCATGATGGAACCCACACGCTCTGCTTCTTTTGGGCATAAAAGTGCTGTTGCTTCATCAAACACAAGAATTTTTTGCTGATGCCATAACGCTCGCATAATCTCTACATACTGTTGTTCGCCTAAGCTTAGGTGTTTCACTCGTCTATGCGCATCAATATGTATGCCCAGAAGGCTACAAAGCTCTTCATAATGCACCAAAGAGCTTTGTACCGTATGGGCTTTCCACCATGCATTACCCAAGGACAAATTTTCAATGACAGTGAGCTCAGGTACCAACAAAGGATGCTGAAAGACCACTCCTATGCCACATTGCAAGCTTTTTTGCGGCGAATCTAAACACATTGCCGCGTCTGCAATGGTAATTTCTCCCGCCGTGGGCAGGTAAAAACCTGCCAGTAATCCTGCTAACGTTGATTTACCTGCACCATTTTCACCGAGCAAGGCATGTATCTCGCCTTCTCTACACACAAAGCTCACTTCAGATAAAGCTTGTGTGGTAGAGAAGGTTTTTGAAACAGTATGAAATGCTACATTTGGCATAATGGTTTAGTATGCATTTCAATTAATCAAGACGCTGCACAAGAGTATGCACTGGGGCAACTTCATAATTTTTTTCGACCATGAGCTTACCACTCACAATGTCATCTTGAATATCCATAATCTCCTTCCATACATCTTCAGGAATATGGGGAGATTTTAATAGATAGGTGGATTTATCTTTTATGGTGAGAGGATAAGAGTTTTCTCCTAAAGCTCCGCTTTGCAAGTCATTAATAAGCTTTGTAAACACGGGCACAAAATCCCACACCACGGCTGAAAGTAAATGTCCTTTATCAATGGGAGACTTATCACCAATGACATCAATAAACCATACTTTACCGCCATCTTTGGCTTTATTAGTTTCAATGGCTTGCAACATACCAAAACTTGAACCATTGCCCTGCCCTAAAATAATATCTGCCCCTGTGGCAATGACTGCCTCGGTGACACGTTTTGCCCCTGTAGCATCAGAATAGGCGGCAGGCCCTATGACAGCATAATGAATTTTAATATGGGGGTTATGCTGTTGCGCTCCTTTAATAAAGGCATGAGAATGAGCATTCCATGCGGGCGGCTCTCCAGAGGTTACAATGCCAATGATATTGCTTCGAGTCATTTTGCTCGCTAAATATCCTGCCAAATAAGCCGCTTCGTGCCCTGATGCCGTGTAATCTGCGATAAGTTTTTTTTGTGACAACTGCGGCTGATCCACTATGGCCACAGGAACCTGTGTTTCCTTAGCTATTTCAGCACCAGCCGTATTATAGCCACCTGCATGAGCCAAAATAAACTCTGCACCGTCAGCCACAAGCTCTCGGATACTGGAGCGAATATCCCCATATCCTAAACCTTGTGCAACAATGACGTTAAGTCCCATGGACTTAGCCACCTCTTGTGCTGCCACCACACCTTGCTGATTCCAGCCAAAATCCGTGCCTTGCTCTGGTGTAAGAATTGCGAACGTCTTAATTGCTTTTTGCTCGTTGGCAAAAGATGTATAGCTTGCAGATAAAAATACAACACAAAACAACATGTGAACAAATAGTTTACAATGCATCTCTATGAATCCTCTTTTCATGAAAAATATCAAGCTGTTAAAAAACATCCATCTGCTGCGTCTTCAATAAAAAGTCACACTGCTTATGCAGTTTCATACGCGTTACTCTCTACAGCCGCACGACCCAAAACTCGCTTGCGGCTATGCTGTGCCCCCTTTGGGCAAGTCTGCGCATTTTGACTTTTTCCGTTTTCTTGCACCTTGCTATTTTTAAACAACCTGGCCAAAATAGATTTTTCCACCAGACAGATATGGAAATTTCTCTTATATTTGATGAAAACCCCATAGCTCACCCAAATACAGCAACCAAACGCCACATGGAAATTAAAAATATAACCTACTATTATAAATAGCAAATCACACAAGTAAACACATCGACGCAAGGGATTATAAAAACAAGCAACTTCTTTTACAAGTAATTAATAGCTTTTTACACTTTTTTGCACAATTTTCATAAGAATTGCACATTTTTTATTCAATAAAAATATGCTAAGTATTTCCTCATAACACCATACACAAAAGGGAAAAAACATCATGCAAGCCAAACTCACATTTATCGGAGAAATCACCACACCGTATACAGACCTTGCACAATGCCCACATTTCACCGTCACCAATGGGAAAGAGTGTACTGTCACTGTCTACGCTGAATTTGCGCAAGCCATGCTCGGCTTACAAGAAGGAGATGCCATCCTCTTGCTTTACTGGTTTGATCAATCTCAAAGAAATCTTTTGGTACAAAAAAGGCTACACTCTGAAGAGGTAACAGGAACGTTTGCCCTACGCTCCCCCCATCGCCCCAATCCCATAGCCCTGGCCCGTGTTGAAATTAAACGCATAAGCGCCAATACCCTCACAGTACAAGGCTTAGACTGCTTATCGGGCACAAAGCTTTTAGATATTAAACCTGCTATTAAAAGCGAAGGATAACTACACCTTATTATAATAAAAACAAGCAGTAAAACAAAGCACAGCATACAGAAAAACTCCTACACTGTAGCTTGTGCAGGAGTTTCTCATGGCATGCTTACATATAACAAACAAGGCCAAAGTATTGTTTAAAAAAAGTTAAGTCATTATAAAGTATAATGCTTCAGAACAACCGAGTTTACTATTGCACCGGAGCAAAGGGTTTCCACTCTGCGGTCATAATATCCAGGACAAAAACACCCGTCTTGGGGCATACCGCATAGTGTGCTTCCTTCACAAAGCGTTCTGGCGTATTAATGCCCACGGAGAAAGATTCACAGGGCTCTCCTTGTATACTTTCCATGCCAGTGGACAGGAGGGCCTTACCTTGCGCCCTGCTACCTAGCACCCCCACAAGCATTGTGGCGGCATCTTTTTTTGCTTCCGCATCACTAGCAGGCGTATCTACAGGTGTATCAAGCACACCAATCATGTCTTTTTCCCCTTGTGTTGCAGGCGCACAAGCCATGGTCATGGACCCCAAAGCCACCATAAGCACCGCAACAAGCATTTGTTTTTTCATACATTCACCTTATTTCTTATAAAATTCCACGTGAGAGCAACAATCTTAAACTTTATTCAAAGGGCGCAGTACACTGTACTTGAATGACTACACCCGCGCAATCCCTAACTTTACTTCACTAACGTACACCGTATTTTTTCAATACATCTATGATTTCAGCATCAGGAATGGAATTGGCCATCTCTAAAACAGTGGTGCCCTTATGACTTGTTATGGTGTGGTCTGCCTTGTGCTTCAATAAAAATTCTGCCACTTCCGTTTGTGCACCCACCGATGGACCATGATGAAAATACTTAAATATATAGCCTTCTACAGTGAGAAACAAAGCTGTTTTACCTTCATCATCACGCATATCGAGAGGAATATTTTCATCAAAGAGAAGCTCCACAGCCTCTAAACGCCCATTTTCACACGCATGCATGAAGGCCGTTTTGCCGCTCTTATCTTTCACATCTTGAGCTGGCTTAAACTGTAAAAGCATGGGGACCATATCTTCATACCACAAGGCGGCAGCTTCCATGAGGGGCGTTTGCCCTAAATTATCAACGACATTGACGTTTGCTCCACGTTGCAACAGAAGACGAGCCGCATCCACATGCCCCTCAAGTACTGCTTCAAAAAGAGGCGTACTGCCATAGGAGTTCGTAACGTTAACCGCGGCATTGGCATCCAGTAAAAGCTGTACTATTTCTTTATGACCACTTTTCGCTGCAAACATAAGCGCAGTATTACCCTTTTCATCTCTGACATGCACATCGGCATGGTCTTTTAAAAGGCTTTGCACCTTGGCAACGTCTTGTGCCACAACAGCCTCTAGTAACATTTTACCGGCGGCTTGTCTCTTTTCAACTTCAGCATCGGACAGGCCCTCGGCGGTATCGTCCATATCTTTTGTATCTTCTACGCTGTCATTGGGTGCGCTTATGGGCGCATCATTTATATCTTTTTCCCCTTGGATTGCAGGCGCACAAGATAGGGTT
This sequence comes from uncultured Desulfovibrionaceae bacterium, assembly GCA_964370015.1. Lineage (GTDB taxonomy): Bacteria > Desulfobacterota > Desulfovibrionia > Desulfovibrionales > Desulfovibrionaceae > CAYJAD01. Next base: position 4,637 of record CAYJHD010000027.1, on the reverse strand, counting down.
AACGTTCCCAAAAGTGCTGCTACAAGCATTTGCTTTTTCATATATTCTCCTTATGTTTCATCACATTCCATAATAAGCGCAATGCATTACATGAAATGAAAGCGCAATATCTATCCCTAATAGCTACTCTAATTATGGCGCATACGTAGTGAGGATAACGTCGCCAGAGGATATGACAACAGACAATTTACTGGGCGCGCGTTCTATGCCATAGGCCCTAATTTCTCCGCCCAAAGCAGAATTTTTATTTATATGTTTTCACTAAAGTTCAAAACGTTTACACCTTAAGCAATTCTAGCTTTTGTTGAAAAGGTCGATTTTTGCCGCTTACAACCATTCGTATAGGAAAAAAGTAACGACAAAAAAGCAAACATAAAAAATTCATTTGCAGAAATTTTCCAAACAAAAAGCACCCCTAAGCAACAATTTGCCAGAAATTTATCATTTTGTCTTGCTCTATTTTATGAAGAAACTACGATTCAGCAAAAAAAAGAACTTAGAATTTTACTTCTAAGCCAGTAACTTCTCTGCTTCAAATAAGTCCCCTTATAACGCTTTAAGAGTAGAGGATTTCTTTTCCACAAAAAAACCAAGCCCATAAAAGACTTGGTTTTTCATGCATTTTCATTGGCTCAACTATAAACGATACTCCTTATAGCTGATAGCGTATTTACGCATGCGCTGCCCCATAATTCTTTCTGTAATGCCTAGGGCCTCAGCAGCTTGCCCCATGTGCCCTTTGGATTCGGTGAGTGCTTCCATGATAGAAACACGTTCTAATTCTTCTATGCGCTCTGGCAATGTGCCCATATTAGGTCGCGCAGTTTCGGCTTGTTGCGCAAAAACACAGCATTTATGACTGTGCAGCTCCGATGGAAGGTGTTGCGGCAAAACATATTTACTGGTTCCAAGGAGAAGCATGGCTCGTTCGATGATATTTTCCAACTCTCTAATATTACCAGGCCATGTATACCGCTCCAACATATCACCAGTGGCCAAAGCTATTTTGGGCTTCTCTTTTTGGTGCATGGCGGCAAAAACACCAAGAAAATGTTCTGCAAGCAGAGCAATATCACTTTTTCTTTCTTTAAGAGAAGGTAATGTGATGGAAAACACGTTAAGGCGATAATATAAATCTTTTCTAAAGGTTCCCTCTTCCACCATGAGCTCTAAGTTTCTATTGGTGGCGGCAATGATGCGCACATCCACAGAACGACTTTCGGTGGAACCTATACGATCGAAGCATTTTTCTTGAAGAACACGTAAAAGTTTGGCTTGCGTGGGTAAAGGCAACTCCCCTACCTCATCCAAAAATAATGTACCCCCATCTGCCATTTCGAAACGGCCTTTACGGGCATGTAAAGCTCCAGTAAAGGCACCTTTTTCATGTCCAAAAAGCTCACTTTCCACAAGGCTTTCAGGTAAGGCTGCGCAGTTGAGAGAGATAAATTTTTTGTCATTACGAGCACTATTTTCATGTATGGAGCGGGCCACCAATTCCTTACCTGTTCCGCTTTCGCCGCGAATCATGACTGTGGTGGAACTTGGTGCCACTTGCTCTATGCGCTCATGTATAACTTGAATGCCTTCAGAATTTCCAATAATACCACGATACCCTGTTTTATATCCGGTGGGTAGACGCATGCTTTCCACTACATCTTCTACCCTTTGCATGGCGTCTTGGTGTAGGCGAATATATGGGATAAAAGCATGAGCAATGACGCGCAACAAGCGTTCTTCATGCTCAGGATTTTGCACAGCTGCGCTAGGTCTATCTATACCTAAGGCGCCAATGACTTTATCTTGTAATTTAATGGGTACGCACAAAAAAGAAACACTTTCCAAATCACTTCTGGCGTGGGTTCTATTCAGAAAAAGAGGATTATGCACAGCATCTTCAATGAAAAAAGCTTCGCCACTTTGAATAACCTTCCCCACAACACCTTCACCCACCACGTAGTGCCCTTGCTTTTTTTGCTCGCTGGAAATACCCGAAGCTGCTTCTATATATAAATCCCCATCAATGGGCGATAAAAGCACCAACAACGCGCGCTTAGCATAGGTTATTTCTTGAATAAAACCCAGTGCATCATCGAGAGTTATATTCTTTTTTTGTAGCGAATCTAAAATATCCACCAAGCGTTCAAGGTCAGAATGTTCTTTGGGATAGGAAGAAGTTTTTACCATGCGAACTTCTTTTTCATTTATTATATAATTCATATGCGCACCTATTATGTCTAAAATCAAATGAAACTATTTTGTAGCTTCACTGCACGTAGGGAAAGGAATAGCCAAAGCTATCTTTGACTATTCCCTTAGGTTACCTAGGAAGCAAATATGAGAAACTTTGCTTTTCCAATGTCATATCTCTTTTATTAAATGGCGACATCACCACGTTCACCTGTGCGGATACGAATAACTTCACACACATCTGTGACAAATATTTTACCATCTCCCACATGTCCTGTTCTGGCCGCTTTTTCCACAGTGTCAATGACGGTTTCCATCATGGCATCAGTAACCACAACCTCAAGACGTACTTTGTGCACATATTCCACAAAGATGGTTCTACCGCGATACGTTTCAGCATGGCCCTTTTGTTGTCCATAGCCCTTCACTTCGCTGTAATTCATCCCCTTAATGCCCACTTCTTCCAAAGAGGCCCTCACCACATCCAACATTTGAGGACGTACTATAATCTCAATTTTTTTCATGCTCATTTCCTTGTATCAAAAGGGCTTATAAAGAATAACCGCGTTCATTGTGCTCAGAGAGGTCAAGACCTGTCACTTCAGCATCATCGCTCACACGTAGGCCCACAGTGGATTTTACAATGCTAAGAATAATTCTACTCACCACATACACAAAACCCCATGTGCCTATGATGGAAATAACTTGCGACACCAAGAGGGAACCATTGCCATAAAAAAGACCATCAATACCGTTCACTGAAGCACTGGCAAATAAACCCGTGGCAAACGCTCCCCATGTACCCCCAAGACCGTGAATACCTACAACATCCAATGCATCGTCATAGTTAAACTTTTCTTTTAAAAGCACACCGCCATAGCACACCATGCCGCCAATGAAACCTATAATGAGAGAATGGCCTAAAGGAACAAAACCTGCGCCGGGGGTGATGGCCACAAGCCCTGCAATGGCACCCGAAATAACACCTAAGGTAGTGGGCTTACCGGTACGCTTCCACTCCACCACAAGCCAGCCCAATACGCCTGCAGCTGTGGCCAAGTGTGTGGTTAAAAGAGCATGCCCTGCCAGTGCACCAGATGCCAATGCACTACCCGCATTGAAACCAAACCAGCCAAACCATAATAAACCGCCGCCCAATAAGGTTAACGTAAGATTATGCGGGCGCATGGGCACAGAGCCTAAGCCTTTTCTAGCGCCAAGGGCATGTGCACACGCAAGGGCGCCAGCTGCAGATGCCATATGCACAACAGCACCACCGGCAAAGTCAATGGCCCCCATTTCTGCCATCCAACCGCCTCCCCACACCCAGTGCGCCATGGGCACATAAGCTGCGAAAAACCATAGTGCAGAAAAAAGTACATAAGCAGAAAACTTAATGCGTTCAGCATACGCACCAGAAACTAGGGCCACGGTAAGCACAGCAAACATACACTGAAAAGCCATAAATACCGTGTGGGGCAATTGCGGTGCTAAGGGAGCAGGTTCACCATTGACACCATTGAGAAAAATATATGAAAAATCACCTATAAGGCCACCTTGATCGGGGCCAAAAGCTAAAGAATACCCCAAAAGCGCCCAAAGTACCGTAATTAAACCCAACGATACATAGCTGTGCATGTGCGTGGATAAAACATTTTTTGACCGTACCAAACCACCATAAAATAAGGCTAAAGCTGGAGTCATGAGCATAACCATGGTGGAACAAATGATGATAAATCCAGTATCACTTGCATTCATTTTGTTTACCTTCTTTCTCTTATTATACTGTTGATGAAAGCATTCCGCGTGAATGATACATCCCTTACAGCACGAAGCGTGCCAAACTCCAGCTATACAGTATAACCATTTGAAATATTATAACAATAAAACGTTATGAATTAAAAAAAGATACTACAAAAACACAGATTTTCTACAATTTTGTATTTTCCACACACATTATCTCTTGATATTGTTTGAGCGCTCAATTTCCATTGTAAAGATTTTTAGATTTATGTCTATTATTTCTATCGCATGCATTTTTCTACGTTTTTGTATAAAAATGCATGACAAAAATTAATTCTACCATTTTGTAGATAGTGAACAAAAAAACAGCAAGAACATGTATGACAGCATGGTTCGATTTCTCTTTGCAAGATACTGAAAAAACAAACATAAACATTACACGCCAACACTCTATTTCATACAACAAAAAAAGCCCCGTGAACGTATCCACAGGGCTAATGAATATAACAGCACATCTCCAGCATTGGGAGGAGATGTCTTCTTTTATCTGCAAAAAAGTTTAAGAAGCCACAAGCTTACGCATGATAAAGGGTAAAATACCACCATGTTTAAAACAGGTTAACTCCGATTGGGTATCTAAACGAGCAAGTAGAGTTATTTCTTTCATCGTGCCATCTGCACTCTGCACTTGCACCTGTACTTGA
>CAYJHD010000026.1:0-27349 GCA_964370015.1 uncultured Desulfovibrionaceae bacterium | reverse complement strand
GAAAAGGGGAGGGGGGATGGGGGAGGGGAAAGAACCTTTTCTTCAGAAAAGGTTTTTCCTCTCCCCCATAAAACAACTACTACATAATAGGAGATTTAGATGTTGATACAGTATAAATCTCATGCGGATCAAGAATGAGGATAACGGAACCGTCGCCCATGATGGTGGCGCCGGAGATTCCCTTCAAGTCACCTAGGTAAGAGCCTAGGGGCTTAATAACTACTTCTTGGCGTTCTAATAGCCTATCAACTACAATACCTAGCCTACGGCCATTGTCATGAATAACAACCACGGAGAGTACGTCAGGCTCCACTTCTGGCTGTGGCAGGTTAAGTATTTCTGAAAGCTCGATGATACCCAGCACTTCGCCGCGCAAAGTAACGGCTTTGCGTCCATTGATGTCTGTGAGGAGCTCAGCATCGATTTTTGTAGTTTCAGAAACGGCATCTAAAGGTATGGCAAACATTTCTTCTGCCACGTTGACCATAAGCGCATCAATGATGGCTAGGGTAAGGGGTAAGAGTAGGGTAAAGCGAGTGCCTTTTCCTATTTCGGAAGAGATGTTGACGCTTCCTTTGAGGTTTTTAATGTTGGTACGCACCACGTCCATGCCCACACCGCGACCGGAAATGTCGGTAATGGCTTCGGCAGAGGAGAAACCTGGGGCGAAAATGAGTTCCATGGCTTCGCGATCGTCCAAGAGCTTGGCATCTTCTGGGGTGATGATGCCTTTGCGAATTGCCACTTCGCGCATTTTATCGGGATCAATACCCTTGCCATCGTCTTCAATTTCAATGGCCACAGAGTTCCCTTTGTGGAAGGCGCGCAGGACAACGCGACCTTTGACGGGCTTTCCGGCGGCAATGCGATCTTCTTGAGCTTCGATGCCGTGGTCCACAGAGTTACGAATAAGGTGAACTAGCGGATCGCCAATAACTTCCACAACGCTCTTATCAAGTTCGGTTTCTTCACCTTCGAGGATAAGATCCACTTCTTTACCACTTTTGCGTGAAAGGTCACGAACTAAGCGTGGGAAGCGAGAGAATACCGAGGCCACAGGCACCATACGCACTTTCATGATGGTATCTTGCAAGTCATCAGAAATACGCGCCATGGCATAGGTGGTTTCGGAAAGGCTTTGTGCCACATGCTGGATATCCACATCATTGTTAGCATCTTCAAGATGGCGTGCAATGAGGGTGTATCTGTTGCGGTTGATGATAAGCTCGCCAATGAGATTCATAAGGTGGTCAAGCTTTTCGTGGTCCACACGAATAGTGGAAGAAGCTGAAGACTTAGCTGGTTCACCTGCAGGGGCGGGCTTGGCAGCCGGCTTGATAGCAGGGGCAGCGGGCTTAGCCGCCGCAGGAGCAGGTTTCGGCGCAGGAGCAACTTCTTCTTTCTTAGGCTCAGGCTTGGCAGGCGCAGAAGGAGTGACCGCTTCAGCTGGTTTAGCTTCGACAGGCTTTTCTTCAGGAGCTTTTTCTTGGGGCTCGGCACTGGCTTCTTGCTGATCTTTTTCAACGTTTTCTTCTGGTGAGGCATCAGAAGTTTGAATATCAAGACTTGCGCCATTAAGCTCCTTAATGACCATTTCTTTGATAATACCCACTTCTTGACCAAGCATGTCGAGAAGTAGAGCAAAGTCCATATCGGAATTGCGCGCTGAATCAACAATACCAGCTGTGCGTTCTGCATAGACTTGGATGTCTGGTAATTCAACAAAACTGCACGCATTTTTGATAGCCACAAGGCAACGATAGATGGCATCGATGGAAGGCTTATGTTCGCTGTCACCTTGAAGTGTTTCCATGCATGCACGAATGATTTCTAGTTGCTGTGCCACAGTGAGGCGGAACATTTCGCGATCATCGTCATCGGTACCCATGGCAACCACCGCTGGGGCAACCACAGTGGTGTTGTCTGCCTTGGCAGGGGGGTCACTGTCGGTGTTTTCTGTTCCGTCAACCTCTTCGTACATGCTCGCTGGAAGCATGATAGGACCGCCAGCCAGGGCCTCGCGCAACTGATGCAAGACTTGGCTGGTATCTGGCGGGGTGGCAGTGCCTTCACCGCAGTCAATGGCTTCTACTAAGAGCTCTAAAATGTCCACCACAAAGAGAAGCAAGTCTATAAGTTCATGACTAGGCTGCACTTCACCTTTGCGCATATTATTAAGCACGGTTTCAGCTTCGTGGGTGAGAGCATTAATTTCACCATAGCCAATAATACCGCTATTTCCTTTTAGGTTATGGAAGAAGCGGAAAATATCGTTGATGAGTTCGTCTTGTCCTTCGGATTTTTCTTCCAAAGAAAGTAAGCCTGTGTTGAGATTTTCTACAATTTCACGCGATTCATCCACAAAGTCTTTGAGATGACCTTCGCCAAAGGCTGTGAGTTTATATGGTTCGCGGAAAGGAAAAGCAGAAATCCATTCTTTAGGGCTTTTATCTGATTTTTTTAATGACTTAGCAGTTGGAGCAACGTCATCTACGCCAGCTTCTGCCACGTCGCCATGGGCTTGTGAAGATGGGGCAGGCTCTGAATCTGAAGCAAGCTGTGCTTCAGGTTCTACATCAGCTTCTTGAGCGGCAGTAATAGGTACCACGTTGCCATTATTTTCCATTAAACTATCAATTTCCGTAACAAGGCCCTCAATGGGTACACCCTCGTCGGTGTTGTCGCTTTCCAAAAAGTCCAGCATTTGACGCAAGGCATCAGTGGAAGCGAGGATAATATCCATAATTCCGGACGTCATGGTCATTTTGGCATGACGAACTTCATCCAAGATATTTTCACACCTGTGCGCGAGCTGATTAATTCGGTTAAGCCCAAGAAAACCGGACGCGCCTTTGAGCGAGTGCATGGGACGGAAAATCTCATTGAGCAAATCAAGATTATCGGGGCATTTTTCCAGCTCCAATAAGTTTGGCTCAATTGTCTCCAGATGTTCACGTGCTTCTACTATAAAGTCCGCAAAAATCTCGGCATCCATATAATCTTGACTCATAATAAACCCTTAGGCAAAAATTATAGTAACGAAATCACCAAATAACGCTTATAAACTACTTATCGGTTATCCGAGCAACATCTTTATGTTTCGTACCATTTTTTCTGGCTGTGCTGGTTTTACCATGTAAAGGTTTGCGCCAAAGCTCATTCCTTGTTGGATATCCTTTTCTTGGCCTTCTGTAGAAAGCACAATGATGGGGGTATCTTTGTAGGCATCTTGTTCGCGCAATGATTTAATAAAAGTAAAACCGTCCATGCGTGGCATATTAATATCGGAGATAATAAGATCCACTTGGGCGCCATTGAACAACTTTTCAAGACCGTCAAGGCCGTCTTCTGCTGTGGTGACTTTAAAACCTTCTGCCTTCATAACAAAAGCTAAAAGGTTACGAATGGTTTTAGAGTCATCAACGACCATGATATGCTTACTCATAGTTTACCTCGAGATTGGAGAACGTGATTAACAATTTTATCAGCTGAAATAATACCAAATATTTTTTTCTCATGCTCAATAATGCCGCATATACACTCTACACTGGAGCCAAGTTCCAGCTCAATATTCCAAGTAATATCTTTTTGGTTAATAATAAACATATTTTCTATTTTATCAATAACCATACCAAATTGAATACCTTTTCTTTGGCTCACTATGATGAATTTATGTGCATTGTCCGTTGAGGCTCGTACATTACTAAGAAGATTTTGCAAATGTATAAGTGGCGTTACTCTTCCTCTTAAATTTATAATACCTGCCATAAAGTGTGGCGTAAGTGGTAGCTGCATGGGGGGGGAAAACTTTACCACTTCATGAACAGCTTCTATGGGCATGGTATATGTTTGTCCAAGTACTTGAAAAAAGACCATTTGTAGTTGTGGAAGCTTTTTTAAACCATCTTCCAAAGCAGGTTCGCTGTGGATAATGTTTTCCACACCTTGTTGCATTGTGTAGGTATCGTCCAGCTCAAACCCTAAGGCTTTTGCCCCTTCTGTGCCTACATATTTAAATAAAAAAGCCTGTTCTGCCGAGGTGAGGTCCATATTTTGAATGGTGTCTGGCAAAGCAAAATCTTGGTCTTGAAAATATTGTTCAGGCGTTCTTACCATAATTTTATAACTTCTTCACTTAATTCATCATAAGATTGAGCACCGCGACAATCGGGGGCAATGTTATAGACAGAAGTGCCAAGGGCACTGGCTTCGCGAAAGCGTGTATCCACACCAATAACAGTTTCAAACATGGCTTTGTCCATTTTTTGGCGCATAAGCTCCAAAACTCTTGTGCACGCTCTGGCTCTTTTGTCATACATGGTAGGTAGAGCTTTGTAGCGTATGGGACTTGGTAGAACCTTATTTAAGGTTCGCAATGTATCAAAAAGCAATTTCAATCCATGCAGTGCCAAAAAATCTGTCTGAATGGGAATAATTAATAAATTTGAAGCTACCAGTGCATTAACCAGCAAAATACCCACATGAGGTGGACAATCTAACAAAATATAATCATAATCAGGCTTAATAACTTCTAATGCCTTAGAAAGCACCATGCCTTTGCCCTTACGGCTTTGTAAATCAAGTTCTAACTCAGAAAGACGTATACTTCCCGCAGCAAAATGCATTTTATTGCCAGCCACCGGGCGAGCTAATTTCTTCCAAATACTTGGCCATTCATAATCTTGAGCCAAAATAAGGTCGTGAAGAGTGACTTCTTGCTCTTCTGGATACAATTTAACGTGTAAAGACGCACACGCATGTGGATCCAAGTCAAGGATAAGGATTTTTTTTCCTTTTCTCGCAAGTGCCATACCTAAAGTTAGTGTCGTGGTTGTTTTCCCCACTCCCCCTTTTTGGTTAGCAATGGCAATAACCTTTGCACTCATACGTCAGGCCTAGCTTTGTTTACGATAAACTATGATGCCTGTGTAATGTTCTGGTGTAAAAGCGCGGCTTATACTATGCAAAGACTCTGAGTGGCCAATATGTAGCGAACCACCAGGAATAAGGTTATCATAGAATGCATTAATAAGGCGCTTTTTCATGTCCGTATCAAAGTAAATAATAACGTTACGGCAAAATAGAGCATGGGACTTATCCACGCGGCTCATTTGTATTTTGTCATTGAGGTTAATTTGGCAAAAATTTACTAAACGTTTTACGTTGGGATTCACAACAAATGTACCATCTTTAGGCGTAAAATAGCGTGATATAATGTCTTTAGGTGTAGTGCGCAAAGCATATTCGCTATAAATACCTTGACGGCCAGCTTGCAATACTGCCTCTGAAAGATCGCTAGCGGTGATTTTTATATCCCACTGTGAAATTTCAGATTTTAGTATTTCATGCAAGATAATGGCGATGGTATACGGTTCTTCTCCGGTAGAACAGCCAGCAGACCAAATGCGTAAGCGTTTTTTTCCTGCTTTACGACACTCTTCAATGGTGTTTTTCATGATGATATCTTGAAAAACTTTTAACTGCGGCGGATTTCTATAAAAGCTTGTTTCATTGGTCGTGACCACTTCAAACAAACGATTCAATTCCGTTTTTTTGGTAGTGTCAAAGCGCAAAAAATTGTAATACTCTGTATAGGATTTGAGTTTTAGCTCTTTAATCCGATTACTGAGGCGGTTTTCCACAAGATATTTGCGATTTTCTGCGATAAAAATACCGCACTGTTGATAAATAAAGTCACGAAGTTGGACAAATTCTTCATCAGTAATTTTAAGCTCTTGCTTAAAAGGAGAGTTGGGGCGCTTGAATAGTGAAGACATATGTCTAGCCTGCCTTTATTTTTGCTATAGCTTCGGTAGCGGCCTGTTGAATTTCGGCAATGTCACTTTGCATCCATTCCAGTAGGGCCTTAAATGCTTCTTCTCCACCTATGTCTGTAAGTACTTCAATAATTTTGAGGGTTACCATGGGTGAGGCACTTTCACGCTTTTTAAGAAGTATGGGGATAATATCTTCCACATGTAAAGCTGTAAGAGCTTCGATGGAGCGTATACAAACCCAATCATTTTCATCATCAAGAGCATGAATAAGATGTGGTAGAACCGTAATGTTTTGTGAAGCCCCAAGTACATCAATGACTGAGGTTCGTACTTCAGGCGCTGAGTCTTTCAACATGGTGTAGAGGGTTTCAAGATGTTCTTGCATGATGAAGCTTTGTTGTCCAAAGGCTTCGACAGCCAATTGGCGGACGAGAAAGTTTTCATCTTGCAAAGCTTGCGTAATGGCGGTGTAGTTCTCTTGCACTCCAAAGGCACCCAAAGCGTACACGGCCATCATGCGTTGTTCTTCATCACCATTTTGTAACCATTGTATAAAATGTTCTGCAAGGTCTGATGTGTGCAAGCGAATGCATGCCTCAAGAGCAGCTTCTTTAACATCTGTATAGGGGTGTTCAAGGAAACTAAAAATGATTTCTTGAGCTGGCTCGTAAGCAAGGTTTTCACCAAGGCAATTGATGGCGCTTTTAATAACATTTTCGTCATGACAATTTTGCAACACATCAAGTACAAAGGGAGCATCTTCAATGCTTGCGTGAACAGCTAAGTACTTGGCGGCTAAGCGTTGGCTATCTCTGTCCATATTGCTAAAAATTTCTTTGAACTTAGGGATGCACTGATCACACTCCATATGTAAACAAGCTAAAGTGGCTATATGCAAGCGTGTCGGATTTTCAAGGCTTAAGAAAGAATCAAAGGCATCATTAAATCCAATGGCTGCCAAGGCACTGATGGCACCTTGGTATACGTCGCTCTCAGATTTTCGAGAGTTTTCTTCAAGCAAGTTCATAATGGCTTCGGTGGCAGAAGCATCTCCCATGACGGACAGACCAGAAAGGGCAATTTGCTTTACGTCGTCATCTTCATCGTTTAAGGCTTGTTCCAAATATTTTTTAAATTTGTCTTGCTCGCTTTCTGCTATGAGACATAATGATTCCGGACCTAGAATTTGAACAATGGTTTTTACGGTTTTATGTCGTAAAATATCGGGAGCATTTTCGATAAATTTGAGCAGTAAGGGGACAGCTTTAATGTTTTTCAACTCACCAAGGGCATCAATAATAATAGATGCAACCAGTGGGGAACATGAGTTGAGAGATTGTACAAAGGTGCTGATGGTGCTGTCTGCGCCAATTTTTGTAAGGGCTTCTACCACTGAGAACTGCACCCACTCTTCATCTTTCATGGCTTGGTGCAATGTTTCTGCAGCTTCAGGAAAAGCAAGATGTCCAAGGCTCATGGCAGCTTGATAACGAACATTCACTTCTGGGTCTTTCAGTAAGGCTTCACACAAAGGCCCTACAGCTTGGCGACTTTTGCTATGCCCTAAAATGTCAGACATGAAAATGCGAATATCAGGATCTTGGTGGCGTAAAAGTGGGCATAGCGAAGGTACATCATCGCAACCAATTTCGCGCAAAATATCCATGGCGACGTTGCGTAGGGAAGAATCATCACTGTGCAGGTAGGGGAGCATTCTTTCCAGCACTTTAGGGCCGCGTATTTTGCGTAAAGCGTATTCGGCAGCTTCTTGAACGCCTACGTTTCGACTTTGGATATGGTCGCTGAGCATGGGAATGGCATCCATAATGCCCAAATCGCCAGCTTCAAAGGCTGCGCTACGAACAACGTCATGGTCGCGGCTTTTTAAGGATTCTAAGATAGTTAAAGCGTCAGCAGTAGTATTTGCGCTCATAATAGTTCCTTTTTGGAAAATTAACCTTTAACGGCTGTTATCAATGCTCCAGCCACAGCGTCTAGTTCTAACGTTTGATCAGAGAGGTTTGCATCGACAATGGCTTTTGGCATGCCATATACGACACATGAGGCTTCATTTTGTGCCATAATATACCCTCCTTTTTCTTTAAGAGCACGAATGCCTTCAAGACCGTCGCTTCCCATGCCGGTAAGGATGAGGCCAATGGCTCGTCGTGGCATACATTTAGCCACCGAATGCATAAGCTCCGTGGCTGATGGTTTATAAAGAGCCGAGGAAGGTTCCTCTGAAATTTCAAGTGTTGGCAAAGGCCCTTTCATGCGCAGCCGCATATGCTTGCCTCCTGGGGCAATATAAGCATGGCCTGCTTTGGGGCGTTCTCCATCGACAGCCTCACTCACACTAATGGCGCAGGTATTGTCTAGTCTTTTGGCAAAGGGGCCAGTAAAAGCTGCAGGCATATGTTGGGCTATAAGTATTGCCGCAGGAAAATTTGCCGGTAAAGCTGAAAGAATCTTCTGAACTGCTGGCGGCCCTCCTGTGGAGACACCTATTGCTATCATATCTCGTACACCGCGGCAAGGTGCAACATGTGACTCTCTAGTGCTAGCTGTGCTCCGGCGTAGTTCTTGGCTTTTCTTCATACCAAAGCGCAACTGCATTAGGGGTTTTTTACGAGCAAGAATTTTAATTTTTTGTATAAGCTCCTTACCAAAAAGCTCTTGCGAACTTTGTGATTTTGGCAAGAAATCTAACGCACCGCACTCAAGAGCCTTTAGAGTCGTTTCAGCACCTTGCTCAGTCAAAGAGCTAATCATGATGGTGGGGATGGGCTTTACTTTCATGAGCTCTTGTAAAGCCGTAAGCCCGTCCATGATAGGCATTTCAACATCCATGGTGACAACGTCGGGGTCCAATTCTTTTATTTTGGCTAAGGCGTCTTTTCCATTATGCGCTGTGCCCACAACTTCTAGATTCGCATCGCCAGAAATAAGGTGTTTTAAAGCCTTACACATGAAAACTGAATCATCAACGATGAGAACCTTTATCACAGAGTGCTCCTAAATAAAGTGTAGCGAGGGTAGGCCCCAAGGGGGAAACATAATATATACGTTACCGAGAAAGATTACCCTAGAGCGGGAAAATTTACAAGGCATAAAAAGCTTAGGTATCTAATACTTAATATAAGGCTTTTTTTTGAAGAGGAAAGTACAATTGACTCAAATTTTGAAAAAAATCTCTATGATTTTTTTGTATGCTTTATTATACTGAATAGGTTACGTATTGGTTTTGAGAGAGATAAAAAAGACGGCACGCAATTTCTACTTTTTGCGTAGATAGAGTGAAGATTTTATGAGGTTGGTCCAAAAAAGAGGAAGCGCTGTCACGCAGCGCCTCCTCTTAAGGATGTAATAGAATCTTATGAGTCTTTTTTAGATTGAATACTTGTCAGGCGTTCATTAACGGCCTGTGAGCCTTCACCTGTACTGAGCACATGGGCGAGTTTTTCAACCACATTTGTGTCATACGCATTGGCATTGTCACGCAAAATATTCAAAGCTTTATCCACAGGCAGCCCATCGCGGAAAGCGCGTGGACTTACCATGGCACAGAAGGTATTAATAATTCCAAGCACGCGACCATGCATGCTGATTTGGTCACCTTGTAATTTTTTGGGTGAGCCCGAACCGTCTAGTTTTTCATTCATTTGCAAAATGGCCGCCGGTACAGGTATACCAAAGTCAATGGTGCTGAGAATATTGTGTGCATATTCTGGAATTCTGCCAAGCTCTGCTTGCTCTTCAGGTGTTAATTTGCCTGTTTTAGAAAGCAATTCACGTGGTACAAAGATTCTGCCAATTTGTGAAAGCACAGCAGCTGTGGCCAAGGTATCTTTATCTTTACCTTCAAGAGCCATCTCATCTGCAAGTAATTCACATAAGCGACGCATGAGGCTGGAGTGACCTGCAAGATAGGGGTCAACGCGCTCGATGGTACCTACCAATGCTTCAATGGTACTCATTTGTTGTTTATTACGTTTTTCACTATTTTTACGGAATTCAGTAATGTCTTGCATGGTGATAACCGCTGCCGCAGTGCTGTCTTCTTTATCTAAGAAAGGGAAGAGAGTGGCGCGGAAAAGGCGATCTTCGCCCTTAATGGTAAGCACTAGTTCAATGGTTTTGGAATTTTCAGACTTGGCCACAACTGAGATAGCTTCTTGCACTTGGAAAGCAGCTTTTTCAGACATGAATGTGTGCAAGTTTTGTCCTTGTAGCTCATCCGCATTTTTTCCTAAAATTTCACCAAAAGCACGGTTTGCAAGGTGCAACATACCGCTAATGTCAACCATGATAAGGCCCACATCCAGAGACACGTTGATACTATCAAGTAAATGCTTTTGCTTTCTGATGACCTGATAGAGCTTTTTGAACTCTTCAGCCACAGTGCGTTGTTCGCGACCAATCATAATCCACCAAACAAGGGCAAACATGAGTAGAACACTCAAACAAAGGAATATACCTGCGCCATAGACAAGATTAAAGGCACGGCTAAGCTGAGCATCCACCAAGGTTGCTGGAATTTCCTGTGTTATCATCCAGTTTAGGCCATCTACGCGGGAGCCGATGGAGTAAACTGGACCAAAGCCAGCGAGTGTTTCGCGGCGGCCAAAGGAAAGTTCTTTAGCGTCTGTGGTAAGGCTTAGAGAAGCGGGGGCCTCTTTAGTACCATCGGAACGTAAAACTTGCCATGTATCTCCGTTCAACTGTAAAATGCTACTACGGATTTCTTGGCTTTGCCCAGATGTACGACTAAGAAAGTTCGCCAGCTGACCAGTAACTGGTGTGGTAATAAGAAAAGCTGCCACCGCTTGCGGCTTATTGCTTTCGCCTTGCTCAGCCAAAATGGGGGAGGCATAGTCGAGCATCATGCCAGTGGTGGAATTGCGCACTGGGGAATAGCAAGTAGTATTGGTACTGGTTGCTTTTCTAATGGTAACGTCTTGTGCTTCAGAAATGGGTAAAGGACGCGGTGCAGAAGAAAGCAATGTGGTTGCTTCTGCATTGGTAATTCGTGCATCTTGCAAGCCATTATATGATGTAAAGTCCAATAGAATATTACGCATATGTGGCAATTGCTCTGCAATATAAGCCATATCCTCGCTGGGAGCGTCTACCATTTCTGCATCATTGAGCAATTTTACATCATTGGTGTTCATGCTAGCAATGTCTTGGGCAAACAGGCGAAAAAGCTCGGATTCGCTAACGCGTTCTGCCTGATTTTCAAGGCTAACGCGCCACAAGCGAATGCTCTCTGCTGTGGTGTCTACATTAAGCTGTAGGCGTTCTTGTTGTGAGCGCAAGATATCGGTTTTTTGTGCCGTGTAAAATGTATGGCAAATAATGGCAGTAACGCCACAAAAAGCCAAAACAACACCACCAAAAATCACTAAGCGAGATTTTTTAGAGGTGGTTTGCACATTAGGTGTCAGCGCGTTTTGTTTTTCCTGGTACATGAGCTTCTCCGTCTATTTTTTTTTGGGCATTACATGCATCCATCTGTTCTTCTCATTAACAGAATACTGCGGAATGTAGTTGCGTATTCTTTTATGTGAAAGTACGTTTCTGGAAAGATTATCCAATATATAGATTTCTCCATCAACATATACTGCTAAAATGGCGTGAGCAAGTTTTAAAATGGTGTCTTTTACTACGACGATGCGCATGTCTTCCATGGGAAAACCTGCACTGCGCAAAGTAAAATATTTAGCAATGGCGTAATCTTCGCAGTCACCAGAACGCTTTCTAAATTCGCTGGGTGTGGCCCAATAGTCTGGTGATTTATACAAAGAGGGGTCTTGTTTGTAAGGCCATAGGTTCCAAAAATTGTTAACAATTTTTAGTTGGTCAAGCACGCTTTTTCCTTTGAGTTTTCCCATCAAGGAATCCCAAGTGGTACCGTGATTTAATTTGGAGCCTGGCTTTAATATGTCATTTTTGTAATGACGATCCTTTACACTAAGCCATTGCTTCAAGCCCTTCATGGAGCCTTTAAATTCGATGGAGCCAAAAATTTTGGGCGTAGCAGCATGGGCAACACTACCAGTATATTGGCAGAGTAGTACGCTTAGCAGAAAAAGTATGAAAATGCATACAGGCTTAGATTTTGTCGTATACGAACTTTGCATAATGCGCTCAGCTATGCCTAGGGATTATTATTTTTCCAAGCTGTATAGTTGGTTAAAATAGATCCCATGGTCTTTTGAGTTTGGGTCAAAACATTATATTCTTTAGTCACTGTTTGACGTGCAGCTTTCATAATTGAGGTCATTTGTTCTTTCTTATCAAGTAAAGAGACGACCATTTCAGCTAGAGCGCTGCTATTATTAGGGTCATAGAGAAAGCCGTTTTTACCGTGAGAAATCACTTCACTTATGGGCCCAGAATCGCCAGCAATAACAAGGCATTCGCAACTCATGGCTTCAAAAATACCTGATGAAAGAGCCATGGGGGCTGAAAGAAAAATGTGCACATCTGATGCTTGTAAAAGGTTTCTGTAATCTTTGTGTGGGTGGAAGGGGATAAAGTGCACTCGTCTCTTATCTATAGCATAATTTTCGCTCAGCATGGTAAGCCATTTTTCTGTTTGAGGATTATTTGCTGCTGAACTTGCTGACATGATTAGAATATGCGCTTTGGGGCGCTGATCTAAAATATGAGCAAAAGAGTGCAAGAACATAGGGCAAGTTTGGCTATTCTCCATGCTTCTGCCTGAAAAAGTAACCAGTTCTTCCACATGAGAAAGATCACATCCTTCCACTACAAACCGCACATTCTCTTGAGGTTTAAAAAATTCTGTATCAATGCCTTCATGAAACACTTCAATGGCACTGGAAAGGATGTTTGGGTACAAAGATTTTTGCCATTTGGTGGATGTGTAGGCCATATGACAATCGTGAAGACTATTCCATTGAAAAAAATTACGCACACGGTCTGGAGCAAAGTCTAGCGATGGGTGGGCTTTACCTTTGCTAAATAGAGTGAATGTATTTCCTTGCTCATGGAAACCGTCGGCATAGATAACTAGAAAAGCTTTAGGAAAAATATCTTTAATATATAAAGAATATCCAAAACCAGCATTGGCTATGACAATGTCAGGGATAAACCCTGTACCTTTGAGGCGTACAAGGGCATTAGCCATGTGCGTGGCACGACGTATGCCACGCACAGCTTCCAATTCTGCCCTGTCCTGTATGGCAGGAACAGGTGGTTGGTTAATGAGAATTCGTCCCACTCCTGGAATTCGAACATCATTGCGCGATCGACCACTCACAAACAACACCTTAGCATCGTCAAGGGCTGCAAAACGACTGGCGGTACCGCGAAATGGCCCCGGAAAGTTATGAGACAAAAACAGTACTTTCATAAAGCATTAGCCTAAGAGACAACGCTCTTTCTTTGCAATTGCGCGATAAAGGCCTTTCCTTCCTCTGTGGCAGAATAGGCATGTAAAGCTGCAATAACCTTTGGATCAAACATGTGCTTATCTTTATCTAGCAACATAAGAGTTTCCTTCAGAGTTTTCGCTTTACGCCATACACGAGGACGTAAGATAGCGCAGAAAACGTTGGCCACCGAAAGGATACGTGGTAAGAAAGCAATCTCGTCGCCCTGTATCTGATGAGGATACCCTGAGCCATCTATATTTTCATACATTTGACGGATAGTATCTTGAATGGGCAAACCAAAGTCGAAGTCTGAAAGAATACCACAAGTTTTTTCCACATGGGTGTGAAGCATAGCGCGTTCCTCGTCTGTGAGGGCGCCTTTCTTGTTTAAAAGCTCTTGAGGCAAACTCAGCATGCCAATTTGGCTTAGCGATGCTGAAATTCGAATGGTTTTCACTTCCTCAGTGGTGCATTTTAAGTTTTCTGCCAATTTAACGCCTAAATCTCCGATGGCCTGTGAGTGACCGCAAAGATAAGGATTAACCAATTCAATGGCCATGGTGAGTACTTGAATGAGTTGATCTACGCGTGCTTGCTCTTTTTCACGTTCCATGAGCATCTTAGTCACGTCGCGGTAAACAGATACCACGCCATCTACACGATTTTGAGAGCCAAAGTAAGGTGTACATACAGTTTGCAAATAGTACAACTCGCCGTGGATGGTCATTTTATCTTCAAAGGTGTGTGTTCTTTCTGTGCGAACAACCTTATCTAACTGTCCTTGTAAACGTTCAGCCGCGTCGGCGTTGATGACATTACCTATTTTATAGCCGTGCAAGCTATCGATATCGTGCTTTACCATTTTGGCAAAGGATGCATTGGCGTGCTGAATATTACCTAAACTATCTGTGAGTACAACGCCGTCTACTAAGGTGGCATTGATACCATTGAGGATTTGTTGCTTGGTATTGACATCCTCGTAGAGAATACGCATGTTTTTGGTGATATCTTGTTCGCTACGATGCACGAGGAACCACCAGCCAAGCCCACCCACAATGAAGATGAGGAATATGCTACCGCCCACCAAAGAGTACATGATAATTTTAAAGTTATTATAAAACTCTTCTGCAATATAGGCCGGTATTTCGTGGCTTATAAGTAAATCGTGATCACGTACTGGGACACCCATGGAGTAAACTTCTTCTCTATTGGAAAGGCTACGCTTGCCAAGCGGAAGGTTTACGTTTTGAGGCGCTAACCAGCCAGCTAAATAGCTTAAGCTACCGTCATACAGGTTGGCATATTCTAAAAGCTCTTCAGAATCTTCTGTCCATTGAAAAAGACGGTAAGGTTCATCAGCATTAAGTTCATTTTTTAATATTTCGCCAAGTTTGTTTTCAATTGGGATAAAAAGTAAAGCAACGGATACTGCTTCTGTGGGATCAAGGTCTGTGTACTCAGGTGGATAAATGGGATAGGCCAAATTGATCATAAGACCATTGGGACTATCATAAATCTTTGAGTATGTAGGTCTGTGCAGGAGTAATGCTTTACGCATGACTCCATCCTGTAAAGGTGTCAGGGTGGCAATGTGCGGTGAAGACAGGAAAAGGGGAGTTAACTCGGTATCCCAAACACCAGCATCTACTATATCATCTTCTTCATTCATGAATTCAGTAAGCTGCTGCTGTAGGGCGTCTTTGGTGCTTTCTAAATCTAACTCGCCAGCACCACCTTGTTTAGCCCAAGAGGGTATAGTGCCATCTTCCAATTGTTGATTATGTACAAGATATTCTGCGCAGTATAAACGCAACATATCTCTATTCACATAGCGCCGTGTATCTTTTTCTATTCCATTAAACCAAAGGCCTACTTCACTAGCTTTGGTTGTGGCGTCAGCGTGAAGTGTAATCTCAAGATTATGCTCCATGCTTTCTGAGGCATGGCGCAAAGTATACATGGCAAACAGCACAGAAGAACCTGTCACTGCAAGCATAATAATAGCAATGAGCACTATACCACGATAGCGAGGAGTTGCAGAGAAATGAGCTTTTGACATGAGATTCTACCTTTCGCGAAGAGCGTTTTGATGCGCTTTCAAAATGGGTTTTAAAATATAATCTAAAATAGTCTTACGACCTGTAAGAATATCTGCTGTGGCTGTCATGCCTGGAATAATTGGCAACGTTTCATCATGATAAATAATGCCATTCTTTTGTGTACGCAGTTTGGCAATGTAAAAAACTTCACCTTTTTTGTCTTCAATGGTGTCAGCACTGATTTGTTCTAACACACCTTCCAGGCCACCGTAGACACCAAAGTCATAGGCAGAAAATTTAACCATGGCTTTCTGGTTGGGGTGAAGGAAAGCTACATCAGAGGGACGTACACGTACTTCTACAAGTAATGTATCGTCCAAGGGAACGATGTCCATGATGGGCTCGCCAGGTTTGACAACACCGCCAATGGTATTGATGTGAATTTGCTGTACAGTGCCATTTACTGGAGAACGCATAACGGTACGTGTTACACGGTCACTACCGGCGGAAACAGTTTCTTTAAGTGAGTTCAACTCCGTGCGATATTTATTGATTTCTTCAGTAATAGCTGCATCAAGTTCGGCTTTTCTGAAAGCGATACGTTGTTTGGCTTCATTGGCTGCCGCTTGGGTTTTGGGTATGGAGGCAGCAAGGCCATTAAGTTCACCTTCAAGGTTGGCAACTTTTTGTTCCAAGTCTAAAAACTCAATACGCGAGTAGTTTTTACGTTCTAAAAGAGGCAAAACAGTGTTGCGTTGCTCTATGGCCAACGTCAGGTTACGATCCACAGAAGCTTTACGGGTTTCTTGTTCTTCCACTTCTTTAATGCGCTGATCGTATTGCGATTCCAAAAGACGAATCTCGCTTTCGCGCTGTAAAATACGCGCTTGCATGATGGTAATTTGGTCTGCAATTACTTGCGGTGCTGATTCGTGCATGTCAGCAGGAAAGTTTGGCTTTTCTCCACTAAGCTCAGCTTCTAAACGTGCAATGGCAGCGCGACTTTCTAAAGATTTTGTTAAAGCATCTCTGTAGGTAGAAGCGGCTACTTCGTTGTCAAGACGAGCCAAAGGCGTTCCTTGAGTAATAATTTGCCCTTCGCGAACCAATACTGCTTGTAAAATACCACCTTCAAGGTTTTGTATAACCTGAGTACCTTGTGACGCAATAACCTTACCTTCTGCACGTGTTACTTCATCGACTTCAGCCCAAGCTGCCCAGCCAATAAATATGAGGATGAAAAATCCCGTGGCTAAAGAAAGCATGCGTGCTTGTTGCGTGGGATTGCGCTGTAGGGCTGCCTCCACAACGTCGGCATACACCAGTTCATCGGGAAGGATTTTATCTTTTTCTTCCGATTGAGCAAGACCTTCCTGCAATGGGTTTGCCATGGGATTGTGCTGTTCTTTCGGTCTATTATTTTCTTGCATAAGTTACCTCGATGCTATCTTAACTGAGAATATCTACGTTAAACTAAACGCCAACTTCTGGCTTTTGTTCTGCAGATTTACCCACAGATGACGCGCGCAATTTTTCAATGACCAAATCTTTGGGACCGTCGGCCACAATACGTCCACCATCCATAACCACCAATCGGTCTACAAGTTTTAGCATACTCATACGGTGTGTTACAAGGATAAGGGTTTTGTTTCTCATATGTTTCATTAAACGTGACTGCACGGTCAACTCTGAGGATGTATCCATGTTGCTGGTGGGCTCGTCCAAAATAAGAACTTCAGGGTCACGCACAAGTGCGCGGGCCAAGCCAATGGCTTGTCTTTGACCACCGGATAAAGCTTTACCTTGTTCACCCACCTGTGTGCCAAAGCCTTCTGGCTTGGTGCGAATGAAGTCTGTTACGCTAGAGATGGACGCTGCGCGAAGCATTCTTTGGTCACTGACGAAAGGGTCACCCAAAACAATGTTGTCTCGAACAGTACCATAAAAGAGCACTGTGTCTTGCGGCGCAAAACCTACGCGCGTCCGCAAATCAGTACCAGCCATTTGTCGAATATCGATGCCGCCAAATTTTACAGCACCATCTGTAGGCTGATACAAGCCAATAAGCAGACGGATAAGGGTAGATTTACCAGATCCCATGCGTCCAATAACACCTACTTTTTCACCGGGAGCAATGTGGATAGAAAGATTTTCCACTGCGGCTCGCGCTGCATTGGGGTAGGCAAAGCTCACGTTTTCCAGTGTAAAGGCCGGGTCCAAAGGTCCGAAGTCCACAGTGGAGTTGGTGTCTCTATCTTCAGAGGGCAGTGCCATAAGTGTGTTCAATGCATCTAAAGAGATGCGAGAATTTTGATAACGAGTAATAAGACCCGCCATTTGCATAAGCGGAGCCATGGCGCGACCAGCTAAAATATTACTACCAATCAGGCCACCCATGGTTAGGTCACCAGCAGCAATGAGGTGTACACCCCATACTACCATGCCTACGGTGACAAATTGTGTAATGAAAACCGAGAAGCCCACAGCTAAAGAACCGTATTTCTTGGTTTCAATGTTAGCTTGTGCGGATTCTTCTACAACTTTTTCCCATAAGTGTTGCATGCGGGTTTCGCCTTGGCAGCACTTTAAGGTTTCTAAACCGTTAACAATTTCAGTAAGTAAAGCGTTTTTATGCATATTTTGCGAATAGCTATTTTCTGCAGCGCGCTTGGCTAAAGACTGTAATAAAATACCTGCGCCAAACATAACCGGCATGGCTATGAGGGGTAAGATAATCAGTGGTCCACCGATAAAGCCCAAGAAAACGAGGAAGAGGAAAAGGAAGGGCAAATCGATACAGGATAAAAGTGTAGACGAAGAGAAAAACTCTCGTAATGATTCAAATTCGCGAACGTTATTTACTAATGCCCCCGTGGATTCTGGTTTATGGTCCAGCTGCATGGACAGAACTTTGTCCACCAACATACTGGAGATAACCACATCGGCGTTACGTCCTGCAGTGTCTACAAAGTGGTTACGTAAGGTCCGTAGTAAAAAGTCAAAGAGATAAGCTAAGCTTATGCCGATGGCTAAAACCCAGAGTGTATCAATGGCATTGTTGGGTACTACTCTGTCATAAACGTTCATGACGAACAGAGGGCTCCCCAAAGCAATAAGGTTAATAATAACGCTTGCAAAGGCAGCGTGTCGGTAGATGGGGCCATAGTGTTTGATGGCATCCCAGAACCAACGTTTACCTTGTGGGCGACGGAATGATTCTATGCGCTTATCGCCGTGATTATCTACGGAACCAAATACTGCATAGCCCGTATATTCATTGGCAATACGCTCTCTATTTATTTGTTGTGGTTCATCGCCAAGTTCAGGCAAAATGATGGTTGCCAAATGCTGAGATAAAGCTGTGAGTACGCAAGACCGTCCATTTTCTAAAATAAGCACACAAGGCAAGGTGAGTGGTGAAATATCGTCTAGTGTCGGACGCTGTATAATCTTTGCTTGTAAGCCAGAACGCGCTGCTGCACGAATGCACTCACCAGGAGTTACCTCGCCGATGCCGGCAAGGCCAGAATAGAGAAATTGTGGAGAAACGCTTTTTCCGCGCAAACGTAAAAGTGAACTTAAGCTACGCAAAAGAGGCGGTACATAATCCACCTCTGCTGGAGCCACGGGCATGGCCTCTGGTTCGTAATTGGGTGGCTTAACCTCTTGTGCAGATGGCGCTGGAGTAGCTTGAGGAGCTGCTGCGCTGGTTTGCTGCTCACCTGTGAGGTCGTCATCTTCTTGGACAAGTGCACTGGCCGGGTTTTCGTCCGTTTGCGGAGCACCAAACGAAGGCGCGACAGCAGGCTTACTGAGAGCTCGAGCCTTGTCCTCCGGAGTGGGGGCAGCAGTGTTTGGCGCTGTTGGCTTTGCACCTGTAGTTTGCGAATGCATGGCAGATGGCACGCCCTGTGGGGTGACCTTTTGGCCTACATTAGGGACGCCAGAAGCTCTGGGTGCTTGTGGCGCTGATGGTGTAGGGGTGACTGTTTTAGGGGCTTGCGCCATAGATTGAGCTGTGGGCGCTGTCTTAGGAGCTTGCGCAACAGAAGATGCAGTCGAGGGCGCTTGCTTTTGTACAGTGTCTGGTGCTTTTTTTTCAGTCATAAATTTTTCTTATGGATTTGTACTCATGATTGAGGGATTTATATGAGGCAGAAAATGATATCTTTGCGATAGCATTTGTTTGTGTCATTGTTGCATGGTCCGTGTTGTTGCTACAAGTTATGCTACAAATTCTTGATAGAGCTTTGCCAAGGAGGTAAAGGGAAATCATAGTCGTTAAGTAGTGTATAATAACCTTTAATGAATGAAAAAAATCATCCCAGTAAAGTACAGACTCATCCCTAAATAATGTACGAACGAAATGGGTATTTGTCAACCCTAAAAAGAAAATCCACAAGCAACAAATCGTGTTGCTTGTGGATTTTTAAAAGTTTTATAAAGCGTTAAAATTTAAACTAATAAGCTTTATTCTGCAGGCTTAACAAGTACTTGCTCAGCAGAGATGTTTAGCTCAGGTAAGAGCAAGCCAGCCAAAGCATATAAGCGGTATGTGCTGATGATAATGTTTGCACGTGCAGTTACAGCTTGTACTTCAGAGTTGTACAACTCACTTTCAGCGTCAAGCAAGTCAAGCAAGGTACGTTGACCAATGATGTATTGCTCCATATAAGCATCGCGAGTGAGGATATTATACTTGATGGCTTCATTGTGATAGGCAAGCTGGGTGATGGCTGTTTGATAATCTGTCCAAGAGTTCTTGATGTCCAAATCTAAATCATCCATGAAGCTGTGTGCAGTTTGACGAGATTCGCGTACGCGAGCAGCAGCGGCTTTGGACGCAGCAACGTCGGCACCGCTATTGTAGATGTTCCAGCGCATGGTACCAAGTACGTCAAAGCTAGCATTCCACTCTTCGCCAGCATACTGGTAACCATTGTTGCTATAGCTTGGACCGGCTTCAATGTTGAAAGTGGGGTGGAATACAGCATCACCAAGTTCTTTTTCAGCTTGAGCTGTTACTACGTCTTCAAGGTAAGCAATAACTTTGGGATTGTTCACCTTGGCAAGAGCTAATACTTCTTCAGGAGTGGTGAACATCTTCAAGGGTTGTTTGACTGGTCCTAAGCCGGCAGGCACAGGGCGCTCTGTTAAACGGCTATAAGAGTTTTCACCTTGAATGAGGGAAGATCTGTTGTCTTCGAAAGTAGACAAGGCATCCACAAGGCGGCCTTGTGTTTGGGTTACACTGGCAAGAACGTCAGCACCGGTGGATTCCCGGTCTCTGGTAAGAGCAAGAATTCTTTCGTGGGTTTGTACGTTTCTGTCGGCGAGTTGTAAGTTCTTTCTACGCCAGATAAGGTCCACGTGAGCAATGATACCATCAAGTGCCAAAGTGGTGGCGTTGTCTATAACGCGTGTAGACACAGAACGGAGTAAGGATTCACTGGCGCGAACACGGCTGCGAGTGGCAAAGCCATCCCAAATGGGTTGGGTAATTAATAATTGTACTTGGCCAGTGGCAAACATGTACTTATCTTTGCCAGAAGCGCGTGTGGTGACAGTGCTTTGATTGGTAAAGCCAATATTACCAGTGATGTCAACGCTTGGACCATAGCCAGCCTTAGAGCTTTCAAGCTCATGAATGGCCACTTGGCGATTTTCTTGGATGACCTTAAGGGCTTTGTGGTTTTGCAACACAGCATTTACTGTTTGCATCATTGATGTTTGTGCTTGGTCTGCTTTGCCGTCTTCTACGAGTTCGTAGGGGCCACCGGACACATCCTTGGCTGCACTATAGGCTTGTGTGCCTAAAGCGGGAACGAGGCAAGACAGCAATAGAGCTGTTGTGATTGATTTACGTAACATGGAACTACCTTCCTTGTGATAGATTGTCTTCATGCTTTGAGTATAATTTTTTTTATTTTCTTTTACAAGAAAAAAATTTTTTTTTTTGTAAAAGAGTTGTTATGAAAAAACAATGTCTTGCATGGAAAAATTATTCTATAAAATACCCATAGAATACCTAGAGAATTTCTAGAAAGCCATTTTTTTTAGTGGATACTCCTAATATTGTCAATGCTACAATGGTCTGAGTGTATTTTTTTTGTCAAAATAGCTGTTGAAGTGATAAAACTAAGTCCTTTTTGCAGTGGGTGGTGAGAGTGTTACTTGTGTGTTGAGACTTTTTTTAAAAACTTTCTTGTGTCCTTCTTGTGAGTGTGGTATAAGAGACTTGCCTTAGAAAAAAGTTGAGTTTTACATTTTCTCCCTTTTTTGGACGAGTTGGAGAAAGTGAAAAAAGTAACTTGACATGTTGTTAGATTTTTCACAATATCAACTTGCGCATGATGTAGTTTTTTCGCGTGTGAGTGTACTTGCGGTAATTCTTTGTTTCATGCTCAATACAACGCAATTTTTTGGAGGTTTCACGATGTCTAGATTGGTTCCCCCACATGGTGCTGATGGCCTTGTTTGTCGTTTGCTTGAAGGTGCAGCTCTTGACGCTGAAAAGGCAAAAGCTGCTAGCTTAAAGCAAATTGAAATTTCTTCCCGCGCTAAAGGCGATCTTATCATGATGGGTATCGGTGGTTTTTCTCCTCTGAGCGGCTTCATGAATAAAGCAGATTGGAAAAGCGTTTGCGAAAATATGACTCTTGCAGACGGTTGCTTCTGGCCCGTGCCTGTGACACTTGATATTTCCAAAGATGTTGCTGCTACTCTTAAAGTAGGTGAAGAAGTGGCTCTTGTGCGTAAGGGTGAGCTTATGGCTACTCTTAAAGTTGAAGAAGTTTATGAAATGACCGACGCAGACAAAAAGTGGGAATGCGAGCTCATCTTTAAGGGTGAAGGCCCTGACTCTGAGAAGTTCTGGGATGTGGCATTGGAAGACCACCCCGGCGTGAAAATGGTTATGGAACAACAAGAGTTCAACCTTGCTGGTAGCGTAAATGTGCTTTCACAAGGTGACTTCCCCACCAAGTTCCCCGGCGTGTATTTAACTCCTGCTGAACTTCGTGCTAAGATGGATGAGCGTAATTGGGGTAAGG
The DNA here is from genome assembly GCA_964370015.1 of uncultured Desulfovibrionaceae bacterium. GTDB lineage: Bacteria > Desulfobacterota > Desulfovibrionia > Desulfovibrionales > Desulfovibrionaceae > CAYJAD01. The sequence goes on along the minus strand of CAYJHD010000026.1, from coordinate 5,078 downwards.
TTGCTGCATTACAATTGCGTAACCCCATGCACCGTTCACACGAATATCTTGCCAAAATCGGCGTAGAAATTTGTGATGGTGTGGTAATCCACTCCTTGGTAGGCTCCTTGAAGCCCGGCGATATTCCAGCTGAAGTGCGCGTAAAGTGCATCGATACCTTGGTTGAACACTACTTTGTAAAAGATCACGTTATCCAAGCTGGTTATCCTCTTGATATGCGTTATGCTGGACCACGTGAAGCTCTTTTACACGCCACATTCCGCCAAAACTACGGCATTAACAACTTGCTTGTTGGTCGTGACCATGCTGGCGTAGGTGATTTTTACGGCATGTTTGAAGCTCAAGATATCTTCTTAAAGCTTCCACAAAATGCTGATCCTAAAAAGAACCTTCAGTGCATGAACTTGAACATTGACTGGACTTTCTACTGCAAAAAGTGCGACGGCATGGCTTCCATGCGTACTTGCCCCCATGGCAAAGACGATCGCGTTATCCTTTCCGGTACCAAGCTTCGTAAGATGCTTTCCGAAGGCGCAGAGATTCCAGATCACTTCGGTCGCGATGAGTGCCTCGTAATTTTACGCGAGTACTATGAAAGCCTCACAGAAAAAGTAGAAGTAAAAATGCAACGTGCAGCTTCCGGCTCCACCATGTAATACTGCTTCTTAAAAGATTTTATGAAGGGAGAGACCTTGTGTTTCTCCCTTTTTTTGTGGAAAAAAAGCCTCCCGCTGATGACAGGAGGCCCGATCAATGACAAACCCTAGGGTAAATTTTTATGAACTACGCTTCAATTTTTTTAAATGAACACTATCAAGCCATTATTTTAAAAATTGCCTTGCGTTTAGATTTTACATCCAAAGATAAGCATACGTCGCAATTAAAGTTTTTTGGAAGGGCCTACCCAAAGGGCGCGTAGTGTTCCCGTTGGCGAGTTTGCGAGCCTTACGGGAATAGAGAGTGAAACGGGACTGGGGGGAGAACCTTTTTTTAAAAAATGTTCTCCCCCAGTAAACTGTGCCAGCACTCTGACCTCCTCCAGTGGCAGGAGGTTTCTATAAAATTTTTGGGTGCTAGAGCCTATTTTTTCTTTTTTATGCCGCACTTAGGCGCTTGCTCGTTATTTCCAAGCGCTTGTAAAAGCGCGTCTCGATAAATTTTCAACACTTGTATTCGTGCATAGTATTTAGAGTTGGCTGGAATGATATGCCAAGGGGCGTAGCTTGTGTTGGTACGCATGAACATTTCATCGGCGGCCACTTTATAGTCATCGGCCTTCTCGCGATTGCGCCAATCTTCATCGGTGAGTTTATAGTTTTTCCAAGGGGTATTTTCCCTTTCTTTGAAGCGAGCAAGTTGTTCTTCACTGCTTATATGTAGCCAAAATTTTAAGAGAATATTTTTTTTGTTCACCAATTGCTCTTCAAAGTTATTGATTTCTGCATAAGCTCTTTTCCATTCGTGGTGCTTAGCAAATTTCTCAACTCTTTCCACAAGAACACGACCATACCATGTTCTGTCGTAGATGGTCACATGCCCTGCCATGGGTACATGGCGCCAAAAACGCCATAAATAATGGTGAGCTAGTTCTTCGTCTGTGGGGGCACTCACAGGGATAATGCGTGTTATGCGTGCATCCACAGCGGAGGATAAACGACGAATGGTGCCACCTTTGCCACCGGCATCCCAGCCTTCAAATGTCAATGTGGAGGAAATACCTTGCTGATAGGCTTTAAATGTCAGCTGAAAAACTTCAGACTGTAATTTTTTGAGCTCTTTTTTGTATTCCTCACGCTCAAGGCTTAAGGACATATCAAGGCGATCGAGCATGGTGACGGAGGAATCTGCTTTGAGAGCTTCTTCCAATGCAGGGCTTTCTTTAATGTTTTTTTCAGCTTTTTTGGCTTCCAAAACACTTTCCACATGAGCAATGATGGCGCGTGCCACTGACACATGGCAAAATCTCTTATCATGCGCGTCAATGACATACCATGGGGCATAGTCTCTATCGGTCATGGTGATGGTGTCGGATACGGTGGAAATAAGTTGATGATATTTTTCTTCGCTATGCTTATCGTAAGGAGTAAAGCGGCAAACACCTTGTTCTTTTTGTCGTGCCTTGCGGCGTTTGCTGTGTTCTTCTTGGCCTAAATGTAGCCAAAATTTGGTTAAAGCATAGCCGTTGGCCGATAAGTTACGCTCAAATTGCACATGGCTATGCATGGAACTATGTAATTCAGCGGTATCAAGCTCGCCATAGGATGCCTTGCGGATAACCTCATCATACCAGCCGCCAAAAAAGATACCAAATTCACCATAGGCTGGGAGTTTTAGCCAATAGCGCCATGCGTCGGGGCGTGAGGTTTCGGCCTCATTGGTTTTCCAAAAAGTATGATTGCTTAATTTCTTTGTATCTACCCAAGACGATAAGGTATTAACCAAATCCCCACGACCAGAGCCATCAACTCCTAAAATGGTTATAAGAACCGAAACTTTATATTCTTCACACTGCCTTTGTAATTCAAAAAGCTTCACTCGTAATTCATTTTCTGTGTCTTTATACGCCTCACGAGAATACTTTTGACCCAAAATCATGGTCTTAAACATAAAATTCTCCTTACAAAAAGGCCTACCTCATATAAACCTTACTGGAGTAAGGTTCTCCTGGTCTTTTTGGTTAAAAATTATGCAAACAAACATACATAAAGATAAATCTGGAATGTGTGAACGTCAAGTGTCGTAGCGCGGTTTTTCTTGTTAATTTACTGTATTATGGAAAAGTGAAACGATGTGACTTCGTAGGTTAAAGGCTTGGTTATCAAAAAATAACTTTGGGGGAGAGTGTTTGAAAGGTTTAAATGGGTAAGCCCTCTACGAAGGAAGGGCGTAGAGGGCTTGGTATGGAGTTGCTATAGTGAGTTTTCCATTTAAACAAAAATATGCACATATTAGTGAGGTGTGCTACTCAGGTTGAAGCTCTAGGCTGTGCGTACTTCAGTTCCCATGCTTAAAGTACGTTCAATGGCAGAGATGCTAAAATTTTTCATGATGTGCAAATTCTTCTTATGCTTCTTGCACAGGCTCTTCACTTGCAAGCATGCAGAATGACTATTGCAATTGACAGGGCAGAGAACCATATCAGCCCTGAGTAAGCAATTTTCTAACTTGTTACCACCTTTGCGCAAGTGACCAGCATGATATTCAAATATGTGCCCTTTAGCTTCAATGGCTTCGCGATAAAGGGGTTCCATACGTTCAATTCCGCCTACAATAAGTATGCGTTTTGGGCAGTTGGCGCACAAGCAAGGGTCGCTACAAGTACTGCAGGCGGATGGTGTTACAGCCATGCTGTTCTGCTTTTTGCTCCAATTTTTTGGCGCTTGAACTATGTCTTTTTTTATTTTTTTAGCCATAATCACCTCCGTTTCTGTAGTGTATGAGGTGTTATATTGAAATTGAAAATAAATGTCAATATTGTTTTTAAGAAAAAATGTACAAACCTACATAAGTCAACGCTACGCCAAGGGCTATGTGCCCAAAAATAAAAAAGAAAAGCTCTTTATAATGGGTTTTAATCCATAGTGAATATATATCGAAAATAAAAGTGGAGAAGGTGGTAAAAGAGCCAAAAAAGCCTGCAAAAAGGATAATTCTCTCCGCTTCGTCTAAAGGGAATAGTTTTTCGCCAAGCCCCATGGACATCCCAAAACCGAAACATCCCAAAAGATTTACCACCATGATTGCCCAAGGAAAAATGGGAGGAGAGGGGAGCAATCGTGTTAAAAAATTCCCCACAAAGGTAGAAATGGTAAAACGTAAAAATGCCCCTGCGCAGACGGCAAGGGCAAAAGAAAAAATGTGTGTAACGTTTAAACTATCCAAGAACTATTCCTTATTCTTGGTGTACATGCGTAAAGCTGGCATGCCCACATTGAGGGTGATGGCGCGTTCTTGCAGTGCGTCACTTTCAGGGCGTAACCATGTTTGCCCATGTAGAGTATACTCCTTGGCTGGCAATAGTGCTGTCAGTGTGGCTGCGCTGGTGATGGTGCCCTGTGTGCGCGGCAAAATGGTTCTTTTGAGTAGGCCATGGCGAATGCCCAAGGTGTGTGTGTGGGCAAAAAAAGCATACTCCACCGTACGTTGATGCTCTGGAAGGCAAAGAACACGTAATAATCCGCTGGGGCGATTTTTCTTGCCAAGGCCACAAAGCCATAAAACATCCACCACTTCAGGCATGGCACTTAAGGCTGTGAGGCAGGCTCCCAGTTCTTCACCGCTAAGGTGATCCATATGGCTTTCCAGCTGGAGGATGTCTTCTTGAATTTCATCTTTGCCATCATTATTAATGATGGCATCTTCTTGAATGAGCCATAGGCGCAGACCCACGGGGGCTTTGCGAGAGCCGTAACCTGTTCCCAAACCGTTGCGAGTTCCGCTGGGGGGAAGAGCAAAGCTTTGCCCAAGCACATGCGCCAAAGCTGCACCGGTGGGCGTTACGAGTTCGCTTTTGCTCAGCCATTCATGATGAGACCATGTATGACAGATGGGTTTATCTTTAAGCAAAAAAGCTGTGGCAGGTGCCGGTAAGGGGAGGAGACCATGCTCGCATTCCACCGTACCTGTAAACCAAGGCAGGGCAGAGCAGAGCACTTTTTGTACGCCAAGCTGTTCAAGGCCCCACACAGCACCTAATATATCTACCACCGTATCAATGGCACCCACTTCATGAAAATGCACTTGTTCCTTGGGGATGGCATGGGCGTGGGCTTCGGCCGATGTGAGGGCATCCAGCACAGCTAGAGCTTGTTCGCGTACCCAAGGGGAAATATCCACTGCGGAAAAAATTTTAGCTATATCCGATGGATGGCGTAGGGGCTGTTCTTCTGGCCAGCTCACATCCACACGAAATCCGGGGCCGGCAGCGCGATTTTCTTGCCATGTTTTGATTTGGCAATCTATGCCCACCTTTTGTAGCATGACTTGCAAGGGAGCAAGGTCAAGGCCCAAGTGGCATAAAGCGCCAAGGAACATATCGCCGCTTATGCCGGCTTCGCAGTCACAATATATATACATGG